>JBAYZQ010000130.1:0-6403 GCA_041672385.1 Sphaerochaetaceae bacterium | reverse complement strand
AAATCTTTTTACTTGGGTTGGTTTTCAGAATATAAAAGATGTTTTTGGTGGAAACCAATTGAAAAGTCACACCTTCTTTTATTTATTAAAATGGGATTTTGTTTGGGCTTTTTTTGCTACCTTTTCAAACTATTTTCTTGGAATGATTTTAGCTATTATGATAAATAAGAAAGGGATCAAAGGAAAGAAAATGTGGAGGACTATTTTTGTAGTTACCATTGCAGTTCCACAATTTGTAAGCCTTTTGATGATGAGTAAATTTTTTGGAGACAGTGGTCCTGTTAATCTTGTATTACAAAATATGGGACTAAATCCAATCAGATTTCTTACGGATGGAAAAATTGCAAGAAGAATGTGCGTTATTATTAATATGTGGGTTGGAATTCCCTACTCAATGCTAATAACAACTGGAATATTAATGAACATTCCTTCTGAACTATATGAAAGTGCAAAAATTGATGGAGCAGGTGCAGTAAAAGGATTTTTCCAAATTACTCTTCCCTATGTTCTTTTTGTTACTACCCCTTATCTCATAACTCAATATGTTGGTAACTTTAATAACTTTAATGTGATATATTTGCTCACTACAGGAGGCCCAAAATCGTTGCATTTGTACCAAGCTGGGGAGACAGATTTATTGGTAACTTGGCTATATAGCTTAACTATTCAATACCAAGATTATAATCTAGCTTCGGTGATTGGAATTATGTGTTTTATTGTATCTGCTGTTTTGTCTTTGATAGTCTATAATTCTTCCAGTTCAGTAAAAAATGAGGAGCAATTTCAATGATAAGAAGTCAAAAACGTTCAAAAAATACAGCAAATGCTGTAATTTATATTATTTTATCCGTCATGGCTGTTGTCTGGTTGTTCCCGATTCTTTGGTTGGTAGTAAGATCTTTCCAAGGAGAGAAAGGTGCTTGGATTACAACTGTTTTTCCTCAAAAATATACTCTTTCAAATTATGTAAATCTTTTTAAGGATACTAGTCTTTTTAATTTTCCAAAGTGGTTTATGAATACCTTCTGGGTAGCAACCTTTACATGTTTGCTTTCTACAATGCTAATAATGATGATAAGTTATACTTTTAGTAGGTTAAGATTTAAAGCTAGAAAGGGTTATATGAATATTGGGTTGATTCTTGGAATGTTTCCAGGTTTTCTTACTATGATTGCGGTTTATCATATATTAAAAATATTTGGAATGTACCAATCTCATATTTCTTTAATTTTAGTTTATTCAGCAGGTTCTTGTTTGGTTTATTTCATAGCCAAAGGTTATTTTGATACAATCCCACGGGCTTTGGATGAAGCTGCTACAATTGATGGAGCAACAAAGAGTCAAATCTTTTGGAAAATAACACTCCCTCTTTCAAAACCAATTGTAGTATATACAGCTTTAACAAGTTTTATGGGACCTTGGGCTGATTTTATTTTTGCTTCAATAATAATGAAAGATAATTATGATAAATATACAGTTGCTGTTGGACTTTATAAAATGCTTGAAAGAGAAAATATCTTTAATTGGTTTACAAGTTTCTGTGCTGGAGCGGTTCTAGTTTCAATACCAATAACAATTTTGTTTATAATTGGTCAAAATTATTATGTTGAGGGAGTTACCGGAGGGGCGACTAAAGGTTAATAACATGAAGAAATTTTCCATTATATTCTTATTCTTTATTTCAGTCCTAATGATAGTAGGTTGCAGTTCAACTAGCCTTTATAAAAAAGGCACAGTTGTTAATGATAATAGAGTTTTCTATGAAATCTTTGTTCCTTCCTATTATGATAGTGATCAAGATAAGGTTGGAGATTTTCGGGGTATTCTTGAAAAACTTGACTACCTAAATAAAAGTAACAGTTCTAAAGACCTTGGAGTTACTGGTATATGGTTAATGCCAATAATGAAGAGCCCTAGTTATCATAAATATGATGTCCAAGATTATTATTCTGTAGATCCTTCTTATGGAACTATTGAAGATTTTAGAGCTCTTGCTTATGAATGTAAAATTAGAGATATTGCTTTAATAATTGATCTTACCTTAAATCATTCAAGCTCTCAAAATCCTTGGTTTATTGCAGCCTGTAATAATGATGATTACTATCGAGATTATTATAATTTTAGTCCTATTTACAAATCTGGTTACCATAAAAGTCCTGTTTCTAATGAATATTATGAGGGGCATTTTAGTTCTTCAATGCCGGATTTCAATTTGGATTCTGAAAAAGTAAGAAATGAAATATTAAAAATTTGTCAATTTTGGATTAATCAAGGAGTTTCAGGTTTCCGACTTGATGCAGTTTCGCATTTTTATGAGGGTAATCAAGAAAAAAATGTGGAGTTTCTTTCTTGGTTATATAAAAATTTGAAAACTATGAAAGAAGATATTTATCTTGTAGGTGAAGCTTGGGAAAGTGAATCAGTTATTCTTAGATTATATGAAAGCAACCTTCCAAGTCTCTTTAATTTTCCTCTTAGTCAAAGCACAGGTTTTTTAATAAGTAGTATCCGTACTTCTTCTGGAAAAGAGCTTTCCTCTCGCCTTGAGTCTTGGTATTCGAAATTATCTTCAGTCAATATTGATGCACCCTTTTTAACAAACCATGATCAAGCTAGAAGTGCCGGAGCTTTAAGTGGAAATGAATACTTTACTAAAATGGCAGCCTCGATTTATCTTTTACTACCGGGAAATCCCTTTGTTTACTACGGAGAAGAGATTGGAATGAAAGGTGGAAGCTCGAGTGATGAAGATAAAAGGACACAATTTGTCTGGTCAGTTAAAGAAAATACCAAAGGTATGTGTATCCCTCCCAAGGGAGCTGTTCCTAGAGAAATTGAAGCAGGAGAAGCTGAACAATCAAAAGACCAAAATTCCTTACTTTCGTTTTATCGAAGAATCATCCAGATAAAGAATGAAAACCCTGGTTTAAGTGAAGGGGTTTTTAAAGCTCTAGATTTCTCTAGTTCCTCGATATGTGCTTATAAGATGGAAGATATAAATAGTAGTTATATAGTTATCCATAATCTTGATAATGAAGAAACTATTAAAATAGAAGACCTTAATTATACTAAAAAAATAGGTGTTATATCCTGTACTGGGGAAGAAGTTAAAATAGAGAATAATAGTGTTACTCTTCCTCCATTTTCTACAATAGTTCTTTTAGAATAGTTATTGTTTTTTCTTTTTGTTATGGCTAAAAAGCTCCTTACAAAAAGTCGAGGCAAGAAATTGTTGAAAAAGGAGTCCAGCTATTATTGGAATGGCTGTAACACTTGAATAATAAGTGGTAGCTATTATAAGTGTAACAGTGTTGTTTCTTAGACCTACTCCACAAGCAACGCTTATTCTTTCTTTTTCATCTATCATTTTGAACTGATTGTAATATCCCAGTACAAAAGCAATTGCGGTTAAAGATATATTAAATAAGAGAATATAAGTATCTTCGAAATGCAGAGAAAGGATTGTCTTTGAGGTTTTTGATATTGTAAGAGAAAGTGCAATGAAAAGTGCAAGTTTTCCAAAAGGTTGAAGATAAAGAGCTACATTCTCCTTTGCTTTTCCTTTGCTGAATTCATTTATGGATAAGCCTAGAATAAGAGGTATTACTACCATAAAACAAAGAGAAACCATCATTCCTCCGATGTTTATCTTTATGGAATCACCAATAAGAATCTTAGCCATAATTGGCATTAATATTGGAGTAACTAGGGTATCAACAATTATCATTGAAAGACTTAATGCTCCATCTCCATTATAAATATCAGACCAAATAAAACTGACAATAGCTACTGGACCAGAAAGGAGAAGTATATATCCAAGGATAATGTCCTTGTTGTTTTTAAAAAATATAGAGCTAAGCAAGAATCCCAAAACCGGAAGAATAATATGGGAATAAAGGATAAATACAAAAATTGGGAGTGGTTTTTTGACTATTCGTTTAAAATCTGTGAGTCTCATTTCAATTGAACCTGTAAAAGTTAAAAAAGAAAAAATATAAATAGCTAGGTATCTATAAGGGGATAAATTATCTCCTAAGATAATACCAGTTACAATTGCAGCAGGTGCTATAAACCACATATGGTTTTTTATGTATTGGTTAATTTTGATAAAGGTTTCTTTCATAGTTAGGACAATACTATCTTAAAAGGCTCATAATTCCCACCTTTTGGACTATTAGAATCTTCTTTAATTGCAAAAACAATTAAAGAAAAAGCGTTTTTATAAGCATCGAGATTTAAAACTTCATAAAAGAGATTTGCTATTATTAATGGAGGGTTGTTAAATACTCCACAACCAAAAGCTCCCAGAATAAGAACTTCTTGATTGTTCTCAATGGCAATGTTAAATATAGTTTTTATTTTATTAATTGTTCTTCTATTATCAGATGGACTTAGCTTTTCATTTTGAACAATTGGGTTTGAAATAGCCGGAACAGCTATCATGTTTACTAAAAATGGGTCTTTTAAAAGAGGGTATTCTTTTTCCTCAGGACCTCGAAAAACAGTAACATCTTCAGTATATATGCCACCAAAATCCTTTTCTAAGGGGTAATAAGGCCGACATTGTGAAAGAGATAAATAATAAGAAGAACATCTACATAGATACTCTTCTTGAGATCCAGCGCCACTTTCTACGGCTCCTCCTGGGTTAAGTCCACTTGCCATATTTAAGATTGTTGGTTTTTCATTTTTTAGTTTTAAAGCTGTTAGCAATACATCTTCATTTACAACTTTTACTACTGTTTTTTTACAATTATCTCTTTTTTTTATATTTATAAAAGATTTATAAACCTTACTTTTGCAAGGAAGATTAATCGTAATTTTTTTATCATTCAAAAAATAATAACCTTTTAAGCAGTATTTCATTGTATCTGAAAAAACTTCAACTCTTTCAATACTATTCATATTAGCCTCTTTAATGTTTTATTATTGTCAATTCCAAGTTGTCTATTTTAGCAGTTCCACCTACAGGAAAAGTTATTCTTGGAGTTGTATGTCCAAAATCAAAATTAGAAACAACTACTAGATTTTTAAGTTGCTTTTTTGATTCAACAATTTGAGTTAACAATTTTTCAGTTAACCCTGTTTTCTTTTGAAACATTCCAAATACAACAGCTTTTACTCCTGTAAAACCCTTTTGATGGATTAAGGATTGAAGATCTCTATCAATGGTTTGTGGATCACTCATATCATCATCTTCAACAAATAAAATTGAGTTCTCTAGTGATGGCATATAATCAGTTCCTTGTAAAAGATTAAGGGTGCAGAGGTTCCCTCCAATAATTTTACCTTCAACTACTCCTGCGTGAAAAACTTTAATTTCTGGATGTGTTTCAAAATTACGATTTTCTTGATCTAAAAACCATGGATCATCTGAAAAGTCAGGTGAAGGCTTTACTTTAAATGGGGAGTCTTCAAATAAACATTTTTTTAAATATTGAAGGGTATAATCAAGGCCTTTTTTCATTGCTAGGCTTGAAAAATGAGGGCCTTGGTAGGTAACTAAACCTGTTTTATGATAAATTGCATTGTTTAATGCAGTAATATCAGAGAAACCACAAAGAATTTTTGGATTAGCTTTTATTAAATCCCAATCAAGATAATCTAAAATTTGATTGGAGCTAAAGCCCCCGATACTTGTAAATATGGCTTTTACTGATTTATCAAGAAATGCTTCATGAAGGTCTTCAATTCTCGAAGCAATACTTGATGAGTTGAAATCATCAATCTCTTCTACATGTTTTGAAAATGTTACTTCCAGCCCAAGTTTATTGAAAGTCTGCCTTGCCACTTCTCGGTTTTCTTGGTTAATAATTGCTAAAGATCTAGCGGGTGAAACAACTCTAATCTTATCACCAAATTTTAACTTTTCTGGTATCATAAATACATCCTTTTACCTTTAAAGAATAAAACTATAAAAAAATAAGGTCAAATCCTAAAAAGAGGAAATGACCTAAATAATTAGAAAATAGAGTTAAACTCCAAAAATGAAATAGAATACGAGAATAATTCCTAAAACATATAAACCTACATTTAGATCTTTATGTTTTCCACAGATAAGTTTAGCAAAAATATGGGTAATAATTCCTGCTGAAATTGCCACTGGCATGTTTTGAGTAAAGGCTTGAAGCAAAATCATGACAATTGCTCCGAAAGATTCTGAGAAATCTTCAAAGTCAAGCATTCTTATTTGTTGAATTAATCCAAAGCCAACAAACATAAGAGCTGGGCCTGTAGCAGCAGATGGAATCATCAAAAATAATGGTGCAAAGAGCATAGATAAGATAAAACAAATACCAAATATTATAGCTGTTAAACCTGTTCTTCCACCTTCTTCAATTCCAGTTGCAGATTCAGCAAAAGTTGTAATAGTTGAACAACCAAACATTGCTCCAATTACAGT
>JBAYZQ010000129.1:0-6408 GCA_041672385.1 Sphaerochaetaceae bacterium | reverse complement strand
AAAATGATAAGACATATTCTTCTGTACAATCCAAAAAATTTTGACAAAAAATCCAGTGTTTTGACACAAAAATCCAGTTCAATTTGACAATTTCTCCGTGTCTTTTCGTGTCATTTTTTGTTTTATCGTGTCTTTTTTATTGGTTTAACAGCTGTTTAAAACCAAAAAAAATAGGCTAGAAAGCTCTAACCTATTAAACAATTTTCTTTTTCTTTATGATCTTTTTGGCTTTTTATTTATCCACCATTCTAAAGGCATAACTTTCATTCCTAACGAGTATGCCAAGTGAAGTTCCCTAGCCATTCCTGAGCTCGGAACACACAAAGGAAGAGTAGCCACTCCATAACATTTGAGCATGATTGAAATGTCTGCCTTCAGTTGAGAGAGAGCCTTGTCAGCTTCGTTCATTTGATCGTAATCAGGGAAGGTTGTTTTAGGATTAATCTCAAGTGGATTTATTACTAAAAAGCCTGCTTCATTTAGTTGATGCTGGGCTTTGTAAAACTTAATCTCAGCTTCTTTATCTTTTGAAATAGGTCCTGCTAAATACAGTATTTTATTTACATCTTTTGTTTTCATCTTGTTTCCTTTCTATTAGATTTTTTATTGTAAGTGTTAATAAGGCTTCAAAAGCAACCAACACAATTACAACTTCTGCAGCATAAATAATAAATATTTGAAAGATCAATAAAGCTATTATGTTATCCATTTTATTGTCCTTCAAAGAGGCTTAATTGGACCTCTTCTTTTTCTTTAATATTATTAACTTTTTTATTATTATTGTTCTGAAATACTTCAAGATTTACAGCTTCTCTTTTTACTAAATAAGAGAAGATCTCAGGATAGTCAACGATAGTTGAATCGGACATCAAATCTTCTTTTAAATCACTGAGAGAAGTCTTAAAAATATCAGCCCATTCTGTGATTGAAGTTTGAAAAGGAAGCCTTAAATCTTGGAGTTTGTACCAATCAATAAAATCTCTTTCTTTTGCATCACAAGATGGAACAGGAAGAGTTCTTAAAGATATTTTTTTTATTATGTCGAACGAAACATATTCACCTTTTTTTTGAAAAAATTTTGAAATTTCTTTCAAAGGAGTACCGTTATCTATTAATTCTTTAGCTGTCAAAACCCCAGGTAGTTCTCTAGCTTTTAATGCGTCACAAAACTTAATATATTGATTTTGAATTGTCCTTGAGTTTTCTAGATATTCAGAAATTGCAAGATAAGATACCCGCCATTCACCGGCTATCAGAAAAGCATCCAATCTGTACTTCCAAACAGCCCAATAGACCTGGAATTCTGAAAGCTTCAAAAGAGAAGACACCTCTTTAATTGAATAAAAAATTGGATCATCTTTTATTGAATTATTTTGAGGCGCTTCTGAAATTTTAAATAAAAAAGGTTGATTCATTCTACATGTCCGAAAAGTTCAAATTGACGTGTTGATAAACACCTTCTTTATTACGTTTGTAAATTTGAAAATAGGTTTTGGTCATATCAACTTGGATGGAATCTGAAATAATATCCATGGCCTTTTTCCATTCTTCGTCTTTAATATCAAGCTTTCTCAAACTTAAGATTTTAACAATGTCCATTTTTCCGCTTTGGTTTAATTGAAAGGCTTGATTTACGATAATCTTCAAGTTGGCATTGGCTCCATTGGACCAACGTTCTATACATTTATCAATAATTTCTTTACCTAAATAAACTCCTTCTGTAAAGCTTTGGCGGTCAGACACTTTCAAAGAAACCTTGTATTGGCCATCAAAAGTAGTTAGGGTCAGATTCCCTTTCTTTCCTCCCATTTTAATTCCATATTCTGCAGCTGAAATATCCATGAAAGCTTCAATATCTTCCAGAATCCCTTTTTTAGTGATTTCCATGTTTTCTTTAATCTCAGTTGTTTTTTTGATTATCCTTTCAATCAAATCATCTCTTAATTGATCCACAGGTTTTACAAAATCTTCTGGAATCAAATTTCCTTTTGCATCCTTGTAATAGATTGTTCCATTTACAATTTCTTTCATAATTTTCTCCTATTTTTTACTGTATTTATCAGTTCTATTTATCCATCCGTAAATCTTACGGAGTTCTTTCATGTCACACCATTCAAGGCGATCACTGTTCACTTGGGTACGAATAAAACCGTCCAGGCGTTGCTTCCAATGTTCACCTAAAACTACGGGAGCTCTAATTTGAATTGAGGCTACAACCCTTCTTCGTTCCCTATACAGCTCTTTTTTTGGGGAGACATAGGGATGTTCTTCTTTAAAACCTGCCTTATTAAAGACATCCATAACTTTTGATAGTTGGATATCTGAAAGCAAAGAACAAGATTCCTTGCCAGAAACAGTTTTTATAATTTTTTTGTACTGTTTTTCAGTTAAAGGTTTCAATTTACTTTCCTGACAAAATGAACAATGTTCGTGAAAAGTAAGAGCTCCGCATTTCTCACATGCAAAACAGTTATTTTTTGCTATATGAATAACTGCTAGCAAAGACTTTCTATCCATTTTTACGCTCCTGTTTTATAACCGGCCTTATTACTTCTTTGCTTATCATTTTATAAATAGGAACTCTTCTTCCTTTTTGGCCAATTTTTACAAGGAAACCTGCTTCCTTCCACGTTCTGCAAAGAGTTGCTGAGTGTTCTCTATTTATATTGGCTAGCGATGCTAGCTGATCAGGAGTAAAGCTTGAAGCTGAGAGAAGCCTAGCAGCTCTCCAAGCACTGTCGCTTTTAGATCCCTTTGGATCTACTTCATAGGTTGCGTAAAACACGTTGCCATCTCTTTTAACTATGCCTCTGTCAAAAAGGTTTTTAACTCTGTTGTACATTTCTCTACCTGTTATTTCAGGAAAAGCATCGGTTAAGTTTTTTAAAGTTACGGATTGTTTGGCTTCTATATATCTTTGAATTTGAACAGAAACAACTTTGGTGTTAAATAACATTGAACGTTCTTTTGAAGAAAGGGCTATTTTATCTATATGGTTTGTATGCATTGAGGACCTCTTTTGTTAGTTCTGTAACGGAAGTAGTGTTTAGTGTGGTTACTATATGCTGAGCATCGTTAACCAGAGTTCTGAAGTCTTTAGCTGCCCAATTTAGGAGGGTTTTACAAACTTCTAAACTATCTGAAATATCTAAACCAACTGCTATCTGATAGTAGGTAGCTACATCAACAGTGTTAATTGGCCTAAAGTTAATTTCAGGCTTTCTGACACGACTTCTTAATCTGGGAAGTGATTCCATTTTTGCAATTAGATTTTTTTCTCCTACCAGAAGAATAGGAGATCCACAGTATTCATTAATATTTCTCAAGGATTCTAAAATTTTCAAAGGAATTCTGTCTGCTTCATCTATAATAATTAGATGACGATAAATGCTTGTTGCTTCCTTGATAATAGCCAAGTTTCTATCGAACGTTCTCTGAGAGAATCCAGTCAGTTCCAGAGCTATTTTTCTTACTAACATCGTTAGGGAATATCCTTCCATAAATAGGATGTAAACCGCCTGTGGATTTTCAACAACGAAGTGTTTAATAGCTGTTGTTTTTCCGTATCCAGCAGAACCTGTAACCATTCCAATTGAAGAATTAAGGGTTGTTGCTGGATCTAGCAATCCATTAGCTAGAGAGTTTACTGCTATTACATTCTGAGTAGGAATAAAAGCAGCAGGATCAACTTTTAATTCTGCAGATTCTTTTTCTTCTTTTTCCAAGACATCTTCTGGAAGAATTCCTTGATCAACCATTTTTTTAATTATGACTCTTTCCCAGTTGGCCTCATTTGGATAACCAGAATGGTTTTTTATCCTAGAAATAGCACTTTTACTAAGTCCAACTAGATCTCCTACATCCCTTAATGACAAACCTGTTTTTTCTAAGGCTTCTGCTAATGTTAATTTCATTTTGTTCCTCCTAATTTTTTATAATTTTCCCAATAAAAATTTGCTGTTTCATATTCTTCACTCTTCTCATAACCAGCCATAAACTGTTGATCTTCTTTGGGAAGAATGTTCCCTGTAATAATCATGTCCAAACACCACTGATACCGTTCCCTTCGAGATGAGTGAAGAGGTTTCAATGGAAAGACTTTTGGAATTGTAGAAGATTGTATTTGTTTGGTTACTTCTTCTTTTAGATTGCCATCAACTATTTCTGGAAGAGTTTTTTTAACTTCTTCTGCCGCTATTATTTTTGGAGTTACTTTGCTTTTTAAAATTATTCCTTCTATAGGTTTTGATAACTCTTGAAAAGCTTCACGTACAACTTTCATTTGTCGACGTTTAAGAGCGATTGCCTCAGTCATCGCTTGATCATCAAGCATCGTTACAGTTTCAACTCTCTTTAGTGGACGAATATCACCTTCAGAAATTACGGCATATGCATAAGACATATCATATTTATTAAACCTAACTTCAATAGTGTTTCCATCGAATTTCCAGAGGCCAACATCAGCAAATTTGCCATTTCTTATTTGCATTTCTTCTCCAATAAATGAAATGTTATCAATGGTTACTCTGCCTCTTTCAACTTTACGAGTTGTTCGGTCTGCAAAAATTAAATCAACAACTTCTCTTTCAAAATATCTTGGTCTCCAACCTGCGTTAAACTTTTGCTTAAGTTTTTCCATAGGAGTCATTTTTAATGATTGATGGTAAGTGTTTTCATAAGCTTTTAACTCTTCTAGAACAACCATTGCAAATTCTTCCATAGTTAATAATTCATGGTTATTTTTTTGCTTGATTAGTCTTGCTCGTTCTACTTCGTCAACTGCTGCATTTGCTCCTGGAGTTGCTACACGTCCAGGAAGATGTCTAGCATCAAGTCGAACTTCTAGAGAACGGAAAAAACGTTCAATATCTTTAGCTTTTGCATTTTTTACATTTGCAAATATTCTTCTATGTTTCCGTCTCCATTCTTCCTGGGAGCGTGCTGATTCAATTACTTCTCCATCTTCATCAACTACTACGTAACTTCCTTCAGGGGTTTTATATAACTCTGAAATATCAACAGCAGACATCTGCAGGGAAATTAAATCGTCAATAATTGAATTAATAGCTTTAGAACATTCTGGAATACCGTTATCGTTGTAAGTACAATCGAAGGCTCCAAATCTAAACAATCCTAATTTAAGAGCTTTTTTAACAGTTCCCGAATTATATTTTTCATCAAAAGCTATTCCATATATTAACTTCGTGCACATATCTTCCCAGAGATAACATTCGGGTCTTCTAATGATTCCGCTTTCATAATCTACTATCCACCAGTCAAAGATATGTTGATCACCAATTACAATTTGCATTGGTTGAAGAGCATTTGCATCTCTTGAAATATAGAAATAGTTATCTAATGCTCTGTTTCCACCACGGGCATAGGCAATCATTAGATGATCTACTTCACCCAAAAGGTTAAAAGCAGCAGAGCGAGAACCAAAAGACCAACCTTGATTTTTTGCTTCTATTTGAAGGGCTTTCCAGGCAGTAGTTTTAGAGCATTCTCCTACTTCTTTAATTGCTTGAACCCAGTATCCTTTAAGATAAGCTACGGCTTCAGGGGACCAAGATCTAGAAGTTGATTTGGTCCTTGGTTTTCCAACCACTCCAAAGTCTTTTATTTCAGCTTCAATTCGTCTTACAGTGGATTGTGAAATTCCAAAATAAGAAGCAACAGATTTAACCCAAGCGGTTTTTGAAATGTCAGCAGGACGGGCTTTAATTCGTTGAGCTATAAGCATTCTTTTTTTCTGTTTTGCGGTAGACTTTGACCCAATTGAAAGCACTGCATCAGATTGTTTAGTTATTGCTGCTATTTGTGCTGGAGGAGATAGTACGGTTAAAGCGTTTAACGGCTGTTTAAATTCACCAACTTTTGTAATCAGAATTTGCCATTCAGAAGGCAAAGATGGAATATAAATTTCCACTGATTTTTTATTTATTGGGCGAGTTTTGAACTGTCCTTTTTTAATCATTAGTTGAATTGTTCTTAAGCTTTTTCCTACTATTTCAGCAAGTCTTTTAGGAAGAATCCACATTTTATTCCTCCTTGTTTGTTTTGGATAGAGTTAAATATATATGCTCTATATCTGTTGAAAACTTGTTTGCAGCCATAGTTAAAGCTTGCCAATCTTTATATCCCAACTCTTGTGCTAGCTTTAGTTGAACTAAAGGATAGGTTTTTTTACCATTGATAGTTTGGTTTAAAGCTGTGAAGGTACAGCCTGTTCTTTCTGCCATTTTAGTTTGGCTAATATTAAGTCTTGATAACCTAAATACGATATAAGTTCTTGTGTTTCTTAAACTGCTATTCATTTTCTTCTCTCCTTACTAACATTTCTGCAACAAAGCGTGCTACGTCTTTTCTAACTGCGGGTTGGAATTCGTTTAAAGCTGTTTCAACAAG
>JBAYZQ010000128.1:0-6527 GCA_041672385.1 Sphaerochaetaceae bacterium | reverse complement strand
TTCCCAGTCTTCTTTTTGAAGAAGGTACCAAAGTTTGTTATCAAGCATTCCACTTGTTAAAGTTCCCTCGTTCTTTTCAGAATGCTTGATTATCTTTTTAGCTTCATTTAAATCACCCTTTTCAAGCAAGTAAGTACAAAGATTAATTAGTAAATTATCATCTTCGTAACCATTTTTCTTTATGTTTTGCAAAATCTTTATTGCTTCATCAATATTTCCTTGTCTCCAATATCCCATAGAAGCAGTAACACCTGCGATATTTGCAACATTTTTACCTTTGTTTTCTGATATTATCTTTTCTAGTATTGAAAGTCCATATTCAACATCTCCTTGTTGAATAAAGGCACTTCCAATAAGAACTGCTTGATCGGAAGGAATATTTGTTTCAATGGCTTTTTTTAGATAACGCCACGCTTTGTCTTCATTCTTTTGAAGGTTTCTTGCCCCTTGGACAAAATAAATATAAGGTCGTCTTGAATAAAGATATCCCACTGCTATTATTAATACAATTATGGATTTACTAATAGTTAAAATTGGAAGAAAAAAGACTCCTACCATTGCTGCCATAACTCCTAACAGAATTATTACATTTTTATTTACGGTTTTACTGGTTGCCATTAAAGTACCTCTTTTGTTTTATATAATAACTTAATAAATATCAAAAATAAAGTATAGTATTTATGCCATTTTGAGTGATTTATTATAAAATAAGGTTGTTAGATTGAAAAATCTTATGTATCCTTAGTTGTAATTATTTTTTCTTTGGAGGTAAATTTTGGGTGTTAATGTAAAAAGCGAAATAACTTCGCTTAAAAAAGTACTGATACATAGGCCAGGAAATGAATTAGAACAACTAACTCCGGATTATTTAGAACGTTTACTATTTGATGATATCCCTTTTTTAAAAGCTGCTCAGAAAGAACATGACAACTTTGCAAGAATTCTAAAAGAAAATAATATTGAACCGATTTACCTAGTTGATCTTGTAACTCAAACTTTAAACCAGGATTCTGATATTAAAAAAAAGTTTATTGAAGAATTTATTGATCAAGGGGGAAATATAGCAATCAACAATAAAGATGAATTAAGAGAATTCCTTTCTTCAATAAAAGATAATAGAAATCTCGTTCTTAAAAGTATGAGTGGCGTAAAAATAAATGAGGTTTCTAGCTCAAAAAACCCACTTGCTAGATTAGTAAAACAAAACTCAAGATTTCTTTTAGATCCAATTCCAAATCTTTATTTCACTAGAGATCCCTTTGCAATCATAGGAAATGGAGTTAGCATTAATAGAATGTACAGCGAAACGAGATGTCGAGAAACAATTTATGGAAAATATATTTTTAAATATCATCCAGAATACAAAGATACTCCTCATTTTTATGATAACAACCTTCCCTTTCATATTGAAGGTGGAGATATTTTAAATCTCAATGAACACGTGTTAGCTATTGGTCTTTCCCAAAGAACCTGTCCAGAGGGTCTTGAATTACTTGCTTCTAATATTTTTAAAAGTGAATCAAGTGAAATTAATAAAATTATTGCAATCAACATTCCAAATTTAAGGACCTTTATGCATCTTGATACAGTATTCACGCAAGTAGATACCGATAAGTTTTTGATTCACCCAGGAATTCTTAAAAATCTTACTACTTTTGAATTAACTCCAAGTAAAAATGATTTCAAAGTAAGACTGTTAGAAGAACCCCTTGCTACAACTTTAGCTAAAGCAATTGGAGTAGATAAAGTTACTTTTATACAATGTGGTGGACTTGATATGGTTGTTTCTGAAAGAGAACAATGGAATGATGGCTCAAATTCACTTTGCATTTCGCCTGGACGAGTAATAGTTTATGATAGGAATACTGTTACTAATGAATCTTTAACCCATTTTAATATTGAAACAATTGAAATTCCTAGTAGTGAACTTTCCAGAGGACGTGGAGGTCCAAGGTGTATGAGCATGCCTTTGATAAGACAATGACCATTTCTATTATCAAGGTACTAGACATAAAATTGAATATTTTGTAAATTCTACATGCTGAGTTTTTAACTTAGCATATGGGCGGTTAACTCAGTGGGAGAGTGCAACGTTGACATCGTTGAAGTCGTTAGTTCAAATCTAATATCGCCTATAGAAAATCCTGATTAATTTCAGGATTTTTTTGGCTCAAAAAACTTTTAGGTGGGATTTAAAAAAACAGTATATACAAAGAAGGTGTCAAACTCTAAGATTTAATAACCAAATCAAGGAGATGACACCCATAAATGAATATATTACCCTATTCTCCCAAAGCTAACTTGTAAATATTATATAAATCCTTTTCATCTAATTTTTTCATATCTCCAATGGTATTATTTTTATTACCATTTGTAGCTTTACTTGCCATTTCTTTCATCTGACTTTCTGTTGGAAAAACTCCAAGTTGTTTCAAGTTAATAGGCATACTAATTGAAGAAAAGAAATCTTCCATGGCATCAATTGCAGTTAAGGCATCTTTTTCAAAATCACCCGAAGAAGGTAATGAAAATACTGAATACCCAAGTTGTGCAAACCTAGCTGAATTTTCTTTATATACATAACGTGCCCAAGTAGCCCATAAAGCTGAAAGACCCGCTCCATGAGCAACATCAAATAATCCTCCAATTTCATGTTCCATATTATGAGAAGCCCAATCTCCTCTACTGGAATTTCCACAATTAGTTAAGTCATTGTGAGAAAGACTTGAAGCCCACATTACATTTGCTCGAGCTTCATAATTTTCTGGATCTCTGTTTAAAATTAAAGCATTGGCCTTTACTGTTCTAAGTATTCCTTCAGCAATTTGATCGGTTACCATCATTGATGCACCCGCTTTTGTAAAATACCTTTCAAGAGTATGCATCATAATATCTACACATCCTGACATAGTCTGATATTTTGGAAGACTTGTGGTAAGTTTTGGGTTCATTATTGCAAATTTTGGTCTTGCTTTTTGACTTCCTGCGGATTTCTTCCAAAACCCGTCTTCATTAGTTATTACTGAACCACTACTCATTTCTGAACCAGCCGCAGCAATAGTTAAAATTACTCCAACAGGAATACAATCTTTAACAGTTCTTTTTTTCTCATAAAAATCCCATACGTCTTTCCCCTCTTCATCAGCCAATCCAAAACCTATAGCTTTAGAACTATCAATCGTTGAACCACCACCAACGGCAAGAATAAAATCAACTTTTTCAGATCTACCAAGTTTAATACCCTCACGAACTAGGCTTAAACGTGGATTTGGTACAACTCCACCAAGTTCTACAAATTCAATTTGGGACTCTCTTAGAGTTTCTTTAACTCTATCAATTAATCCAGATTTTACTGCAAAATTACTACCATAATGAATCAATACCTTTTTTGCATTTTGTTCTTTAATAAGTTTTCCAACATTCTTTTCAGCCCCGTCTCCAAAAACCACTTTTGTTGGAGTATAATATTCAAAATCATATAGCATAAACATCTCCTTATTCTCTAGTATAATTTTACCTTGATTAGAAATAACTGTCAATGAACACTCAATTTTAACACCGTTATTAGAATGTAAACAAAGGCACAAGAGTCAATACTAATTGTAATCTAATAATTCTTAAACTTTATCTTGGACCATTGCCTTTTGCACTTTAATAGTCTTAGTTTGATCTTTTTTACGCATCTGCACTAATATAACCCCTATTAGTATAATCACACCACTAACCAATTGTGTAAAACTTAATACATCATGAAATATTATTGCACTCAAAATAATTACCATCACTGGTGGTAAATTCCCATAAACTGAAACTTTTGTACTACCAAGATGTTTTACTGCATAATTCCATAAAATGTTTGCCAACAAAAATGCAACGAAACCTGAATATAAAGCACAATACCAAGCTATTGAATTTACCTCAGAAATCACTATATTTTTCATATCTTTGAAATAAAATATCAAATAGACTATAACAGATACTGCCATAGATAAACCTGTTAATTGTAATGGAGGATAACGTTTCATATACATTCTTAAGAAAGTGGTATTGATTGCATATCCAAATTCAGCTACAACTACGAATATAATTCCTTTTAAAGTTGTTTTTGTTGCAACCTCAGGCTGATGAGAAGCTAAAGCAATTAATACAAGTCCAATTATTGTAAGAAAAATTCCAAAGAAAGATTTTAATCCAGGTTTTTCTAAACGAAATATTAATGAAAGAATTACCACATGAATTGGCATAGTAGCCATTAAAATACCACCAATTGAAGCTGATGTCCCATCAATACCAATGGGGTATAATATTTGAAACAAACCTAATCCTAAGCAACCAAGTCCAACTATCCCCAAAAAATCATGTTTTGTAAAAGGAACTCTTCCTGGCATCCAAAAGGCAAAATAAAGCATAAAAGGAAAGGCCATCAACATTCGAACACCATTAAACTGTGGTGCAGTAAGATACTGAAAACCAATTTTCATCGCAATATTGTTAAAACCCCAAATAATGGTAATTAAAAACAACATTACATGAATCCAACCTTCAAATTTTTGTTTTATTCCCATAAGACCTCATCCAACCATATATAATAGCTACCATAGCATGTTGTCGTTATTAATGAAAAGCTAAGTTTAAAAAAAACCACGGAATAAAACCCTATAAAATCACACACAAATGTTTGAAACAAAATTAATGTTTTTTTTCCAATAAAAAAATCCTAATCTTTTTAAGACTAGGATCTTTTTATCTAACTTACTTAAGTTTTGTTTTATATTTGTGTATAAGCAATTTTTACTGTTGCTGTATATGAATCAGCTGCTAAAGTAGTTTTTGCTGGCCAACTTACTGAGAAAGTTCCAATATCAAAAGTGTCTGTATAACCTGCTCCAAAATCAACTGAATATTCTGAACTAGATGCTCCTACAATAGTATTACTTGATGTTAAAGTTCCAAGTGTAAGTGTATTTGTTTCACCTAAAGTTGTTCCAGTCCATGGTGTTACAGAAACTGCTATGGTAATGGCACTAGGATTAGTAGCGAAGTTCACACTTTCATCTGATGTAACTTCAAAACTTGCTGATCCGGCAGCAGCAGCATCGTAAGTTCCTGTACTAGTTTCAGCTAGTGTAAATGAATAATCAATATCTGCGGAAACTGTTGAATTTAATGTTATTGTATTTCCTTCTACTGCGAAAACGGTAAATGCTGCTATTAATAAAACTGCTAAAATTGTTAATGTCTTTTTCATAATTTGATTCCTTTAAAAGTAAATTTGTAAGTTCTTGTTCATCTCTTACATTTATTATAATAAAGAAAGTCTATTCCTATGTCAATAGTTTTTAAATTATTTTTTTATTTTTTTTAATTTTTTCATACGCCATTTACTAATTTGTTTATTTTAAAGTAGTTAAGTACAATTTTTATTTTATTACTTATGACATCTTTATACCATATGACATAACATTTCGCTAAATTCTAAATACATTATCATTTATATATATATAAATAATATTTTTTTTATAAACTTATGACATATAAATTTATGCCTAAGAAGTTTTATTGAATGTTTTTGATTTTAAATTTGTGTGTAGGAAATTGTGACATTAGAAGTATATTCACCTGCTGCTAAAGTGGGTTGGTCAGACCAGCCTACTGAGAAGGTTCCTATTTCAAATGTTGAATTATATCCAGAAGTAAAGTTAACTGAGAAACCATTATTAAAACTATTAACAGAAGCTCTTGATTCTGATGGTGAAAGAGTTGCACTTTGAAGAGTGACTTCATTGGATCCTGCTGTCTCTCCTATCATTGTCCAAGGACCTACTGTAATAGCTATATCAATCAAATCTGGAGCTAAATTAAAATTTACTACAGAATTAGAATTAATTTTAAAATTTGCTTTTCCTTCTGCTGATGCATCATAATTATAATTAGTAGAGGGACTCAATTCAGTAAGGGTAAATTCATAGTCTTTTAATTCCGTTATGATTGTACTCAATATTATTGTATTTTCCTCTAGTTCTACAGCTAAAATTGAAATTACTGTTACAAATAAAACTACTAAAATTGTTAATAACTTTTTCATAATTTCTTCCTCTTAACTATAATATAAGATTTTTGAATCCACCTACATTCTTATTATACTACAAGGGCTTATTTTACAAGTCAATGTTTGTTATGAATTTATTAAAATTTATACTTATTAAGTCTACACACTTAAGCTTAAACTTATTACAATTTGAGTTATGAAAAGTCCCTATTTAAAAAAAGTATTAATTACAGGTGCAACCAGTGGCATAGGAAAGGCAACTGCTCTTTTGTTTGCTGAAAATGGTTTTATTGTTTACGCAATATCTAGAAGTGCTGAAGAAAAAACAGTTAATTATCCTAATGGATCAATTACCTATTTTAAGGCTGATGTAACAGACCTTTCCTCCTTAGAGAAATTAAAAAGTAAAATTAAAGATTTGGGAATAATTATAAATTGTGCTGGTTTTGGAGTTTCAGGATCTGCTGAAAAAATAAGC
>JBAYZQ010000127.1:0-6533 GCA_041672385.1 Sphaerochaetaceae bacterium | reverse complement strand
CTCGACTTTTTTTAAATCGCTTTCAATAATTTCAACATGATCTGAAATTCCACAGAGAAGAATTTGGTTTTTCAAAAATCCTACACGACGTTTCATTCTTTCAATAAGAAAAAAATCATCATCTCTATCACCAATGGCCAGTGGAATTCCAGGAAGTCCTGCTCCACTGCCAAGATCAGCTATAGTTGTCTTTTTGTTGAAGGTAGCACTAGTTTCTTGTATTTGTTTAAGCCCACTTAGACTATCGAGTATGTGATTAACCGTTATACTATTATCATTTGAAGAAACTAGTTTATAAGAAGGATTCCAAAGCTCAAGTTCTTTAATATACTTTTCAAGACTGTTGATTTGAAGCTCAGAAAACTCTAAACCCATTAGCTTTAGTCCTTCTTTTAATAAACTATTTTCCATTTCTTCTCCTAATATAAACCATCAAAAGGGCAATATCACTAGTCCTTACCCCGCTTATTCTTGAAGCTTGACCTATTGAAAGAGGAAGAATTGCTTTAAGTTTTTCCCTAGATTCAGAAGAAAGGCCTTTTAACCCATCATAATCAAAGTCTTTAGGAATTTTTATTTTTTCCATATTATTGAACTTTTCAGCCTGTCTTTCCTGTCTTTTTACATAGCCTGCATATTTTACGTTATTTTCAACAAGACTCTTCAAATCAAGAGAAAAATCGGATAATTGAGGAATATCTTTTTCTAAAGACTCAATAGTTATTTCCGGTCTTTTCAAAGCTTCCAGAGCATTTTGAGAATTAACTTTATGAGAAGATAATAAAGTCATAACTGTATCAACTTTTTTCCTTTTTTCATCCAACCTTTCAAGTGCATCTTTTGAAGCTAAACCAACTTCAAATCCCTTATTTGTTAGTCGTTCATCAGCTGTGTCATGTCTTAAATTTAGACGATATTCAGCACGACTAGTAAACATTCTATAGGGTTCTTTTGTTCCCTTTGTAACAAGATCATCAATAAGAACTCCAATATAGGCTTCGCTTCTTCCTAAAATCAAAGGTTCTTCACTCTTAAGTTTCTGGCAAACATTAATTCCTGCCATTAGCCCTTGGCAAGCAGCTTCTTCATAACCACTAGTTCCATTTGTTTGGCCTGCAATGAAAAGGTTTTCATATAATTTTGTTTCTAGACTGGCATAGAGCTGGGTTGGAAAGACAAAATCATATTCAACAGCATAAGCAGGCCTCATTACTTTAGCTTTTTCAAGTCCTTCCACGGAATGTATAAAATCATTTTGTACATCTTCTGGAAGAGAGGAAGAAAGTCCATTTAAGTACATTTCACAACTACCACTTCCCTCAGGTTCAACAAAAACTTGATGTCGTTCTCTATCAGGAAAACGCATTACCTTATCTTCTATTGAAGGACAATAACGAGGGCCTTTACCCGAAATTTTACCTCCAAAAAGAGGAGATCTTTTTATGTTTTTACGAATAATTTCATGAGTTTTTTCATTGGAATAAGTTATCCAACAGGGCATTTGCTCTTTTTCAATTTTAGAGTGAGAAAAACTAAAAGGAAAAATTTCCTCATCACCATTTTGTCTTTCCATTTTACCAAAATCAAGAGAATTATAATCTACTCTGGCTGGGGTTCCAGTTTTCAATCTTCCAAGTTGAAAGCCCATCCGTCTTAAAGATGTTCCAAGTCCTAATGCAGCTTCTTCACCCAAACGACCTTCTTGAGCATCAAATTCACCAATGAAAATCCTACCTTCCATAAAAGTTCCAGTGGTAATAACAACGGCTTTTGAAGAAATATTATGGCCTCTTTTGGTTTTTACTCCAATAACTTTCTTTTTTGACCCATCAACTATAAGATCAACAACTGTATCCATAAAAATATCAAGATGGCTTTGGTTTTCACAAGTTTCTTTAGCCAAGCGACAGTAGGAAAACTTATCAGCTTGAGCTCTTGGAGCTTGTACAGCTGGACCTCGTTTTCGATTAAGAATTCTATATTGTATAAGCGTTGAGTCAATAAGATGGGCCATTTCTCCACCTAATGCATCAACTTCTCTTACAATATTTCCTTTGCTCAACCCTCCAATAGCAGGATTACAGCTCAGTCTTCCTATGGCATCAAGATTCTGTGTCACCAAAAGAGTATTAAAGCCGATTCTTGAAATGGCCAAAGCCGCTTCAATACCAGCATGTCCCGCACCGACTACTATAGCATCATAATCCATTTTTTTTCCTCTTATTTACCTACGCAGAATCCGCTGAAAATCTTATCAAGGATGTCATCACTAGTAACTTCTCCACTTATTAAACCAAGAGAATTCATTGCATTCTGTAATTCAATGGTAATTACATCTAAAGGATAACCTTTATTTTCAAGATTTAATGCCTCTTTCAAAGAAATCACCGCTTCCTTAAGCAATTCATGCTGTCTTGCACTTTCAATAATAACCTTTCCATCAAGGTCTTCTTCGTTAATGAAATTGTCACCTTTAAGGATTGTAATTATTTTACTTATTAATCCCTCAAAGCCCAATCCTTCATTCACACTTAGACTTTCAAACCCTTCAGGGATATGAAATTTAGAATCAAGATCAACTTTATTCCAAACAAATAAAAATTTTCTATCTGAATAAAGTGACTCAAGCTTTGCCTTAAGTTGTTTATATTCTTCTTCAGGTCTTACAGAATCTACAAGATAAACAATAAGATCAGCTTCACCAATCAAAAGTCGGGTTCTTTTTATACCTTCAATTTCAATTTCATTTGTACTAAGTCTAAGCCCCGCTGTATCAAAAAGTCTTACAGGAATTCCATTTAATTCAGCTTCTGCTTCTATAAAATCTCTAGTAGTACCTTCCACAGGAGATACAATGGAACGTTCTTGTTTCAAAAGAAGATTGAAAAGAGAGGATTTACCTGCATTACTAGCTCCAGCGAGAACAAGTTTTGCACCTTCTTTGTAAAGCCTTCCTGTGCTCCAAGTTGAAGCTAAAGTTTCAAGTCTTTCAACACATTTAATTACTTTCTCTCTTGGAAAAGTGGTATCTTCACCTATTTCATCTTCACTGTAATCAAGTTGTACTTCAACTAGTCCCATTACAGAAATTAAAATATCTTTTATTTCAGAAATTCTATCAAATAAAGCACCGTTTAACTTTGTCAAAGCGATACTTTGTGCTTTTTCCGTTCTAGAATCGGAGATTTCCTTTACTGCCTCTGCCATAGTAAGATCAATTTTATTATTTAAAAAGGCTCTAAGGGTAAATTCACCCTTTTGGGCCTGTCTAAATCCTATTTCTACCATTCTTTTTTCAATCATAGAAATTCCAGATAGACTTCCATGACAGTTTATTTCTACAGATTCTTCACCAGTATATCCATGGCCTTCTTTATAGACAGCTAAAACAACTTCATCAATATCTTTAATAATTGCATGAACAAGTTGATTAGTTTTAGCTTTTAATAAAGCTTGGGGTTTAACAAGGGTTTTTGAAAGTTCCTTAATACAGTCTTGTCCACTAACACGAATAATTGCAAGGCCACTTTTTCCCCTAACAGTAGCTAATGAAAAAATAATATCATTATCTAAATATGATTTCATAAAATAAAACTCCTCACCCTATAGGATAAAATCGTGTTTCGCCAGAATGTGATTTAATTATAAAACGCTGTTCACCTTCATCTTTTGTTACCTGAGTTTGAGAAAAATTCACTTTTCCTCCCCCCAAAGGTAAATCTAGAGTATAAAATGGATTTGCTAGCCCAGATAGTCTTTTAGTCAGTTCTTTTTGTATTTCAAATCCCCTTTCCAAGGGAACTCTGAAATGTGATGTACCTTTTACGTAATCCAGTTGAAATAAATAATACGGTTTTACTCTTAAAAATAACAGTTTATTAAAAAGCTCTTCAAGAACTAAAACATCATCATTGATTCCCTTTAAAAGAACAGTTTGGTTCATCAATGGAAAACCGTTATCAGCAAGCAAATTAATTGATTTTACTGATTCTTCAGATATTTCTTTTGGATGATTAAATTGTGTCATTATATAAAAAGGAGCACTTCTAAATTTCTTCAACATTGAAATAAACTCAATATCAATTCGTTTAGGATCTGTTGTAAGATATCTTGTACAAATTCTAATTAACAAATCAGGTCTTTTCTCACGAAACATAGTAATTAACTTTTCTAGATGAGAATTTGACAAAGTCAAAACATCCCCACCGGTAAAAAGAATTTCTTTTATTTCAGGACGATTGCCAACATAAGCAGCACTTTCTTCTGCTATTTCATCACTTACACAACCCATTAACTTCCCAGTAAAACGTCTTCTAAAACAATGGCGGCAATAAGAAGGGCATAAATCTGTTACTAAAAAAGCTACTCGATTTTTATACCTATGTACCAACCTTGAATTTACACTGTATTTCTCTTCTTGTTGAGGATCAAAAGTTATTTCTTCATCTTGATCGTCTTCAATATTCTCAAGTCCTGTCGGTACAACTTGTTTTCTTAAAGGATCATTTGGGTCATTTTTGTCAATAAGATTAAAAAAATGTTCAGTAATCCTAAGAGGCACCGTTCCAGGTCCTTCTTTCCAGGAAAGTTCTTCCTGAGTCAAAGACAATACCTGTCCAAGCACCTCCATTGATTTAATAGATTCCATTTTTTCTAGCTATTGACCCTTTCAAGATATTCTTTTGTTTCAGTATTTACCCTGATTTTTTCTCCCTGTTTGATAAAAATAGGCACTTTAACTTTAAGTCCAGTTTCTGTAGTTACATACTTTGTAGCTCCCTGAACAGTATCGCCTTTTATTGCTTCTTCTGATTCAGCCACTAAGAACACAACCTTACTAGGAATCTGAATATCAAGAACCTTTTCATCATATACCATACACCTGTAAGTGTCGCCTTCTTTCATAATGTATTGATAATCTTCAAAGCTTTTCATTGGAACGCTGATTTGATCAAAAGTCTCAACATTCATCATATAAAAATCTTCTCCATCATTGTACATATACTGAAAATCAATTTCATCAACAACAATTTCTTCTGCATTGTCTTGACTCTTCATTGTAACTTGAAGAACCTGACCTGTTGAAGGACTTTTTAATTTTAGTCTTACAAAAGCAGAACCTTTTCCTGGATTAACAAATTCCCTATCAGCACAAATGAAGGGTTGTCCTTTAATTAATAATGCTGTTCCTTTATCAATTTGACCAGCTTTAATCATATATCACCTCTAAAAATTAGTTTTTTTCTAACAAATCATATCAGAAAAGGGAAATAAAATCACCCCCTCTAATGAGAGTTTTCTACACTCTAGCATAAGCAATCGATCTAAGCCAATAGCAACACCTGAGCTCTCAGGATATTTTTCACCAAAATTAAGATAAAATTTATCATCAAAATCAGGAATTACTCTCTCATTTGAAGCTCTTTGGTTATAAATTAGAGCTCTTTCCTTTTCATAGTAGCTTTTAATTTTGTTTGGATTTGTTTCTTCCCAATAGCAATTTGCAATTTCTACTCCTTCAACATAAAGCTCCCATCTTCTTTTGTAATTTCCTTCATCTTTTGCAAGACACTCTATTTGACGAGGATAATCCATAAGAACTATTGGATGGTCTTTTGGTAAGCTAGTTTCAATTAATGTTAAAAAAATTCTGTTAAAGGTATCTTGCCAGCTTTCTTTTGTCTTTTCATCAATCAAAGAGAGCTTTTCAGCAACCTTTCTAAGTTCTCTATAGTCTTGAAGTTTTTCAAGATCAAGATTCGCAAACCTTTTGAAGGCTTCCCTCATGGTAATTCTTTCAAATCTTTTTTCCAAACTACTTGAGCAACCAATAAGATTTATCTTTTTAAATAATTCTTCGGTTAAATAATAGAATCTTTTTCATCAAACCCTTTGGTGTAATACTCTAACATTGAAAACTCTGGATTATGAATTTTTCCCAATTGTTCAGAATTTCTAAAACACTTTGAAATTTGATAAATAGAAGGACAATCCTCTTGGACAAAAAGCTTCTTCATAAAAACTTCTGGAGAAGGAATTAAATAGAATTCTTTAGACAATAAAAACTCATTTGAAAACATTGTAGAAAAATTTTCAATACTATTTTCTGGAATTAAATTATCACTAAGACTTGGGGTATCTACTTCAAGATAACCTTTATCATCAAAAAACTCCCTAATATTTTTATATAATTCATTTCTCTTTTTTGCTATAGCAAAATCATACATTTAATACCATCCCTAAATAACGATCTATAATTTGTTTTATTTGACTTTGTTCCTTAGATTCAATGCTTTTAAGTGTCAATAATAATATTTCCGCTTTATCTAAAGGTTTTTCCGCAGTGTAAAACTCTTGGTTAATAAGGTAGTTTTTGATATTTTCAATTTTATCATCACCTAACCTTTTGATACTACCATTTTCCATTTGAGTTACTAAATCTTTTCCTGAATTGCTTAATGAAACTTGTTCTAGAATATCAGCCCAATAATTAGCACTTGTATTTATCCCTTCTATTTGTGTATTTTCTAAAT
>JBAYZQ010000126.1:0-6543 GCA_041672385.1 Sphaerochaetaceae bacterium | reverse complement strand
CTTTTTTTAGAAAGGAAGTCAGTTGAATAGGTTTTTTGAAGTATAGCATTTCCCATATATTTCTCATTTTCTAGAATACTTTTAATTGTTGAGCCATACCACTTAATTTCCCCCCTTGCGGTTTTAACACCTTGTACTTCTAACTCTTTTGCAATAGCGCCAGGAGTTAACCCTTGTAAAAATCTGGAATAAAGGAGCTGAACTATTTGTGCTTCCTTTTTATTGATTACTATATTACCATCATCATCTTTTTCGTAACCTAAAAAGCTACCAAATGACATTCTAACTTTGCCTTCTTCAAATTTCTTTCTAATACCCCATATACAGTTTTCTGAAATGGATCTTGATTCTTCTTGTGCAAGAGAAGACATGATAGTTATTAGTAATTAATTTTTTTTATATTATTACACGTTTACCTATACTATTACACGATTTAACTTCAAGAGGGTGTAGTTCTTTACCATGTTTCTAACACCTTGGTCTAATAATAGAAATAAGCGATAGTGCAAAAAAAGAAGCTAGTTTTTATTTCTTTACAGATAAAGACTTAAAATAGATTTTTCTAATTATCATATTGTATCAATATAGTGTACTAAAATGCCCGGAACAAGATTTGAACTTGCACAAGATTACTCCCACATGGACCTGAACCATGCGCGTCTACCAATTCCGCCACCCGGGCAATGCTATAAAATACTAGAAGAAAGGATTGATTGTTTCAATAGTAGAATCAATAATTTTTTTCTTTTTTTGGTTTTTGTTGTCAATTGAAAGAATCTTCTATACTATTAGTATAGGTTTTATTAATTTTGGAGAGAAACATGTCTAATCGATTTAATAGGATATTGCGATTTGTTCTTTTGATAATAATTACCTCCTTGGCAGCTTTAGCAATACTTAAATTTGCTTCAAATAGAGATAAAACAGAGTACATTGCACCAATTCCTCCAGTTAAAATTGAACAAGCTGAAAGAAGAAATATTGAACAATCAATTACCATTAATGGTTATATTGATGCTGAAGCTAAAATTCCAGTAGTTCCATTTGTTGCGGGAACCGTTGAGGAGTATTATGTAAAAGTTGGTGATAAAGTTGAAAAGGACCAAGTGCTTGCTGTCCTTGATAAAACTCCCTATCAATTACAATTTGAACAGGCACAAGCTGCTTATTTAGCTGCAGATTCAACTTATACACGAATGGGAAAATTAGTAGAAGTAAAAGCTGCTACTAAGCAAAATCTTGAAGAAATAAAAGCACAAAGAGATGCGTACAAAGCTCAAATGGATTTAGCAAAAGTTCAACTTGATTATGCAACTGTAAAAGCTCCTGTAGAAGGAACTATCCTTATATCTTCTTCAGCCAAAGGTTCAATTGCCAGTCAACAAACCCCTATGTTTGTGATTGCTGATTTAAATAACCTAATTGTGAAACTAAATGTAGGTGAGAAATACTTCAACTTAATTAACAAAAATAAAGAAACAATTAATGCGGTAATTCACCATCAAGATTCAGAAGCTAAAGCTCTTATAACGTCCATAAGTCCTTATATTTCACCACAGTCAAAAACTTTTGAAGTTGAACTTGGAGTAACAGAAAACGTACAATTATTTAGCCCTGGGATGTTTGTAACAGTTGAGCTTATATACAATACACAAGAAAACGTTCTTACTTTACCTTATTCAGTAAGAAATTCAGATGGAACACTTTACTACTACGACAAAAACTCTCAAGAAGCCAAGATGCTCAATTTGCAATTAATAATTGGAGATGACACTTATTTCATACTTGATGAAAAATACAAAGATTATTGGTTTATTACAGATGGGCAGGGCTTTGTTATAGATGGACAAAAGGTTGCTCTCCTATGAGAATTTCCCATTATTCAGTAAAACATCCAGTAGTAATAGCAATGATAATAATTGCAGTTATTGCTTTTGGAATTTATTGCATACCTCAGCTTAGTATTGAATTTATACCTGATATGTCCCTACCTGAAGTAGAAGTTTTAACAATTTATCCTGGAGCTACTGCTGAGGAAGTAGAAGAAAGTGTAACTAGTCTTCTTGAAGACAATTTTGTCACTTTACCCAATTACAAAAGCATGAAAAGCCAAAGTTTGGAATCCTTAAGTTGGATAACAATCGTATATTCTGATGGAGTTGACCCCTACAACGAACTGACAGAACTAAGATATAGAATTGGACATCTTACTAGTGGAGAACTTCCGGAAGGCGTTCAAGGAGATCCTATTGCTCTTGTTGGTGGTTCAACCATGTTGACAATATTCGATGTTGGAATATCTGGAGGAAAAGATGTTGGTAGAATTACTGAGTATCTGCGTGATGAAATAAAACCTAAACTTACAAGAATTGAAGGTGTAAGTGATGTTAATATTGTTGGAGGAGACGAGCTTGAAGTTGAAATAAAACTTCATCTTGATGAACTTCAAAGTAAACAAATTCCTGTAGTTCAGGTATACGAAGCTATTAAAGCCGCCAATGTTTCAATTCCCTTGGGATTAGCAAAATACCAAGATAAAATGGTAAATTTAAGTTATTCGGGAAAATTTGAAAATCTAGAAGATATAAAAAATATTACAATAGGTATGGGAAGTGATAACGTCTTAGTAAAACTTTCTGATGTTGCTAGCGTTAATTATAATTATCCAGAAGATGAAGTAATTGTTTCTTCAAACGATAAATCAATGATTATGCTCCAAATAACAAAAAGAAAGGATGCAGATACACTGGGGATAATTTCATCAGTAAAAGAAGTTCTTGATAACATTAATGCCGATACAAATGGGGCCTTGAGCTACCAAATTTTTATAGATGATGCACAAAGTATTGGGAACTCACTTAAAAATGTTATAACAAGTGGAATTCTTGGAGTTCTAATGGCAATACTGGCAATATTCTTGTTTTTAAATGACGGAGTTGCAACCCTAATTATTGCTATTTCAATACCACTAAGTATTTTCTTTACCTTCATTGGTATGCAAGTTTTGGGTCAAACTATAAATTTGATATCTGTTTCAGGAATTGTAGTTGCACTTGGAATGATAGTTGATGGATCAATAGTAATGCTAGAACAAATTAACCGTTATATGAAAGTTAAAGATTTCTCAGCCGAAGATGCAATCCTTCAAGGCTCTGATGAAGTGGGATCTTCAATAGTTGCTTCAAATATGACAAGTATTGCAGTTTTTATTCCAATGTTGTTTTTAATTGGAATAGTAGGAATGATAATAAAAGATTTTGCAATAACTCTTATTTTATGTTTATCAGCATCTTTACTTGTTTCAATAATAGTTGTGCCTTTCTTGATTTCACTCTTCACGAAATCCAAGAAAAGAACAATTAGAAAAGAGACTATTTTTCTAAAAGGAGTTGAGAAAGTTCAAAGCGCTTACCAAAAAGCATTAAAATGGAGCCTAACAGATAGGAAGTTCATTGTGTTGCTGGCAATTTTTATTTTAGGAATATCTTTTTGTTTCCTGCCATTATTAGGTTACACTTTCATTCCTTCTGTTGATAGCGGAGACTTTCAAGTTATAATTGATTTTCCAACTGGTTATGATATCAAGCAAGTTGATGAAAAAATGAAAGAAGCCGAAAAAATAGTTTATGAAACAGTCAAAGAAACCAGTACCACAGTATTAAATTCCGGTTGGGGGGATGGTTGGCAAGGACTTGGAGAAGCTGGAAAAAACCATGGAAATATGACGGTTAAATTGATTGATAAAAAAGAAAGAAGCCGTGATGTTCACGAAATAATGCTGGAATTACAGAAAGAAATTTCTTCAAGAATTCCAGATGTAAAAGTCAAAATGAAAAATGGCGGACTCGATAAACTTCTGGGCTATGTAACAGGCGGCGGAGGTTATCAAATAAAGCTAGTGGGTGAAGATTTAGATACGCTTTATGAAACAGCTCAAAGTATTGAAAAACAATTAAAGACTAGTGACGAAGTTCTAAGCACCAAAATTGATACTTCTTACAATAGTATTAATCTATCACTGGAAGCAAGTGGTGAATATTTAGGCTCTTTGGGACTAACTAGTTATGAATCTGGAGTTATATCATCAATATTATTTTATGGAATTGATACAGGGTATATAAGCCAAGAAGATGGCAGTAGATATCCAATACATTTAACCAGTGATGCAAAGGATGAAAATCTTAATGAAAAGACTCTTTCAAAAATTCAAATAAAAAGTCGCTCAGGTGATATGATAAGCTTTGATGGTCTTTTTGATTTCACAAAAAAGAAGGCAGTTAGTTCTATTAATCACTCTGAAAGGGCCAAAGAAATTACAGTAACAGCTTCGCTTGTAAGCGAAGATAACTCTGGTGTTAATAATATGATGGACAATTATTTAAATGAAAACCCTCTTCCTTTTGGAATTAGTGTTGAAAAGGGCGGAATAATGGGGTTAATAAAAGACAGCCTTCCTTCACTTATAACAGTGTTGATTGTGGCTATCTTTCTAGTATATATGGTTATGGTCATACAATTTGAAAGGTTTAAACAACCTCTTATTGTAATGTTTAGTGTTCCATTTGCTATGATTGGAGTAATTTTAGGCCTTCTTGCTTTCCATTCAAGTATGTCCTTAATGAGTTTTATTGGAGTCGTATCGCTGGCAGGAATAGTAGTAAACAACGCTATTATTTTAGTTGATAGCATTAATCAACTACGTGATAAAAAGAGGGCAGCAAACATATATTTTGTTGATGAAGAAGAAATTAACTATCCTCATTCTGGCTATACCAGTGAAATTGCAATAAATAAGTATTTAACACTTGAAGAAGAACTTTTAATACTTAAAGAAGGTGTTGTTGAAGGATCTGCTAGTAGACTTAGACCAATATTAATGACTACCTTAACAACACTTTTTGGAGTAATTCCAATGGCTCTTGGACTTGGAGAAGGAGCGGAGCTTTATTCCCCTACAGGACAGGCGATCTGTGGAGGACTATTAACATCTACAATAATTACGATGTTTTTGACACCTTGTGTATATTATTCTTTTGAAAAAATTTCTTTAACGAGAAGAAGTTTTTCTGAATTGGGAGGAAAAAATGAATAGAAAAATTAAAATTATTATAGTAGCAATTTCATGTTTATTATTGTTTTCTTGTAGCTCTGTTTTTCAAGCCGGCCTCAGTGGGACTGTAACTGATTCTGACAGTAATCAAGCTATAGCAAATGTTAAAGTTTTTGCATATACAAGTAAAAGTGCAAGAGATGCAGATTATCAAACATGGGTTGATAAAAACGATATTTACTCTGATTTTAATCCAAGTAAAGCTTATATTCCAAGGGCTACTACAAATGAAAATGGAGAGTTTACAATAAGTAAATTGACCTGGAAAACCTACAACCCTGAATTTGGAAAAACTGCAGATTATAGTGAAGTTTATCTTCTATTTTATAAAGAAGATTATGGGCTTAGTAAAAATATTGAAGATAACATAATGATAGTCAGTGATAGCAATAACAACTCTAATGTTAGTCAACAATTAACTTCCATTTATCTTTATAGAACTTTAAATCTTGAAATTAGAAATGCAGCTACAAATAATTTAATAACAGATGAAACTTTTGATTTAAATGTGATGATAATGGATTCATCTGATAATGAACTTGAAGATTTTACTATCAAGACAACCATAACCGGAGAAAGTACTGTTGTTCTTACAATTCCTAAATATAAGAAAATCAAGGAAGTTGCCTTTGATGATTTTACAGTAAGTCTTGAAGCTAACCTCTCAGGTAGTACTTGGCGTCAAGTGGAAAAAGACGATGAAGAACATTACTATTCAAGTGACAGTCCAATTTCTCCAATAAGTGCTAGTGATTTATTAGCTTCTGATTCTACCTATCAAGTAGACCCGATTTATATGAAAAATTATGAATTTACTATGCCTTCCTTCAGTGGACAAATTGTATTTAAAGATAATAAAGAAGATGATGGTGTTTACATTTGGCTAGCAACAGAAAATAGCGATGCTTCTAAATTAATTATTTACTCAGAGACTTGTGCTGAAGTTGAAACTGAAAGCAATTTTGATGGAAATAGTGTTTCTCATGGTAATTTTTCTGGACTTGGTCAGGGACCAGAAAAAATAATTTGGGAACCTATTTTAGATGAAGATGGTGATTATGAAGGTCAATATGGAACAATTACCCTTTATTTTATTATTGATAATGTTGATGGAACTTCTGATGAAAAATATACCCCGGATGTAAATGATAAATTCTATCGTTATGAATTAAAGAGTACTGGAGAAGCTAGCAAATCTCTTCCTACAATAAAATATGACAATATACAAACAATTAGCGAATCTGAATCAATAGAATGGGATTAGTATTATGAAAAAAATAACTGCTATAATTCTTATATTGTTAATAAGTGTTTCTCTCTTTGCTGTTAATTTTGAAGAACTTGAAAAGTCAATGGAAGAAAATAATCTTGATTATTTAAAAGCTAAGCAAGAACAAAATCTTAGTCTTTTGGATGTAAAAGATGCAAAAGCT
>JBAYZQ010000125.1:0-6680 GCA_041672385.1 Sphaerochaetaceae bacterium | reverse complement strand
TATTATTCTCTTTTAATAATAGAAATTAAATAACATTCAAAGCTTATTTGTTCAAAAGTGAAATTTTCAATAATTCGACTAATTTTGGGTTCAAAATAAAATAAAAAACTAGCTGCATCTTCTTCCTTTATATTTGGGTTCTTTTTATAGGCAAAATATACAATTAATCTAATTCTATTTAAAATTTCTCCCTCTAAGGTTTTGTGTTTTTTAGAATTAGGTTTGCTATTTTGATAATTAATAATTTTTGCTGTTAATTCTGAATAGTTTTTGTTCATATTAAATTTCCTTAATTAAAATTTTTGGTTTTGTATGATTTTAAGAATCATAATTATAAAAGTAAATTCACGGAAAAAAAATTTAACTTTAGAATAAAATATTGAAACACAATTTAATAAACGGTAGAATACGCTAATGAAAAATATTACAGAAATAAACAAAGCATTAACGAAAAGCATTAAATATGTTCTTTGCGATGTAGATGATACCCTTACATATTCAGGAAAATTACCCAGCTCCACTTATGAAGCCCTTTGGAAATTAAAAAAAGAAGGTTTAGCAATAATACTAATAACCGGTGGAGCTACTGGCTTTGGTGAAACTTTTGTTAGAATGTGGCCTGTGGATGCGGTAATAAGTGAAAGTGGTGCAATTGTAAGCTATGAGGAAGGTTGCCTAAAAAGAATTCTTCACCCTAATGCAATCTATAATACTGACGCAAAAATGGTAAACTTTAAAAATAGAATACTTAAAGAAGTTGAGGGTTCTAGAATTGCCAAAGATCAATATATGAGACTTTTTGATGTAGCTTTTGATTATGCACAGGAAGAACCAGTGTTGGATAAATCCATTATAAATAAAATTATTTCTATTTGTGATGAAGAAAAGATTCAATGTGCTCAAAGTTCTATTCATATTAATACTTGGTTAGGCCATTACAGTAAACTTGAAATGACAAGAAGCTTTCTTGAAAGTCACTACAAATGGACAGATAAAATGGAAGAAGTTTTATATTTTGGTGATGCACCTAATGATAATCCAATGTTCAGTTATTTTGATCACTGTGTGAAAGTAAATACAAAAACAGATTATGGAAATCTTATAAAGCCACTTCCTGAATTTACAACCAAAGAATTTGGAGGTTTCGGATTCGCTGAAGCCGTAACAGAAATTTTGCAAAAAAGAAATAAATAAACAAACAAACTCATTATAGTAAATATTGACTCTAAGAACGATGAGAGTTTTTTTTATTGATTAATTAACGCTATTTTGCTTGATTTTTTACCAAAATTAGTACAAAGTTCTGGTAATGAGTTAATGGTTAATATTAACTATCATTAAAAGAGCACTTTTTAATGGGTATTTTTTTTGAAGGAGAGTTTATGCATAATTATGAAGAGTTACAAAAATATAAAGGTCAAATCTTTAACGGAGAGTGGCCAACAATTCTTGAAATGCTTGATATTACATTATTAAAACATAGAAAAAGAGATTGCTTTATTGTTTATCGAAAAGATAAAGAAATAATCTACAGTTTTGATGACCTTGAAAAAAATATTAAGAGAGTAGGTAGTTTTCTTATTGAGCAGGGGATTAAAAAAGGCGACAAAGTAATTATCAATGGTAAGAATTCTCCTGAGTGGGCATTTGCCTATTTTGGTGTTCTTTATGCAGGAGGAATAGTTGTTCCAATTGATAATATGATGGATACAGATAAAATGGTAAAACTTGCAATTTTCTGTGATGCAAAATTTATTTTTGCTGATAAGGATGTACTTGAGAAACTTGAAAAGGAACCAGAAAATAAAGCAATTATTGAAAGTAAAAAAGCTTGGATGGAAAGTCTTTTAGGAATAAAAGAAGTAATACTTCAATCTCAAGATTTTAAGGAAAAGAATTGTCTATGTAATTTAACAAGTAACGAAAAACCAAGAGTTGAAATCAAAGATAGCGACGATGCTGCATTATTATTTACTAGTGGTACCACCGGAAATGAAAAAGGCGTTTTACTTAGTGAAGCAAATTTAGTAAGTGATGTTTATATGGCTAGTGATGGTCAATTCTTTGAATTAACATATAAAGATACAATGTTTGCTTTTTTGCCTCTCCATCATTCTTATTGTTGTACTGCTGTATTGCTTGAGGGATTATGCAATGGGAATAGATGTCTATTTGGACAATCAATGGCTATGACAAGTTTAATAAAGGATATGAAGAGAGCTAAGGTAACATTCTTTATGGGAATTCCTCTTGTGTATAACAAATTGCTTTCAGCCACAATGTCTAAAATAAGAAAGAAAGGAGCCTTTACTTATTTCAAGGTAAGATTATTTATGAGAATTAACAGCTTTTTAAAAAAGAATTTTCATTTGAACCCTGGAAAGAAAATGTTTAAGGAAATTTTGCAAGCACTTGGTTTTGAACAGATGAGAGTTTGTATTTGTGGCGCTGGTCCTTTGAGCCCCAAAGTTTTTAGAGACTACCAAGGCCTGGGTTTGGACTTTGTACAGGGTTATGGCTTAACTGAAACTTCACCAATCTTGACTTTAAACCCAATTAGTCATTTTAAAGTAACCTCTGTTGGTAAAATATTTGATCTTGTTGATATGAAAATTATTAATCCAGATATACTAGGAGTAGGGGAAATTGTGGTTAAAGGTCCTAATGTTACCAAAGGTTACTTTAATGATGAAGAAAATACTAAAAAGCTTTTTACTGAAGATGGATACCTTAAAACTGGTGATATAGGATTAATAGACAAAGAAAATTATTTACACCTTAAAGGAAGGGCTAAAAACTTAATAGTTACTAGCGGTGGTAAGAATGTCTATCCAGAAGAAATTGAAGATAAATTTCAATTGTTTGAAGAAATTAATCAAATTATGGTAAGAGGTTATAAAGAAAAATCAGAAAGTCATGAAGAGTACATAGAGGCTTTAGTTTATCCTGAAATGACAAAATTTGAGGGACAGAATTTTGGACAAATTGAAGATATAATTCAGAAACTTGTTGATGAAGTTAATTCAAAACAAGTTTATTACATGAAAATTAATCGAGTAATAGTTTTGAAAGAACCCATGGAAATGACTACAACAAAGAAGATAAAAAGAGGGTTTGTAAGTTAAGAGGTTTGCTTATTTTTTTACCTTGTGCTAAGGTATTTTTATGAAATTACTAATTAAGAATGCTTTAGTTATAAAAATGGATTCTGAAGCATCTACTGCTATAGAGGACATTGGAATTGTTAATTCTCGAATAAAATATCTTGGAAAATCTTCTTCTTTTAAAGATGAATTTGATGAGATAATTGATGCAAGGAATATGATTGCGCTTCCTGCCTTTGTTGATGCTCATACTCACTTGAGTATGGGATACATGCGAAATTATAAAGACACTTCTCCTGATTTGTTTAGCTGGTTAAATGAAATTTTTCCAATTGAAGCAAAGCTAAATGATGATGATATTTATTGGGGATCCTTACTAGGATGTGCTGAATTAATTAAAGGTGGATGTACAACATTTGCCGATATGTACTTTAATCGAGACCAAACTGCTAAAGCTGTTCTAGAAGCAGGAATAAACGCAAATATTGGATTTACACTTTTTGGAGATTTGGCGGATTCTAAACGAAGATACAAAGAAGAATACCCAAAAATTAAGCCTTTTGTAGACCATGATAGAATAATTTTGGATGTTGCCCCGCATGCAATATATACAACAACAGGGGAATCTTATGTTTATGGAGCTGATTTTGCTAAGGATATTGGCGGAAAACTTCATACCCATTTGTCAGAAACTTCCAAGGAAGTAAAAGATAGTATCCAAAGTTTTAATATGACTCCAGCTACTTATCTTAACAGCCTTGGTATTTTTGATAAAGTTGGTACCTACTTAGCTCATTGCGTTCATTTGACCGAAGAAGAGATTAATCTTATTAAGGGAAAGGATGTTTCAATTGTTCATAACCCTTCAAGTAATTGTAAACTAGCCAGTGGAATTGCTCCAATGAAATCTTATAAAAACAATGGTATAAACCTTGCCCTAGGGACCGATGGAGCTAGCAGTAATAATAACCTAAACATGATGAAAGAGCTCAACTTGGCAGCGTTATTAGCTAGCGTTAGTGAAATGGATACCATTGCCTTTAAACCATTTGAAATTCTTCAAATGGCAACTCTAGGTGGCGCAAAAGCCCTTGGAAGAGAAAAAGATTTGGGTACTATAGAAATTGGAAAAAAAGCTGATATTATTCTTATAAATAAAAATAGTCTTAATATGACACCTATGAACAATGTGTATTCTGCTTTGGTTTATAGTTGCAGTAGTGAAAATATTAATACAGTAATTAGTAATGGGAAAATATTGATGAAAGATAGAAAACTTCTTACTATGGATGAAAAAGAAATTTGCCAGAAAGTCAATAAAATTTGGCTTGATATAAGGGAGCGATAGCATGAATGAAAATAAGAACAAAAATATCCTAGAAGCAGTTAGATTTTTACTATTTTCAATTAGCGCAGGGATTATTCAAACATTGTCTTTTACTTTGTTTAAAGAAGTTTTTCATTTAATATATTGGCCCAGCTATCTTATGGCTCTGATTTTATCTGTTGTTTGGAATTTTACAATAAATAGAAATTTCAATTTCAAAAAAGCACCTAATATTCCTTTAGCCATGCTGAAGATTGGTATCTACTATTTGATATTTACACCAATTTCAACCTATGCTGGTGATTATTTTGCTCGATTAGGTACAAATAATTATTTAATATTATTCTGTACTATGTTTGTAAATTTAATAACAGAATTTTGTGTTTATAAATTTATTGTCTTTGGAAAGAACGCACCAGAAAAACCAACAAAAAAAGCTAAAATGGCTTAGTAAAGAGAAAACTTATTTAGCAGTTGGTCTTTCACTTTTCCAAACAATATTTGCTTCACAGCTATCTTTCCAAGAACCACTCCATGTAGGTGGGATTGAGGTTTCTTCTATTTGTATGAGCAAAGTTTGTTCGCTAGTGAATTCACTAAAAGTACCTTCCCCCATTGTTATAACCGACTCAGGAATGAACAAGGTTGTTAATGCCTTACAATTTGCAAAAGCATAATCCCCAATTTCTTTAACTGAACTAGGAATTTCAAGTGATGTAATATCACTATCACTAAAAGCATAATCTTCGATGGTCTCAACAGAACCCCATGATAAAATGGAATTTATCTGGGATTGAAAAAAGCAACCATCTGCAATTATAGTTACAGTAGAGGGAAGGCTGAAACTAGTTTCAGTTTTTCCACTTGGATATCTAAGTATCTGAGTTCCGTCTTTAGAGTATAAAACCCCATTAACTGATGTGAAATTTTCATTTGATGAACTTACGGTTATATTTTTTAGGTCAAGACAATTATCAAAAAGATAACTAATTGGAAGAAATTCATCAGGAGAACCTTCAAAAGGAACAAAATAAACATACAAATTTTCATCAGCCATTTTGATTTCTTCAATTAAACCAGAATTATTAGAAAAAACATCTGAATTGATGGTAGTAACATCTAACCCATTAATCTTTCCTGGTAGTACTACCGTTGTTCTTCCTGTTCCAGTATAAGATATAATCTTATATCCGTTTTCTTGGTCAATTAATTCATATGTAAAATTGGCATCAATATTCATCCAATTTGCATACAGGGTTATGTTGTTTTCGGTTCCTTCATTTATTCCAGTGAAGGGATTATTACCAGCTTCATCTAAAGTCCATGAAGTAAAAATCCAACCAGAACGTGATGGATTGGTAAAATCTGAAAGAGCATAAGAATCTTCTGATGTAAAAGAAAGAGGATTATTTGCTCCATTTTCTGCATTTTCACCTAATTGATAAGTAATAGTATAAGTACATACCGCAATAGGTTCAGGACAAGAAGTTGCTAGAACACAAAAAACTACGGTAATCACAAGACAAAAAACCAAAGAAGACAAATTTTTTTTCATAAAGAGATACTATTCCCGTTTACGTCAAATGTCAATTAATATTTATAAATAATATTAATTGACAGTATAAAATTATTCTAAAAATAGCTTATATTTAAAGGGTTTATTATTTAGCTTCTTCGAGTTGTTTCTTTAGTAAGTCGCGTTCTTTTCTTAAAGCTTTTCTTTTTTCATTGAATTCAGCTCTGATATCTTCATCTGCTCCTTTTGGAGTTTTTGCTTGATCAATTTCTTCAAGTATTTTATCAAGCTTTTCTTGAATATTTTTTATTTCATTAACAGATTCTTTTTTCTCTTTAATAACTTCCGCTGGTTTTTCAATTTTTGCTTTCTTAGGTTTGTTTACAAAATTATTTTCTTCTCTTGGAAGAATCTTAATTCCAGAAGTAGTTTCTTTTGGTTTTTGTTTCTCTGCAATTATACTTCCTTTTTTTAAAGCTTTTGATTTTTTCAACTTAATCTCAGGACTCAAGGCCTCAATATGTTCTTGTTTTTTTGCTTTTCTTTTTTTGCTGAATTTTCTTAAAACCGAACGTAACCTATTTTTTGACATATATATACCTCTCTTTAAGTTATTATAAAATTAAAATTGGATTATATCAACCAAAAAAAGAATCTTGACTTTTCATGCCTACCTAAGGGAATAAATAAAGCGTTTTTTATTAAATGTTTTATTTGTTAGGTTGAAATTTTC
>JBAYZQ010000124.1:0-6699 GCA_041672385.1 Sphaerochaetaceae bacterium | reverse complement strand
AAGATTAAAGGATTTTAATTCTTTTTCATTCACAGTAATCGTCTTGTTATCAAGTAAAATTGAATGTTGTTTTCCTACATGAAAAAGGATTACACAAAGAATCAAAATTAATGCAATAGCTGTTAATCTAACAATTAATCGTTTATTCAGTTTCATTTTTCACCTCCTCTTCATCTTCCTGATCTAGAGCAAGTTGTGCTCCAATTCGGCTTTTGGCTCTTCTTCTCTTTAATTCATATAAAACCAAGGAAAGTGTAATAACTCCATAGGATACAAAAACTCTAAAATATTCACCAATCATTGCTTGACCCACAAGATTCTTTCCTGCATAAGGAGAAACAATGAACATTATGTGGAACAAAATTATTCCAAGAAATACATTACTAATTTTAGCTTTGTTTACAGAAGCTCCACCTACAAGTAAAGCAGCAATTGAGAACATCCCAATTTGAGTATGTGAATTATAAGTATTTAGGGTTCCCATATTCTGTAGGTAAATAATCATTCCAATACCTGCAAATACAGTAGAAATAATTATTGCAATTATTCTTGTACGTTCTTCTTTAATTCCAGCAGATTTTGATACTTCTAGGTCTTGTCCTACGGCTTTCATATCTTGTCCAAGTTTGGTTTTTCTAAACCAAACAATGAATATACAAAGAAATACTATGATAATGAAAGTGAAAACTGGTACATTTGTATTGAAGATTCTTACATTTATTAGATTATCAAATACCTTTCTCACTGTTATTAGGTTTACTGTATTTCTTACACCATATCCACGAGGAAGAATTAAAGTTTTACTAGCAAGAGGAATTAAAGATCCCATGGCGTAGAGAACAATAAGCTGATAAATACCATTCATAAAAAATCCAATAATATAAGAGGTAACCATTTCACGACCTTTTGCCATGTTTAGGATTTTTCCACAAATCCAACCCAGTAAAATTGATATTGGCGTTGAAATAATCATTGCAAGAATAATTCCAGGAATTCCAATTATATTCCAGTCAATAACTAGAATAAGTCCAATTTCACCTGCCATAGCACCTAAGGTCATACCAAAGTTAAGTCCCATTCCGGCCATAATTGGAATAAGAAGACTTAGAACAAGAAAAGAGTTTCGAGCAAGTCTGGTTAAAATTTCACTAAAAAGGAAGTTTGCACTTAAGCCACTTAAAGGAATACCAAAAGCACAAATAATAACAAACATTACTGTTACTGCATTATCAGCTAAATAACTTAAAACTTTTTTTGGGGTAATTTTTACTTTTTTTATGGTCATTAGTTCTGTCCCTCCGTTTTTCTAGTCAAAGCGTAGAGAATCATTCCATTTGAAACGATAATTCTGATGACTTCAGACATATCAGTCTGGATTGCAGAATTCATTACTGACGGTGTCATGGTAAGAATCCCTTGGAAAAGGAAGGTACCCACAATTACATTTGTAATTGTAGCTTTGTTGACAGAAGCTCCTCCAATTAGAATTGCCGAAACAGCAGGTAATGCCATAAAGAAAGGTCCCATATAAAGTTGTATGAAGCCAAAAGATTGTTGATAAACAAGTATTCCAATTGCTCCCAACCAAGTTGATAAAATAACTGAAAGAATTCTAATTTTATTAATGTTTATACCACTTGCTTTTGCAAACACGGCATTTGAACCAACGGCTGTCATAGCAGTTCCTGTTTTTGTATGAAGGAAAGCCCACATACCAAAGGCAAATACTGCAAAGAACAATATCATCCCGACTGGAATGGTTAAGTGTCCAATGTTTATTGAAAGAAAATCATTTAGAACATGAAGATAAAAACCTTCGGTTGAAATGGTTGTTCTAAGCCCTTGGCCTTGGAATCCCCAAACCATTGTAGGACTATGATAAGGAAGAATTATCCACATGATACACATGAAAGCTACTGATGAAAAACCAACATAAGTGGCTATCATCATTTCACTGCCTTTTACTCTATTAAGCAGTTTTCCATAACCCCATCCAAAAAGAATTGCAAATGGTGTTGCAAGAAGAATTGCCATATAAAAAGACGCAGGGCCAACAAAGTTGAGTTCTATAGCAATTGTACCACCTAGAAGTCCGGCAATAATTCCAAGTGGAAGCCCAAAGTTTAAACCACATCCACTATGAATCATAGGAACCATGGCTAATACCATGATTGCGTTCATTCCAAAACGAGCCAGCACATCAGAAAGACTTTGTGCAATATTAACCTGCACAAAAGGGGCTACTATAAACAAAAAAAGCAAAAATAAAGCAATTATAATTCTAGGCAATCCAAAAGCTTTAATTTTTTCTTTCATCCAAGGTAGGAATTTATTTGTTGAATTTATCATTTTTACTCCTCTACCTTTTCGCCGACCATTAGGAGACCGAAGTCAGCGCTTGGTCTGGAAGCCGGTAATATTCCATTAATTTTTCCATCAGTGACTATTGCAATTCTATCACAGATGGACCTAAGTTCCTCAAGTTCACTTGATATCATCACGATGGTGGTACCCAGTTTTTCGTTGTAATTTCTTAGCGCTTTCAAGACTAAAGATTTTGCACCAATGTCAATACCCCTAGTAGGTTCACTAACAAAAAGCATTTTAGGTTCTACTGCAAAAGCTTTAGCAAGGCAAATCTTTTGCTGATTACCTCCAGAAAGTTCTTTCGCTTTTTGTTTTGTGCTTGTACATTTTATTTCAAGTTGTTTTACAAATTCATTGGTAGCTTTTTTTATTGCATCTTGATCTCGCCAAGCAATAAGATTTTTGAGATAGTATTTTAGGTATTTATTTTTTATTTGCATAGCCGTGAATGAAATATTCCATTCAAGAGTTTCGTCAAGTAAAAGTCCAACACCCCTACGGTCTTCACTAACAAAAGCTATTCCTGCATCAAGAAGGGCTCTTGGACTATTAAGTGCAAGAGAGGTCCCTTTAAAAGAAATTTTACCACCTGCTGGATAAAGTCCCATTACACCGTTTGGAATTCCAAGCTTACCTTGTCCTGCCATACCTCCGATACCAAGAATTTCACCTTTTTTAACATTTAAGGAAACATCTCTTACTACTTCTCCTGGCATGTCTACCCAAAGGTTTTCAATTTTCATAACATTTTCGACTTTTGAATAATCAAATATACGATGTTCAATTTTTGTATCAACGTTTCTTCCTACCATCCAATTAGCTATATCAGCAACTTTTACTCCTTCAACAGGTGTAGTTTTTATAATTTTTCCGTCTCTCATAACCATCATGGTATCACATACATCAATTATTTCTTGAAGTCGGTGGCTTATAAAGATAATAGCAATTCCAGTTTTACTCAGGTTTCGCATTGAAGAAAGAAGCATGTCTGCTTCTTGTTCAGAAAGTACAGCTGTAGGTTCATCAAGAACAAGAAGTTTTATTGGATTTCCACCATCTGAAGTTCCTTCCTTGCTTAATTCTCTAGCTATTTCTGTGAATTGTTTATGTCCTACCGGCATTTGTGAAACCGGCATATTATAGTCAAGTTTTACTCCTAAACGGTTAATTGCAACCTTTGCTGAGTCGTTTAAAGCCTCAAAATCAATGGTATTCATTCTATCTCCAAAAAATTCAGAAACAAAGTTCTTATTTTGAGGTTCCCGATTAAGCATTATATTTTCTGCAGCAGTAAAATCTGGCAACAAGGAAAACTCTTGGTGAACCATTCCTATTCCAAGATCCAAAGCATCCAGGGGAGTAGTAAAATGGACTTCCTGTCCATCAATAATTACTTTTCCACCATATCCACCAGTTTCTTGGATTACGTCCATCCCAAAAAGGATTTTCATTAAAGTACTTTTTCCTGCTCCATTTTCTCCAACTAAACCAAGAATTTCTCCTTCCTTCAGTGTAAAATTAATGTCACTTAGTACTTTATTGCCAAAGAAGTCCTTACTTATATTCTGCATTTCAAGCAAGGGCACTTTGTTCTCTTTCATATTTTCTTTCCTTAAAATAGATTATTGAGTTTTTTTGAAAAATAAATTCAGGGGGAATTCCCCCTGAATTGTAATTAGTTAAGAAACATACTAGTTAACTTTAAGAAATTCTTCTGGAACTTCAATATCAGTAGCATGCATGAAGCCTTTACCCATCATATAAGTATCTTGATAGATAAGAACATGGTTGTTTACTCTTACGCCTGTAGTAGGGTTAGAATAATAAGCACCATTCCAAGCTGCACCTGGGGTATATTTCTGATAAGCTTTCATGATATCAGAAATTTTAGTAAGTTCACTTTCACCCTTTATTACGTTAATAGCATGTTGGCCAAGAGCTGCTGAGTTTGTATAACCATAGCTGAATGCCCATGTACCAAATCTTCCAGCACCACCTTTAGCTACGACTGATTCTTCTACTTTCTTTAAGATAGCAGGAAAATCACCTGCTTCAGCTGTTAAATCGATTCCAAGAGCTCCTGGGTAACCCATTAATGGAGAAGGAAGATCAGCTTCGATGAAATATCCACCATAAGCCAAAAGTTGTTTTAACAATGGTTCTGTATGTGCATCATTTGTACAGAAGAAAGCGGCATCTTTACCATATTTTTCTACCCATGCTGGTACTTTCTCAAGAATGTACTGCTGAGCACCTGCAACACCAACGTCACTTGTTGGGTCTGGAGCTGTTTCAAAAACGAATTTCATTCCAAAATATTCACAAGTTTTTGCCATGATTGCAGCACGTGAAGAAAGAGTTTCATAACTCATATGACGTGGGAATGAGATATGTACAAATGTTTTACATCCCAATTCATGAGCTGTGTTTATAATTAAATATCCACGAGCCAAGAAGTTGTTGTTGATTGCAAGATCAGCAGCAGACTGAATTACACCTGGATCCTCATGAGCTTCACCAGCAATACATAGAATTTTTGGGTTAATTTCTTTTACTTTTCTGAAAGCTTCTGTTGTTCCAGGAATTGCTTGGTTAACAATAATAGCTTTCATCATAGGATCATCAGCAAGTCCAGCGATACCTGCAATAACAGTTTCCTGTTCATCCATGAAGTTATCAGGATAAGTAACATGCTGTATCATTCCACCATCTTGAACTGATCCGTATTCTGCCATAAGAGCTTCAGCACCACGGAGATCATCTTCGCTCTGTGAAACTGTACCGGTAACAATACCAATATGGAAATCCGCTTTAGAATCAGCAACTTGTTCAGTTTCAGCATTAGCAAAAAGACAACCTGCTGCAATAACTAATACCAACAGCAACATTGAAAATTTTTTCATAATAATTCCTCCCAGAATTTTAAATTTACTTCATTCTAAATGGTAAATTGGGGTTTTGCAAGTGTATAAATAGAAAACATGCATAAAATGTATATATATACTAAATTTGTGTTAATATAATAACATAAATTTCACTATAATGAACAACATTTATAGCTATATCAACAACTTGTGTTTTGAATAGATATTTATAACAACGGGTGTTATTTAAAATAATACCTATTTTTTAGTAAAAAAAAGCATTTATTATTCTTTTAAATAAGGTTTTTATGGTAAAATAAATTGATAGAAAGGAAAGAATATGGATAAGAATTTTTATTGGGGAGTAGCTACTTCATCCTATCAAATTGAAGGAAATTCTCGAAAGAAGGGAAAGGATATCTGGGATGAATTTTGTAATCAAGAAAATAAAATTATAGATGGCTCTTCAGGCAAAATAGCTTGCGATCATATAAATAGATATAAAGAAGACATAACTCTTATGAAAAAATTAGGAATCACCTCCTATCGTTTTTCAATAAGCTGGTCGAGGATTTTTCCAAATGGTGAAAAAGAAATAAATGAGGAAGGAGTTCTTTTTTATCATAATCTTATTGATTGTTTAATAGAAAATAAAATTACTCCCTTTATTACTGTTTTTCACTGGGACTTGCCTTATGCACTTCATCTTAAAGGGGGATGGTTAAACTCTGATTGTGTTAAATGGTTTTCTGATTATTGTGCGTTTGTTTCCAAAGAGTATTCACCTAAAGTAAAATATTTCATTACCATGAATGAACCTCAGTGTTTTGCCGTTTTAGGTTATCAAACGGGGTTTTTTGCTCCAGGGTTAAAAGTTTCTTTATCTGAACAATTTCAAATTATTCACAATATTTTGTTAAGTCATGGAAGTGGAGTAAGAGCATTAAGAGAAAATGCTAAGCAAGAGCTTTGTATAGGATATGCTCCTACAGCTGAGGTCGCTATTCCAGAAACAGAAAGTCAACAAGATATTGAAAGTGCACGAAACTGCTATTTTGATTGTCAGAAAATTTCAAACCCAAAATTTTTATGGAATGTTTCAATTTTTAGTGATCCAATTTTTTTGGGAGACTATCCAGAAAAGTACTACATTAACTATAAAAATTATTTACCTAAAATAACAAAAGAAGATTTAGATTTAATTTCTACCCCGATTGATTTCTTGGGTCAGAATATTTATAGCGGATATCCAGTTTCAAGCGATGCAAAAGGCTGTTATAAATATGGTCAAAGAAAACAGGGTTATGACCATACAGATACTAATTGGGAAATTACTCCCTCTAGCCTTTATTGGGGGCCTAAATTTCTCTACGAGAGATATAAAAAACCAATTATTATTACAGAAAACGGAATGGCCAATGCAGATATTGTATCTAAAGATGGAAAAATTCACGATCTTAATAGAATA
>JBAYZQ010000123.1:0-7197 GCA_041672385.1 Sphaerochaetaceae bacterium | reverse complement strand
TTGCTTAAGAAAAATGGAATAAAAGTCTTTAATGAGACTGATGTCTGTGATTTATTAAATTTCTTGAAAAACCAGCAATAATATAGATAGCTAAAATTATTAAAAATGTCATGCTGTTTCCTTTTTACCTGTATTAATAAGAAATTCTTGGGCGAATTGTTCAAGAGATTTAGCTATAACTTTATGTCCTTGCTCTGAAGGATGTATTCCGTCTTTGCAGATTAAGTCTCCAGCATTCCTATTTGTTAGAAAGGGCGTCCTTATATCAAATAATAGGCTATTTGTTTCAATGGCCAGTTTTGTAACTCTTAGATTGTAAGCTTCATGCCATCGATAAACAAACTGTTTGTCCCCATTCAAAAATTTCAGTAAATTCTCCTTGTTTTTATCTTCAGAAAATTTAGCAAAATATCTTTCAGCATTTATTGGAGGTAAATCCAGAATTACAGGAGTGGATCCATAAGATTTTATTGTATTAATTATTTTGAAAAAATTATCAGAGAAGTTTTCTAGGCTGGTATTTGGTACGTGAGGTAAATTTGGATTTTCAGAAATGGCGGCCCAATCATGATCACAATCGTTTCCTCCAAGTTCAACAAGTGTATAAAGAGAAGATGAAACTTTTTCCTTATTCCATTCTAATATTTTCATAGCTTTAGTACTGGTACATCCAAATTTTGAATAATTAAGGATGTCAATATTATATTTATCTTTTATTATATTTGCGTAACAAGATTTGATAGTTTTATATTTTTTGTCTGAATCGTCGAATACAACGCCTTTTGAAATTGAATCACCTAATATTGAAATTTTTGTCATAAGATTATGTTAACCTCCTAATCTAATAATTAATATTAGATTACATAATTAATAAAATGTCAATAAGTAAATACAATAATTATCCTTGAAGACTATTAGGAAGTATTGTATTATCTCCTTGAGGTGTTTTATGTTGGATAAAATGGAACTTATAAAAAAAACTGAAGATTTGAGAATAAGTGATTTGAGTTCTTTTCCGTCTTTGAGTCTTTATATGGATCAAGTGCTTGAAATTCTAAGTCAAAATTCAATTTTCCTTGCCAAAGAAGAGAAGTTAACAAGTGCTATGGTCAATAATTATATAAAAGAAGGTCTCCTTCCAAGAGCTAAGGGAAAGAAATATTCAAAGCAACATGTTGCCTTGTTAACGATAATAAGTAGATTAAAGCAGATTCTTTCTGTAAAGGAAATATCGTCTTTAATGGTACTTTTCGGTAAAGAAGAGGTCCCTCAGGAAAAACGTGAAGCTTTGTATGATAATATTTATGTTAAATTTGAAAGTATTCTAAATAAAGAAACCGAAGCTGTTCAAAAGAAGTTAACCCAAGTTGATGATAAGGATATTAATTTTCTTATTCTTGATCTTGCTATTTCGAGTTATGTTCAAAAAATAGTTTGTGAATTGGTCTTAAAAAATGCTTTGATAGCAAAAGAAGAAGAAAAGAAGGCTGAAGAGGAAGAAAAAGAAAAAGAAAAAAAAGAAGAGAAAAAAGAAGAGAAAGCAAAAAAGAAAAATAAATAAAGATTAAATAGAAAGGTTTCATTTTATTACTTAATATAGCGAAATATTTATGTGAAGGTTCAGGAAATGGACATGTTTGGTTGAATTTTACTGGAGTCTAAAGGCTTTGACTTGTTTTGGATATTGTTCTAAAATTAAACATATGGAAATAAGTGTACTTATGGAAAACCTTTCTAAAGATGAAAAGTTTAAGACTGAACATGGATTAAGCCTTTACATTGAAAGTTTAGGTAAAAAAATTCTTTTTGATACAGGACAAAGTTCTGCTTTCATTGAAAATGCTCAAAAAATGGGAATTGATCTTAAAAATGTTGATTTCTTGGTAATTTCTCATGGGCATTATGATCATACAGGTGGATTAAAAGCTTTTCTTGAACTAAATAAAAAAGCAGTTGTTTATATTCAAAAATCTGCCTTTAAACCCTATTACTCGGACAAAGGAGAAAAAGGAATAAAAGCTGTTGGAATAGATAGCAAAAACCTTGATTTAAAGAGGTTTGTTTGTCTTGATGGTGATTTTGATATTTCTGACAACTTTAAGCTTATTAATAAAATTTCTTCCTCTGATTTGGTTTCTGTTTCAAATAATAGTCTTTTAAAGAAAGATGATAAAGGAAATTTTGTCAAAGATGATTTTCTTCACGAGCAGAATTTACTTATCAAAGAGAATGAAAAAAAAGTCCTTATAACAGGCTGTGCTCACCGTGGTATAGTAAATATCATAAGACAGGCAGAACAGTATTGTGATGGACCTCTAACAGCTGTTTTGGGTGGGTTCCATCTATCTAGTCCATCTAGAGGAACCTGTGAGAGTGACTCTCTTATTGATGGTGTCGCTAATTTTTTGAAGCAAAGACCTACAGAATATTTTACTGGCCATTGCACTGGATTAATTGGGTATGGAAAGTTAAAAGATAGACTTAAGTCAAAAGTAAACTATTTGGGATGTTCAACAATCCTAGAATTATAATGGAGGAAAATTATGAAAGTTGAAGCTAGTAAAAACAATGCTTTTGCACCTAAACCACTTATTCTGGTTTCTTGCAGAGACAAAAAGGGAAATGAAAATGCGCTCGCGGTGGCTTATTGTGGGAATTGTTCCTATGACCCACCAATGTTAATGGTTGGAATTGTACCATCAAGAGCAAGTTATCCTATGATAAAGGAATCAGGTTGTTTAGTGGTTAATTTAGTTCCTAAGAGCTATAAGAAAGAATTTAATTATCTTGGAAGTGTTAGTAGAAGAGATGAAGACAAGCTGGTAAAAGGAAATATTAAGACTGCTCCTGCAAAGAAGATTCCTGCTCCGATTCTTTCAGATTGCCCAGTGAATATTGAATGTACAATTGTTGATTCAATTATGACTGGTTCTCATGAGATGTTTGTTTGTAAGATAGAATATGTTAATGCCGATCCAGCAGTTCTTAAAGAAGACGGTAAAATTGATTTTTCAAAGATTGATTTGCTTTAATGTTTAACTGTATAATATAACTATAGAACCAAGGAGCTGATTATGGGAAACAAGATTATTGCAATCGGACGAGAATTTGGCAGTGGAGGCCGAGAAATCGGTGTACGTGTGGCTAAAAGGCTGGGGATTAAGTTTTATGATAAAGAACTGTTGCATCTTACAGCAGAACAAAGTCGTTTCTCAGAAAAGAACCTTGAAAATTTTGAGGAAAAAAGGCCAAGTTTTCTTTCTTCCTCTTCTGTTCCTCTCTTTGGGTCTGTTATGAGGTCTTCTGTAGATATTTTTCCTTCTTTTTATCAGCTTTCTACAAATGATCAAATCTTTATTGATCAATCTAATTGTATAAAACAAATAGCTGATGATAAAGGTTGTGTGATTGTTGGCCGATGTGCTGGATATGTTCTTTCTGATAATCCAGATCTTGTAAATGTCTTTATTTGTGCTAATTTAGAAGATCGTATTAACAGAAAACTTGCACTTCAGAAAGAAGAATGTGAAAAAGGGAAAAAAGAACTTTCTTATAAAGAAATGGAAAAGTTAGCTAAATATATTGATAAAGAAAGGTCTAGGTATTATGAATACTATACCCATGAAAGATGGGGTGATAGTAGAAACTATGACCTTTCAATTAATGCAAGTTCTGTCGGAATAGATGGAGCTGTTGAATTAATATTATGTTATATAAAGAATGAAGGTGCTAGCCTTCTTCTTCCAGATTAGGTTCTTGATAACTTTTTAAAAGCGCGTAAAGATCTGGAACATCTTTTCTTAGATTGATTGTTTTCTTGTTTTTAATGTCATAGTAAAAATGGCTTGAATTTCCGGTTGCCATTAATTCCCCTGAGTTGTGGTCAAGGATTTTGTAATTAACAGTCATTCTTGCCCCAGAAATTTGACTAATTGAAGAATGAATTTCAATTACATCGCCAAAACGAACCATTTTCTTATATTCACAGTTTACACTAAGCAATCCGAATTCAATTCCTAGCTTGCATGATTTCTCATAGGGATAACCAATTTTTTCCACAAAATCTACACGAGCTTCTTCAAAATAGTGTAAATAATTTGCATGGTGAATTATCCCCATTTGATCTGTTTCATAATAGTTCGTTTTTCTGATGTAAGGCGCGACCTTCATGCTAGTCCCTCTTTTTGTTTACAAGTATTCCTATTACCATTATTACAGCAAAAATAATAAAATAAAACAGTACAGATATTCCATGTGCATAGATTGTTGCAATTAGCATAAATGTGGATGCAATAATTCCAAGAATTGGCATAATAAACCGTTTAAAAGAGGAGAAATCTTTTTCTTTTCTAATAATATTTATGAATACTGGAATGTAAAGTGCGTAAATTGTAATTATTGGAAGTTCAGAACTGTCAAAACTAAAAGGTCCAAACCAAGGAGCGGTCAGATTTGCACCGTAGAAATAGAGTAACCAGAAAGCACTTGTAAAGACACCCATTATTGCTGAATTGGCAGACATGTTTGTTGATTCATCAAGATCAGAAAATTTCTTTGGTGTTGGGCCATAACCTCTTACAGCGAATGCATAATAACTTCGTGTAACTCCCATCATAAGGCCGTTTGTAGTTCCAAGGCAGGATATAATGATGAACACGAATAAAAGTGTTCCTGCAAAAGAAGAAAATATATTTACAAAAGCAAGTTTTGCTCCAGCTTCTCCACTTTGCATAAGGTTAACTTTTTGAACTGCTCCAGCTAAGCCTATGTAATAAAGAATGTAAATAACCATAATTATAAAAGTTCCTACTACAAGAGCTTTTGGTAAATTTTTCTTTGAATCTTTGAGTTCGGCATTAATACTTGTTGCGATAATCCAGCCTTCATAGGCAAATGCAGTTGCGACTACTGCAGTAAAAAGAGGATTTCTTACTGTTTGTGAAACAACAACCAATCTAAAGTTTTCTACTAAAATTCCATTGAAAAGTCCTGCAATTATTCCAACTACTCCCATTAGGATTAAAGGAATAAGCTTTATAAAAGTAGTTGAAATTTGAAATTTTCCAGCTGCTATTGGTGAAAGTGTATTAAGAGCATATATTGCCACTAGAAAGAAACAAGCTAGAGCTAGACATCCACCACCAGTAATATCAGTTGATCCAAATAGAACAAATGTATAACGAGCTGAAACCCAAGCAAGGACACTTGTCATTGCAGGATAATAAATATTTGCTAAAAACCAACCAACAAAATACCCATATTTTGGTGAAACTTCAGCTTCGCAGTAGTCGATAAGGCCATTAACTTTTGAATATTTTGCTGCAAGTGTAGAAAATACAAAGCTACAAACTATCATTACCAATCCGCCAAGAATCCAAGCAACGATTCCTAATGTTAAATCCCCACCTGTTGCAGAAAGGATTTTCTCAGCTTTGAAGAACACGCCACTTCCAATTACTATTCCAATTACCATTGTAACTACAGTAAGAAATCCATACTTTGTTTTTAGTTTGGTTTTTTCCATAATTTCCTTCTTTTTTAAGAAATATTATCAAAAAAGCTTTTTATTAACAATAAACTTGGACAAAAAATACTAAATAATGTTAAATAATATTAAGGATAAACTATGATTATATATTTTGCTCCAATGGAAGGCGTTACAAATTTTATTTTTAGAGGAGTTTACTCTCAATTTTACAAAGGAATTGATAAGTATTACACTCCTTTTATTTCAGCAAATGAAAAAGGTTTGTTAGGGCCAAGAGATAAAAGAGAAATATTAAAGGAACACAATGAGGGAATTAATCTTATTCCACAGATTTTAACTTCTAATAGTTCAGATTTTATAAAGACTACAAGAACTTTAAAAGAATATGGATACAAGGAGTTTAATTTAAATCTTGGCTGTCCTTCTGCAACGGTTGTTTCAAAAGGAAAAGGTTCTGGAATGTTGCAAACTCCTTTAATTTTAAGAAAATTTTTAGATGATATTTTCAAAGAAGATAATCTTGAAATTTCGATTAAAACAAGGATAGGTTTTTCATCAGGAAAAGAAATGGGAGACCTTTTGAAAATTTTCAATGATTATCCATTAAAAGAACTTATTGTACATCCTAGGGTAAGAGAAGATTTTTATAAAAATACTCCTGACTTAGCTGTTTTTTCAGAAATAGTTGAAAAAAGTAAAAACAGCATTTGTTACAATGGAGATCTTTTTAACGTTGAGCAAATTAAGGTTTTTAATAAAAACTTTCCAACAGTAGAAAAAATAATGATTGGAAGGGGTTTGGTAACTAACCCTGGATTAGTAAGAGAGTATAGAACTGGGCAGAAAATTGAAAAGAGAGAGTTTAAGATTTTTCATGATCAACTTTTTTCTTCTTATTCTAATTTTCTTTCAGGTGATAGAAATCTCATGTTTAAGATGAAAGAATACTGGAAGTTTTGGAATTCAAATTTTCCAGAAAACCGAAAACAGATTAAAAAGATTCAAAAGTCACAAACTATTTTTTTCTACAAAAAAGCAGTGGATATGTTGTTTGAATAATATTTCTTATTTTAGAAAGCCTTTTATGATATAATCTTCGGCTTCTTTCTCATTTAACCCTAAAGTTTGAAGTTTTTCTATTTGTTGTTTGGAAATTCTTCCAATAGCTGCTTCATGAACAAGGCTAGCTTCTGGATGGTTTGCAATTAAAGCAGGAATTGCAATTGCCATTCCGTTTCCTTCTAGTATTGCATCACATTCACTGTGGCCATGACAAGCAGAACTTCCAGTTATCTTACTTTCTAGGGTTTGTTTTGAATTATCTTTTGCAACTGATCTTGAAACTATATTTACACTGGCATCTTTCCCTATAACTTCAACATCAAATTTGCTAATGGCTTGTTGTGTTCCAGTAGTCAAAATTCTTTCATTAACCTCAAATTTAGCGGTTTCTTTTACAATAGCTTTAGTTGTTCTTTCTGTAAAAGTAACCCCTTCAAGTTGAATAGAATCCATAAAAAAGGATGAACCTTTTTCCATTGTAATTTCTGTTACTGGAGAAATAATTCTTTGAGCATCAGAACCCTCGCCAAAATGTTTTTCGTAATAGGTGACTTTTGCATTTTCGCCAATAAAGAAACGATGTATTCCATTATGGGTTGATTTTGATTCTCCGTCAGTATGAACGGCACATCCTGCCTGAATAGTAA
>JBAYZQ010000122.1:0-7217 GCA_041672385.1 Sphaerochaetaceae bacterium | reverse complement strand
GGGTCAACACTTATTAATGATGGTGATGTGCTTTCAATAGTAGGAAAACCAAAAGAGCTTTCGACTTTATTGACCAATGTCTCAACAAAACAAAAAGAGAAATTGAAGATAATCTTAGTTGGTGGTTCTACGATTACCCGATTTTTTCTAAAATTATGCAATCCGGCTCAACTAAAGAATATAACTTTGATTGAGAAGAAAGCCAAAATATGTAATGAATTTTCAGCTGATTTTCCACAGATTTTAGTATTAAATGCGGATATAACAGATGATACTATTCTAAAAGATTCAAATTTAACAAATCATGATTTGTTAATTGCTTTAACTGAAATCGATGAACTTAATTTAATCACAGCAACCTATGCAAAGAAGCTTGGAGTTGTAAGATCAATTGCTCTTATTAGACAAAATATAAACTATTTAACCATGGCTAGTTATCTTGGAATTGATTCAATCATATCCACAACAGAATCAACAGTTGAAACAGTCCTAAGCAAGCTTAGAGGCCCGAATGTCTCAAGTATTCATTCAATTTTTGGTGGAACAATGGAAGTTTATGAATTCAAGATAGAAAAAAATACCCCTGTGTGCAATAAAAAATTATCTGATATCCCTATGAAGGATAAAGGAATTATTGCAGCTGTTTCCACTAAAAATTCAAAGCAGATAATTCCAAATGGAAATTACGTTTTACAGGAAGGCGATTCTGTTCTTGTATCAGTTGCGGTTGGTAAAGTTAAGTCAATCCAAAAATTATTCACAAAGGCCTGTTAGAGATGAATATCAAACAAGATTTAAGACTACTTGCCTATATTTTAGCTTTTATTGCTTTTCTAATGTTAATACCGACTTCTATGGCTTATAATCATGGAGAGAGTCAAGCTTTGATTGGCTTTGAATATGCCTATTTAGCTATTGCATTGTTTTGTTCTTTTGTTGCAATTTTTACTTGGGGCCATAAAGATAAAAAGCTTGGAACTAGAGATGGTTATTTATTTGTAACTTTCTCTTGGGTACTTGGGGCTGCTTTTTCATCAATTCCTCTTCTCGTAAGTGGTAGTTATCCTGATTATGCCAGTGCATATTTTGAGGTAATGAGTGGTTATACAACAACAGGAGCAACCGTATTAACACAAATTGAAGATAATCCTATGTCAATTCTTTTTTGGCGTTCTGCTACTAACTGGCTTGGTGGTATGGGTATTGTTGTTTTGTTTGTAGCTTTGATACCGAAAATAGGTGCAGGGGGTAATCGATTAGTAGGTGCTGAATCCGTTGGACCTACAAAAGATAAGTTGACACCCAAAATTCAAAATACTGCAATGATTCTATGGGGAATATATGTTGGTTTCTCTGTTCTTGAAACTATAATGCTTTTGTTTGGTGGAGTTACTTTATACGAGGCGGTAACAGTTACCTTTTCAACGATGGCTGCAGCTGGTTTCTGTGTTAAAAACTCTTCTATTGGAACCTTTGACAGTGCTTATATTGATATTGTAGTGACAGTTTTTATGTTAATTGGTGGGGCCAACTTTGCATTATATTACAAAGCTATGACGGGTAAGATTAAATCAGTTTTAAGAGATGGCGAGCTGAGAACTTATGTTTCAATATTCTCAATCTGTACACTGCTAGTTGCAGGATATCTAACCTATAAAGGTGTTTATTCTAACTTTCTTACCGCCCTTCGATATAGCGCATTTCAAAATGCTTCAATTATAACTACAACAGGATTTGCTACAGCAAATTATTGTTTGTGGCCAACTTTTACCCAGATGATATTACTTCTTCTATTCTTTGTTGGTGGGTGTGCTGGTTCAGCTGGAGGTGGTATCAAAGTTGTTCGTATTTTAGTAGCAATAAAAGCTGGTCTGGCTCACATTAAGCAAAGAATATATCCAAATGGTGTTTTCCCAGTAAAGATTGGGAAAAATGTTGTTGAAGAATCTGTAATACTTTCAGTAAGTGGATTTATTGCAATTTATGTTGCCACAGGCTTAATTGGGGCAGCTCTTATATCTTTATCAGGATCTGATATGATGACAAGTTTTTCTGCTTCTTTCTTATGTCTTGGTAATATTGGTATTGGTTTTTCACAAGTAGGTCCAACAGGTAATTTTGCATTTTTTCCTTCTTCTATAAAATGGGTATGTTCATTTTTGATGCTTTGCGGAAGACTGGAACTTTATACTGTATTTGCATTATTTACTAAGTTTTTTTGGAGACCTTAAACTATAAAAAACACCTCATTATTCTTTATAAATAACGGGGTGTTTATTAATTTTTAATAATTTAAAAACCTTACATTGAAGCTGACTGAGCGAGAGTAATTGAAGCTGTTACTACAATATCTTCTACACTACATCCACGGCTTAAATCACTGACTGGTCTTGCAAAACCTTGAAGAATTGGTCCATAAGCTTGAGCTCCAGCAAGACGCTGAACAAGTTTATAACCAATATTTCCAGCTTGAAGATCTGGGAAAACCAGAACATTTGCTTTTCCTGCTACGTTTGAACCCGGTGCTTTTTGCTGAGCCACTTTTTCTACCATTGCAGCATCCGCTTGAAGTTCGCCATCAATTTTTAGGTTAGGATTTTTTTCCTTAGCCATTTTTGTAGCTTCAGCTACTTTATCAACCAAGTCACCTTTTGCAGAACCTTTTGTTGAGTAAGAAAGCATTGCAACTATTGGTTCAGTACCCAAGAAAGTTTGGCAGGAAACAGCAGAAGCTTCTGCTATTTGAGCAAGCTGTTCACTTGTGGGATCAGGAATTGTAGCACAATCAGCGAAGATAAAAGCTCCATTAAATCCAAATTCTTTTTTATCAGTTGCCATAACAAAACATGAAGAAGCATATTTAATGCCTGGTTTTGTTTTAATAATCTGAAAAGAAGCTCTAAGGACATCACCGGTTGTATTTTCTGCACCAGCTACCATAGCATCAGCATCTTGCATTCTAGTCATCATGGCTCCAAAATGAAGAGGAGAAACTATACCATTGTAAGCTTGTTCTTCAGTCATTCCTTTATGCTTTCTTAATTCAAAGTATTCCTTTGCATAAGCTTCTCTTTTTTCACTTGTCTCTGGATTTACTATCTTAATACCTTCAAGATTTACCTTAAGTTCTGCTGCTAATTTTTCAATTTCTTCTTTTTTTCCTAGCAACGTTACGTTTTTGGCTATTTTTTCATCTAAAATTTTGCGAGCTGCCTGTAGAGTTCTTGGTTCAGTTCCCTCAGGAAGTACCAGATTTTTTTGAAGCACAATTGCTCTTGACTTCATTTCTTCTGCGAATGTCATTTGTTTCTCCTAAAACTAATTATTATATTAAATCAATAATCCTTGATTTATAATTACTGTTGGTTCTTTAACTTTTCTTCTTCTTCCATGGCAGTTTGGAAGTCCAATTCCAAAGATTGATAATATTCTTGTAAGTTTTTTTCACATAGCTCATAGTCTGGAGTTCTCCCATCTGGGCTGAATAATCCAACATAGAAGGCGAGCTGTCTACTACAAGTTCTAAAAACATCATAAATATTTCCGTCTACAATACCACTTGGAAAAATTAATTGAAGATTTTTCAAAGAAGTAAAATTGGAAAAGGCCTCATTTATGGAATAATCTTTGTCTTCAGGAATAACCTTCATTACCTCAAAATAACTTTTTCGGTCTGCAAAATATTTGTAGGAAAATTTGTAAGCAGATTGTGGGTTAAAAAAGGATAGATAATAGGCAAAGTATTTTTCTATTTCTTCATTATCAAAATAGCTGGCATTTGTGAAAAACTCTACAGGACTGTCTGGAGCCTCATATACCTGCATAAATTGTAGGACATCAGCAGCCGAAATCGCTTTTGAAATAACGTAGAAATCTTTCAAATCCACAGTTTCCCGATTAGCTTTAATATCTGTGATTTGGCCAAATGTAACTGAAAGTGATAACAGACTAACAAACAGAATCAAAATAGCGGTTTTAGTTTTTTTCATTTTTTTGCTTCCCATTAAATAAGATGCTTCCATGATACAACTAGAAGCAAATTAATTCAAGTTTGAATAATTTTTCTATGCTTGAAAGTTATTATAAAATTGTCTATTATCACTTTGAGGAAAAAATGGAAATTGGTATTTATGGGTTGGGTAGATTTGGAAGCTTCTTTGCTACAAAAATGATTGAGCAAGGTCATCAAGTGTATGGATTTAGCAGAAGTGGAAAAACTGATTTACCGGGTATTATTTATTCGGATGAGGAAACAGTATTAAGCCAAAAATATATATTCTTCTGTGTGGCAATTTCAGCCTTTGAAGAAGTGATAAAAAAATGTGCTAAAAAAATCAGTAATGATAGTGTTGTTTGTGATACATGTTCGGTAAAACTATTCCCTTGTGAAATAATGGAAAAATACTTACCCGAAAATATACAGATTATGGCTACTCATCCTATGTTTGGCCCTGACAGTGCTAAGAATGGATTAAAAAATTTGCCTTTGGTAATATGTCCGGTAAGGGTTGATAGAGCAAAAGTTGACTATTGGGAAAAAGAATTTTCTTCTTGGGGGCTTGATGTTTTTAAAATGAGTCCTGATAGACATGATAGAGAAGCTGCTTATTCTCAAGGAATTACCCATTTTCTTGGAAGAACTCTTAAAGAACTAGACCTTCCTTATACAGATCTTGCGACCGTAGGCTATAAAAGTCTTATGGAAATTGTAGAACAGACCTGTAATGATTCTTTGACGTTGTTTAAAGATTTGCAACATTATAATCCCTATGCAGTAAATATGAGAAGGGATTTGAAAAGGGCGTTACAGGAAACGATGAATGCTTTGGAGTGGTAATGAATATTTTTATATATACTTTGGGTTGTAGATTGAACCAGTGCGAGAGTGAGGCTATTGCCTCTTCTTTCTACAAAGCCGGATTTGAGATGGACACCGATGGGAACAATGCAGACCTTATAATAGTAAACTCTTGTACAGTAACAAGCAAAGCAGAACAAAAAGTTCGTAGAATGATAAGAAAATTTTCTTCTTCTGAAAAATGCGAAGTTATTCTAGTAACAGGATGTTATGCTCAACTTAATAGAAAAATACTCGAGAAAGTTAGTGATAAAGTTATTGTTATTGGACTTGATAAAAAAGCAGATATTTTAAAGCTTCCGGATTTCATAAAAGAAAATGATGTTATGTCGTTGTATGAAAACTGCTCAGCTTTTTCTAAATTTGTCGAAACTGAAGATTGTAGTGTATTTGATTATCATGGATCTAATTTTATATATCATTCTAGAGCTTATTTAAAGATACAGGATGGTTGTGATAATGAGTGTGCCTACTGTAGAGTTCATGTAGCTCGTGGAAAATCTAGTAGCCTTGATAGTGATGAAGTAGTAAAAAGGGCGTTGGAACTTGAAAAGAATAATTATCATGAAATAATGCTTACAGGTGTTAATCTAACAATGTATGATCATGAGAGAGAAGGGCTTGGCGCTTTAATTGAAAAATTATTAGCTGCGTTGGGACCTAATATTAGACTTAGACTTTCATCTATGGAACCCGATCATGTGGATGATAGGCTTCTTTCTACTTTAAAAGATCCAAGAATACAACCTCATTTTCATATTCCAATCCAGTCTGCTTCAAATAAAGTTTTGAAAAGGGCGAATAGGCATTATGATAATGAACATTTGAAATATATTATTAAGCGTCTTAGAGAGGTAAAAGAGAATCCTTTTATTGCTTGTGATCTTATTTCTGGCCTTCCTCAAGAAGAGGAGGAAGAAGCTCAAGAGACTTATGATTTTGTGAAAGAAAATAATTTTTCAAGACTTCATGTATTTCCTTTTAGCCCAAGGCCTGATACTCCTTTTTTTGGAGTAAAAGATAGATGTTGTGAGGATATAAGAGATCAAAGAGCTAAAAAGCTTCGAGATCTTTCTGATGAATTATATTTAAATTACGTAAACTCTTATCTTGGAAAAGAAGTCGAAGTTCTCTTAGAACAAGATAAAGGAAAATTCTGGTGGGGAACAACCGGGAATTTTTTGAAGGTAAAAGTATTTGGACTTAATTTAGAAGCAAAAAAGGGCGAAATTTATAAGGTTAAAATAAGAAAAGATTATAATGGAAAAGCTATTGAAGTTGATTTAGTATAATCTCTCCAGTGCTAAGGGTGCATATTTTATTTTCAGAATCTTTAATTATTAGTTCAAAATCTTGGTTTATACCTATAGCCATAGCTTCATAGGTTTTGTCGAAACTGTTAACTGTAATTTGAGTATTTAAGGTGAAACAGTTTTCTTTGTATAAGGAAAAAATATTACTTGGTTTTTTTTGATAGAAGTTTTCTATTAGACTTTTGGATAATTTATTTCTAAGCTCTTCTAATCTTGATTTTTCCCCTGGAAAAAGGGATATAGCTTTATTTTGTATTTCTTTTGGAAATTCGCTTTTTTCTGTAGTAATGTTAATACCGATTCCAATTATAACGTAAGAGTGAACTTTTTCGGCTAGAATTCCGCAAACCTTTTTGTTATTAAAATAAAGATCATTTAACCATTTTATTTTAGTTTGAACACCAATATCTGCAATTGCAAGCATTGCGTAAACAGCTGCGGTTGCTGTTGGATATTTAAATTCATCCTCTTTGAAACAAAGACTTATATAAAGACCACCTTCAGGGGAAGAGAAAACTCTTTTTAAGCGACCTCTTCCTTCTGTTTGTTTGTACGAAATAATAACAGTATCAGGAAAATCAATTGGGCTTTTATTGATCATATCTTTTAACACAGAATTTGTTGAGCTTATTTTTTTATATTTAAGAATTCTTGGCATATTTTAAAGTTTATAATTTTAAATAAGGATTGTCTACCATCGTATTTTTGGTCTTGTATCGATAGTCTAAAAATTGTAAAATTGTTTCACATTTGAATTAGCTTGGAGGCTTTATGTTATCAGAAATTAAGAAGCAATGGACTGAAGCAATAAACATAGAAATAAAAAAAATGCTCGATGGGGTTGGTTATGAAGGGGTTTTTCCTTCTGTAATTGCCCAGAATCCTCCTAAAAAAGAGATGGGAGATCTTGCCTTTGCAATTTTTGCTTATGCTAAACTTCTCCATAAAGCTCCTGCTGTTATAGCTAGTAACTTAAAAGTTGAGCTAGAAAAAAAACTTAATTTAAAAGGTGAAATTATATTAGCAGGACCTTATTTGAATATTCG
>JBAYZQ010000121.1:0-7261 GCA_041672385.1 Sphaerochaetaceae bacterium | reverse complement strand
ATCTCTCCTTATTGGTGGTTGTAAACTTAATATTAACAGAGTTTTGTGGGACTTTCTTTATATTTTTTCGTGGACACTTTATCTTACTCTTCACAAAAAAATTTTTTTTTATTTTTTTTCTTGACTTATCTGAATAGTGTGATATTATTTCTTTTATGAAACGCTTCAACATGAAACGCTTCAACATGAAACGCTTCATGTTGAAAAGAAGGAATCTATGGCTTCATATAATGACATTTCAAAAATTACAGGATTGTCTTTAGGCACAATTTCAAACGTACTTCAAGGAAAGAAGAATGTGAAGGAAGTAAATAGACAAAAAGTGCTTTCTGCAATGAAAAAACTTGGATATAGAGTTAATTATCAAGCAAGTGGATTGGCTTCTGGAAAAAATAAAATGTTTGGACTTATAGTTTCTGATATGGGTAAGATTCAAGAATCTCAGATCCTGATGCCTTTAGAGGAGTTTGCTGAGAACAGAAACTCTAGGATTATTTGGGCAACTTCAAGAAATGATAAAACTAGAGAAAAGATTAATTGTGAGAGGTTATTGGGTAGTAAAATTGATGTTTTGTTTGTTTATTTCCAATTTGTTGAAAATAAAGAATATTTTATGAGTTTAAGAGAGAAAGAAACTACTCCAATAATCTTTCTTGCTAGATATTTTGAAGGAGCAGATTATCCTTATGTAGCAGTTGATAATTTTTATGCTGCAGAAAAGATGGTGGAATATGTATATAAAAAAGGGCATCGTAAGCTTACTTATATAGATGTTGAAAATTGGGCTTTGTTGTCTCCTAACTTAAACAGAAGACTTGGAGTTCAAAAAGAATGTGAAAAACGAGCAATGGAATGTGACCTTATTTCTCTTAAAGATGATTGTAGTGATGATATGGCTTTAGGTTTTGAAATAGCAGAGGAGTTAATTAAGGAAAACCGTCTTCCAAAACTAGTTTTTCCTCGAGATGATACTATGGCACTTGGTTTTTATAATGCTTGTGTAAGGTATAAAATTAGAGTTCCTGAAGATGTTTCAATAATGGGATTTGGGAATTTCTATTGTGCTAAATCAACCCCAAAAGTTCTCACAACTTTTAATAGAAGGTTTGATGAGGTTATTTCAAAGGCAGTTGAAGTTTATGACAAGCTTCAAATTAGTCGTGGAAATGGTGTTTGTCTTCCTAATAGCGAAAAGAAAATTTTTGTTAAAGGAGAAATGGTTGAGGGAGAGACTATTTTAGACATAAATTAATTTGGTTTTTTTGAAGTATAAAATGAAACGCTTCAAATTGAATAAATAGGAGAAATAAATGAAAAAGAAATTATTGATTGCATTAATGATTTGTTTAATTGGAATGTTTGCTTTTGCCATCGGTGAGGCAGAAGAATCAAATGTAACTGAAGATGGTTTACAGAAAGTAACAATAAGTATCCATCCTTCAGGACACGGTCTTCCTTCATATGTTGCTGATGTGAATGGTTATTATGAAGATGAAGGGCTTTCTGTAAAAACCCTCGTATATATTGGAGCTCCACCACAGATGGAAGCTTATTCCACAGGTGCTTGGGATATTTGTACCACTGGATTTGGAGGAATAATTCTTGGTGCTGCAAAAAAAGATCTTGTAATTACCGGTGTTTCCATTGATGATGGAATGGTAATGGGTCTTTGGGGACGTCCTGATAGCGAACTTGTTAAATCTGGATATAACGAAGAAATTGGTGCCTATGGAAATGCTGATCTTTGGAAAGGCCAGGACATTCTCATGACTCAGGGAACTATTACTGATGTTCTTTTAAATTCCACTCTAAATAAAATGGGTTTGACTGAAATGGATGTTAAGAAAGTAAACATGGATTCCTCTCCTGCTTATACTGCTTTTAAATCTAATAATGGAGATCTTTGCCAAGCAAATGCTTCCTTCTATTTTAATGCAAAAGCTGATGGATATATTCCTGTAACAACAGGTGTTTCCCAGGGAATTTTTATGCCTTCAGTAATGATGGCTAGCGAAAAGATTATTAATGAAAGACCAGAAGTTGTTCAAGCTTGGACTAATGCTTATATGAGAGCTGTTCAATGGATTAAAGATAATCCAGAAGAAGCTGGACAAATGATGGTGGATTTCTGTGAAGAAAATGGTGTTTCAACAGTTTATAACAAAGCTCTTGAATTTGTAAATGCACAAGTAGTAGAAATTCCAGATGTACAAGGCCAACTTGATATGTTTGGACCAGCTGAAGATGGAAATGGAACAAAATGGCAGAGTTCTTTGTCTCAATTAATGGATTTTTACATAACAATGGGTAATTATTCTGAAGCAGATAAAGCTGCTCTGATGCTTGATGAGAATTACGACAGTTCTTTCATGCAGAACCTAGTTTAATTACTAAAACAACTTCTGTACTGAATTATAAGCACAGAAGTTGTTTTTTGTTTACTGAGGAAAACAATGGATAAAAATAAAATTGATGTTGAAGTAACTCGTTTAAGACAGGAAGCAAAAAGAACAACTCAAAAAACAATAATAATTGGAACTTTAAGTATTGCTATTTTTCTTTTAGTATGGCAGTTACTTTATTCTTTAAAAATAGTAGATAATTCAAGAATTGCTTCCCCAATTCAAGTTTTAAGTGCTATAGGTTCGAAGGTAAGTGATCCAAGGCCAGATGGTAATACTTTGTTTCAGAATATTTGGGCCAGTTTTAAACTTGCAATGGTTGGCTTTTTTCTAGCTTTAGTCATAGGATTACCACTTGGGCTTCTTATGGGTTGGTATAAACCGGTAGATAAATTTGTGAGACCTATTTTTGAGATAATCAGACCTTTGCCTCCAATTGCTTGGATACCAATTATAATTGTACTTTTGGGGATTGGAACTGTAGCTAAGTCGTTTATTATATTTTTTACGACCTTTGTACCTATTGTTATTAATTCATATACCGGAATAAAAGGAACAAAACAAGTATATATTGACCTTGCGAAAACCTGTGGATATTCCAACTGGAAAGTTTTCAAAACTGTGGGTGTTCCTTCTGCGATGCCTTTAGCTTTTGCAGGGATGCAGATTGCTCTTGGAAATGGTTGGGGAACCCTTGTTGCAGCGGAAATGTTGGCTTCAAGTGAGGGATTGGGTTATATGATTTTCATGGGAAGAAATTTTGGAAGAATTGATATTATTATTGCTGGTATGTTTGTAATTGGTATAATTGGACTTTTTTTAACTTCAATCATTGATAGAATTGAGAAAATAGTTTTGAAATGGAGGTTTGTACAAAAATGACGAAGAAAACTAAGAATATAATAGTTAATCTGCTTCCTTTTATTTCAATTGGACTCTTTATTGGATTCTGGTTTTTGGTAGCTGGAAAACCCAGTAGTATTATCCCTACACCATATGAAGTTTATTTAAGAGTTGTTAAATTAATTGAAAAACCAATCAGCCATACTTCAATCTGGGGACATGTATGGGCTAGTACAAAACGTGTTTTGTTTGGATTGCTTCTTGCCTGTTTTTTTGGAATTCCTTTTGGCCTTTTAGTAGGTTGGAATAAAAAATTTAGACGTGTTTTCAAACCTTTGTTTGAATTAATAAGGCCAATACCTGCGTTAGCTTGGATTCCTCTTCTTACACTTTGGTTTGGAATAGGAGAGTCCAGCAAAATTGCCCTTGTTTTTGTTGGTTGTCTTATGCCGGTAGTTGTAAATACATATTCAGGGGTAAGTCTTATTCCTAAATTAAATGTGGATGTAGCAAAGATATATGGAGCAAGTAATTCTCAAATAATAACTGATATTGTTCTTCCTTCATCATTGTCCGCGATTATGGCCGGAATTTCAACGGCTATGGGTACTGGTTGGATTGTAGTTCTGGCTGCCGAAATGATCTCCGCTTATCAAGGTTTGGGGTTTCTTATTATTCGAGGTTCAAATGTATCGGATTTGGCTCTTGTAATTTTCGCCATGTTACTAATTGGGCTTATAGGTTCAGTTTTGTCATCATTATTAAGATTTTTGGAAAGGAAACTTTGTCCATGGAAAGTAGAGATAAAAAATTAGAAATAAAGAATATCTGTAAGATATTTTTAAATAAGAACAATGGGTATGAAACGGCAATAGAAGATGTTAGTTTTAAGGTTAAAGAAAATGAATTTCTTGTTCTTCTAGGCCCAGGCGAATGTGGAAAAACCGTTTTGTTGAATATTATTTCAGGTCTTTTAAAACAAACGTCAGGTGAAATATACATTGATGGGAAATTATCTAAAGGTTTGAATTCTGAGATTGGATTTGTTTTTCAAAAATTAGGAATATTACCTTGGCTTACAGTAAGGGATAATATTGCTATTTCTCAAAAATTTGCTGGAGTTAAAAAAACAGAAAGATATGAGAAATGTCAGAAATATATTGATCTTGTAGGTCTAAAGGGTTTTGAGAAGTATTATCCCCATCAACTTTCTGGAGGAATGAAACAAAGGGTCGGTATTGCAAGAGCTTATGCTGGTAATCCCGATATTCTTTTATTAGATGAACCTTTTGGAAAACTTGATGCACAAACAAGATATTCAATGCAAGATGAGATTCTTAGAATTTGGAATGAAAATAAGAAAACGGTAATCTTTGTTACAAACAACATAGAAGAAGCGGTTTTTCTTGCTGATAGAATTATTCTTTTTAGTAAGCAACCAATGTCTGTTAAAGAAAATTATGACTTGAAAGAAATGAAAAGGCCAAGAGACTATACGAGTGAAGATTTCCTTAAAATTAGGAAAGAAATCAGTGACAGAACTGATCTTGTAATTGAATGATGGGGAAAAATATGGATAAAAGAAAAATAAAAGTACAAGTCAATAACTTAAGTAAATCCTTTGGGGAACTTCTGGTGTTGGATAATTGTAATTTCAATGTAAAAGACGGAGAATTTCTCTGTGTTGTTGGACCCACTGGATGTGGAAAATCTACTTTTTTGAATGTCCTTTCCAATCTTATTGAACCTTCGAGTGGAGAAGTTTTAATTGATGGAGAAAAATCAAATCCAAAAAAACAAAATTTATCGTTCATTTTTCAAGATCCTTCAGCTTTTCCTTGGCTTACGGTTCAGCAGAATGTTGAATATGGATTGAGATCAAAAATCAAGAACGAAAAGCTAATAAAAGAAAAGACAAATAAAGTAATCGAAATTATGGGACTTTCTAAATATCGAGATTCTTATCCTGGTGAACTCTCAACAAGTGCAGAACAAAAAATTGTAATTGGAAGATCTTTTGCAATGCAACCAGATTTACTTTTGATGGATGAGCCTTATGGTCAAATGGATATTAATACTAGATTCTATCTTGAAGATGAGGTAATTCGAATTTGGAAAGAGATGAAGACAACCGTGATTTTCATTACTCATAATATTGAAGAAGCTGTTTATTTAGCTGAAAGGGTTTTAATACTTACAAATAAACCTGCTCATATTAAAGATGAAGTTGAAGTTAATCTTCCACATCCAAGGGATGTGAATTCACCTGAATTTGTCAAACTTAGAAAATATGTAACCGACCAGATTAAATGGTGGTAAGAATGGAGAATAAAATGAAAAAAAATAAACCAAATATTCTTTTTATGATGAGTGATCACCAATTACTTCATCAACATGGAGTAGAATATGGTCCTAAGATAATAAGAAATAACTATGAAAAATTTGTTAAAGAAGGTGTTGAGTTTACTCGTGCCTATTCTTCAAATCCACTCTGTGGACCAACTAGAAGATGTGTACTTTCAGGCCTATATTCACATCATCATGGAGAAATTTTAAATGATGTGAATGTTCCTTATACACAAAGAACTTACCTTGATATTCTGAAAGATGAAGGATATCGAAATTATTACTATGGAAAATGGCATGCAGGGCCTGGGACTGCTCATGATCATGGTTGTGATGGTTATTGTTATCCTTCCTATGGCAATCCTTATATTACAAAAGAATATTTGGAATATAGAAAGGAAAAGAATTTACCTCAACCTGAAATTATGATTGAAAATACGATGGATCCTTGGAGACTTGATATAAAACCGGGTGAAAAATATATTCAAAATAAAGAATGGTCAAATGAGCAAGCTTCTGGAATAATGTTGGCCCCCAAAGAAAGCCATGAAGCTTTTTTCCTTGCTGATATGGTTTGTAAAAAATTGGAACAACTCAAGAATGAAAATAGTGATAAACCGTTTTCAATGAGACTTGATTTCTGGGGCCCTCATGATCCTTATTTTGTTACCCAAGAATATGCTGATTTGTATGATCCTTCAGAAATTCCAATGTATCCGACTTTTGATTCAGATCTTTCTGATAAACCAGAATGTTACAAGAAAGAACATAATTTAGGAATAAGTGATGAAAACCAGAACCTAATTATTCCAAATCCAATTCCTTGGTCGAAATGGCAGATGATGATAGCAAGAGCTTATTCCCACATTACAATGATTGATGATGCAATGGGAATTGTTCTTAATAAGCTAAAGGAACTTGGACTTGAGGACGATACAATGGTTGTTATGACTACTGACCATGGAGATGCTTTAGCTTGCCAAGGTGGCAAATTTGATAAAGCAAGTTATATGGTTGAAGAAGTAATGAGAGTTCCTCTAGCAATCAGATATCCAGGTGTAATAAAGAAAGGTTTGGTCAGCGATGCTCTTGTCAGTAATCTTGATATCCCTGTTACTATTCTTGATGCGATAGGATCAAAATTTGATTATGAACCTGATGGTAAAAGCCTTCTAGACTTAATCTCCCATAATTTCAAAAACCGCAGAGAGTTTTTTGTGTCTGAAACTTACGGACATCTACATAGAAATTTAGCTAAATCTATGGTAACTCAAAGATATAAATATACTGTTAATAAGGAAGATATGAGTGAATTATATGATCTTATAATAGACCCTTTTGAAACTAAAAACTTAATATATGAAAAAAAATACCAAGCATTAATCAAAGAAATGGATGATAAACTTCATAAATGGGTAAAAGAGCAAGGGGATAATTTCTTTGATGGCGATAGTCAATATGTTTTGGACGAGTTATTAAGTAGAGGAACTAGTAAACCTAGAGATTATTAAGTCTTTGGCTTTTTTATTAAAAAGTGATAAGATAAACCGACAAAAATAAAGACTATATTGAGGATATTTAATGACTTTTAAACGCTATTTGAAACTGTTTTCAGCAATGTTTGAATTAAGTGCCTTCACGTTTGGTGGAGGGTATGTTATTGTCTCTTT
>JBAYZQ010000120.1:0-7416 GCA_041672385.1 Sphaerochaetaceae bacterium | reverse complement strand
CTCTAAAGCAATTCACTTGCTTCTTCTTTTGACATTCCTCAAATTAGAAACTTTTGTTTAACAATTAATAAAAAATGGGAATGAATTTTAAATCACATAGTACACCAATCTTGTAGAAAAGCTTAGGGTTTTAAGGATACTAAATACTTCTTTATGAAGATTACTAAAAATAGCATGAAAAGGAAATATTGATACAAATTAAACAGAAACTTATTTTGAACCAAAAAAAAAGCCACCTGTCCGATTCGAACGGACGACCCCGAGATTACAAATCACGTGCTCTGGCCAGCTGAGCTAAGGTGGCAAAAGTCAATAACAATTGACCCTGTTACTTATACATTTTTTCTAATTAAAGGTCAATACTTGTTTGTAAAAAATATATATTTTGAAAGCACTTTTTTTTAATTGATTATAAACTAATAAATTAAAAAATATCATCAACCATTATCAAGAACATTATTGTATATTTTTGATTTTGTTGTATGTTCTTTTGATAATTGTTAAACTCCTTTTAATTGTAATTTTCAGGAGTTTTCATGTTTCAAAAACAAAAAATTATTGGTAAAAATAAAGCCCTTTTCAACTTAGCTAATTTTCCTTTTTATTATGGGTGGATTATTTTATTTATTGGTTCAATTGGGGTGCTAGCAAGTGTTCCAGGTCAAACTATGGGGGTGTCAGTTTTTACTGACTACTACATAAGTAATCTAAATATTTCTAGAGTTGAAATTTCTACAGCATATATGATTGGAACCCTAGGAAGTAGTTTACTAATATCTTATGCTGGAATCTTTTTTGATCGTTATGGGGCTAGAATAGTTGCAGCCATTGCTACAATTTTCTTAGGTCTCTTTTTATTAATTTTTGGGTTTTCTCCTGAAATAATTCTATTTTTGACAAATATTTTTAATGTTTCACGTTTTGTTATAGTGTTTACAGTTATTACAATAGGATTTTTTGGGATTCGATTTTTTGGACAGGGGGTATTAACTTTAGTTTCAAAAGGTATGGTAGCTAAATGGTTTGGACCAAGAAGGGGATTTGCCGTTGGAATTATGGGATTAATTACAGCTTTTGGATTCTCTTTTGCTCCGCAGCCACTAAATTCTATGATAAATAAATTAGGATGGACTAAATCTCTTATTACAATAGCATTGGTTTTATTAGTTATTTTTTTGCCACTAGTTCTCATATTTTATCGAGCAGAACCAAATAAATATGGAATTGAAGTTGAACAGGGAATGAAAAATAAAAACCTTGAAAATAAAAATAGAGTAAAGGATGCCAAAGTTCAAAAAACGGTTGCTGAGGCAAAAAGAGAACCACTTTATTGGATAATTGTGTTTTCTTTAGGGTTTTGGAGTTTGTTTAATACTGCATTTACTTTTCATGTAGTATCAATTTTTGATGAAATTGGTGTTTCTGCAGACCAAGCTGTTAAGATTTTCTTTCCAATTTCTATTATTTCGGTTTGTTCAAGATTTTTAGGTAGCTATTTTAGTGATAGAATACAAATCAAATATATCTATATTGGGTATATATTTTCTTTGATATTATCTTCATTTTCAATCTTATTAATATCATTTCCAATTGGTAAAATATTGGTAATTATATCTTTTGGAATTGGTGGAGGTCTATATGGAATGCTAAATATTGTAACTTGGCCAAAGCTATATGGAAGAAAACATTATGGAGCAATAAGTGGTTTTTCAATGTCCATAGCAGTAGCAAGTAGTGCTGTGGGGCCTTGGTTATTTAGTTTAGCCAATAAATTTACAAACTCTTATAAAATTACAGGTTTTGTTGGAATTATTATAAGTACCATATTTCTAATTTTAGTTTTTAAATCGAATTGGAATGTTGTAAGTGAAAAGTAATTTAATACAATATTTCATACGTAATTTATTATATAATTATTAAAATTAAACTTAATTAGGTTAAAATTTTCTTATTTTTTCTTTCTTTTATTTATTATTTTCAAAATTTATTAAAGATTTCAAAAAGAGAATTGACAAAGAAAAGAAATTTGTATATGTTAGTTTAAGTTAACGGAGAGGTTCCCGAGTGGCCAAAGGGGGCAGACTGTAAATCTGTTGGTTCCGCCTTCGAAGGTTCGAATCCTTCTCTCTCCATTACGATAGACCATTAATTTGGTCTATTTTTTTTATAAAAACACTAAGAATTTGAATTAAAGGCTTTACTATTTACCTATCCTTAAATTATATTATACATGATGCCAAAATTTTCAGAAAATACTATACAAGAAATAAAAAATCGTCTATCTATTGTTGATGTAGTTTCCGATTATGTACTTTTAGCTAAAAAAAACAATAGATATTGGGGTTTATGTCCATTCCACAATGAAAAAACCCCTTCTTTTACGGTTGTTGAAGATAAAGGATTTTATCATTGTTTTGGTTGTGGTAAATCTGGATCAATATTTGACTTTATTATGGAAGAAGAACATTTAAGTTATCCTGAAGCAGTAAGATATTTAGCAAAAAAAGCTGGAGTAGAACTTAAACAAGAAACTCCACAAGAAAATATAATTAGAAAAGAAAAGGAAAGTTTGCAAGAGCTTTACAATAAAATATCACAGTCATTTCATTTTCTTCTTATGAAATCGAAACAAGGTGAAAATGCAAGACAATACTTAGAGTCCAGAAAGATTAATAAAGAGACTCAAGAGAAATTTCTTCTAGGTTTTGCTCCTACAGATGAAAGTTGGCTTTATAGGTTTTTAAAGAAAAATAATTATAGTAGCGAATTGTTAAAGCAAAGTGGGCTTTTCAGTTCTCGTTATCCAACTTATCCTTTGTTTGTTAATCGAATTATGTTTCCTATCAGAACCTGGCAAGGGGATTGTGTTGCCTTTGGTGGGAGAGATCTTACTGGAACAAGTAGAGCAAAATATATTAATACACCTGAAACAGAAATTTATAGTAAAAGGAGTCTTTTGTTTGGGCTTTATGAAGGTTTGGATTCCTTAAAAAAAGACCAAGAAGTTAAAATATGTGAAGGAAACTTTGATGTAATTAGTTTGCATCAAGCAGGTCTTGCCAATACTGTAGCTCCTTTGGGAACAGCTTTTACTAAAGAACAAGCTAAATTATTACTTAGGTATGTTACAAAGGTTGATTTGCTTTTTGATTCAGATTCAGCTGGACAAAATGCTACAAAAAAAACATTGAAGCTTTGTCAGCAAATGGGATTAGAGAATTCAGTTATTGAAATCCAAAATGCGAAAGATGTTGCGGAAATTCTTCAAACACAAGGCGAGGAAACTTTGATAAACTGTTGTTCTAAATCAATAAATGGGTTTGATTATCTTGTACAATCTGCATTAAGAATGTATGATATAAAACAGCCTAAAAACAAGTTTTTGATTTTTAAGGAGGTTAAGCCGTATTTAGATTCAACCAGTTCTGAAATTGAAAAAGAGAGCTATATAAAAAAGTTAGCAGAATTACTAGAAGTATCCGAACGGCAGATTAAAGAAGATTACAGAAAAGGAAATGATGGAGTCATAAACAAACGAAATAGTAATGACCAAAAAGTAATTTTAAATCCTTTTCAATTAAATCCAGATTTATATTTGATGGTTACCTTAGCTAATAATAGAAGTATCTTTGATTCGGTAAAAGGTAAATTAAAAATTGGTTTATTAACTGATGATTATGCAATTTCTTTATACACGATATTAGAAGATGCTGCTAGAAAAAAAATTAGTTCGGATGAGGCTTTTTCTCAATTGATAACAAATGATGAACTTAGAAACTTAGTAAAGACTTCTTTCATGATTAAGATGTTTAGAGATAAAAACATTGGGAATGACATAAATCATGCCATACTAAGAATTCAGTTATTGGATATTGAAAAAAAACGAAATAGTATATTAAATTTACTTCAATATAGTATAGAAGAAAATGGTTTAGAAGTTCAAAATTATAGTGAGCTTTTATTACAAAAAAAAAACTTGGATGAAAGATATGAAGCTTTGAAAAATGAAGCTGATAATGAGGATTATTGATGACAGGAACTTATCCGGAAAATTACAAAAAAGTAGAAACGTTATTGGAAAATCTCGGACCTTTATCAACAAGTGAATTTTATGATTTCTTGTTGGACCAAAAGATTGATTTGGGAACTGATTATGAGCAAATTAAAAATGCCTTAATTGTAAAGGAACTAGTTTATGCAGAAGCTGATATCATAAGTGTTGTTGAGGAACCTTCCGAGGAAGAACTTACAGATGAAGATGAAGAAGAAGTATTGCTTGAAGATGACAATTTTGAGAAATTTACAGAAGCAATCATAGATGATAGTGAAGAAATTCTTGACGATGATGAAATTGACGAAGACGACGATGATGATGAAGACGACGATGATGAAGAAGATGAAGTAGATCATAAGAAATCAAAAAAGAAAGCTAAAAAGGCTAATTCAGATGATGATGAAGATAATGATTTTGATGAAGACGCTGAATTAGATGATAAAGATGATTTTAAGATTAATTATTTTACGGATGATGATTCTGATGGCACTCGTAGTGTTAAATTGTCCGAAGTTGAAGTTGAACCCGATAGAAGATCAAAACCTGCAACTATTTTAGGTACAGATAAAAGTGATAGTGGAAGTGATGATCCAATAAGGCTTTACCTAAGAGAAATTGGAAAAGAAAATCTATTAACTGCTCAACAAGAAGTTGAACTTTCTAAACAGATGGAAGAAGGTGCTCTAATAATTAAAAATGTGATTCATAATTCTGGGGTTATGATTTATGGCTTTAATCAAATTCTTGAAAAACTTAATACCAAAATTGAAGGCGGAGAAGAAAACTTTTCAAGTAAAGATTTGAAGGAAATTATTACAGAACAAAAAAGATTTCAAAACTACTATAAAGAGCCTTTAAAAGATATCCAAACTAAATTAAAAGAATATTTAAGTTATAAAACTAATTTAATTAATTCTGGAATTAATGTTATTGATAATGAAGAACTTTTAAAAAAGAGAAAACCAATTCTTAATAAATTAAGTCAAATTGAACTTCAACCAGAAGAAATTACTAGTTTTTCAGAAATCTTTACTTCTTCTGAAAGTAATATTATTGGAATTCGTGCTGATTTGGCTCAGTTAGAAATGTTATTAGAAGTTAATACAGATAAAGAAGTAAGAAAACTTTCAAGAGATTTAGTCACTCCAGGTAAAAGACAAAGTACAGAGGAAAGATTAGGACTTACTGTTGAACAAATTAAAGAAAAAGTAACACAATTTCAAAAAAATATTCGTGATTTAAAAAGTATTGAACAAATGTTTGAATCACCATGTAGTGAAATTCTTAATCAAGCCAGAGAAATTAAAAATGGTAAGCATATGCTTACCAAAGCAAAAGATCGTTTGATTCAAGCTAACCTTCGTTTGGTTGTTTCAATCGCAAAAAAGTATACCAATAGAGGACTTCATTTCTTTGATTTAATTCAAGAGGGAAATATTGGGTTAATAAAAGCTGTTGAAAAATTTGAATACAGAAAAGGATATAAATTCTCTACATACGCTACTTGGTGGATTAGACAAGCCATAACTCGTAGTATCAGTGATCAGGCTCGAACTATTAGAGTTCCTGTTCATATGATTGAACAAATTAATAAAGTAGTTCGGGAAAGTAGAATTCTAATGCAAAGTCTTGGTCGTGAACCAACTGATGAAGAAATTGCAGATAAATTGGGATGGGCTGAACAAAAAGTCAAAACTGTTAAAAATGTTGCAAGAGAACCAATTAGTCTTGAAACTCCAGTTGGAGAAGAAGAAGATTCTTTACTAGCAGACTTTATAGAGGATAAAGATGTGGAAAATCCTGCAACGCAGACTGCTTTTACTTTATTGCAAGAGCAACTTAAAGAAGTTCTTGCAACTCTTCCTAAAAGGGAACAAGAAGTATTGAAAATGCGTTTTGGTCTAGATGATGGTTATTCCTTAACTCTTGAAGAAGTAGGATTATATTTTGAAGTAACAAGAGAAAGAATTAGACAGATTGAAGCCAAAGCATTAAGAAGATTAAGACATCCAAAACGTAGTAAAATAGTAAAAGACTATTTATAAAATAGGAGTAGTAAATGAAAGATACATTTGTAAAATTACAAAAATTGCAGAAAATTATAGCAAAAATGTATGAAATTGAGGACAAAATTAAAGAAGTTCCTAACATTTTAGAAGTAAAGCAGAGTCTTTTAGCTAAAACTAATAAAACTTATTTAGAACTGATTGCAAAGGAAAATGACTTAAAAGGCCAAGTCAATGAACTTAAGAAAACCAAGATGGAAGCTGAAATTAGAAGAGAAAATCTTGAAAAATCTGTTGAAACTATAGTTTTATCCAGAGAATATGAAACTTTAGCAAAAGATATTGAATATGCAAAAAATGAAGAGCAGAGAACTAGAAATTTGCTTATAGAAAAACAAAAACGTCTTGATGAAATTCAAGATAGAATTTCCATTCAAGAAGAAATTTTTAAATCTCAAACTCAAGAAGTTGAAGAAGAAACTTCAAAGAAAGATGAGAACATAAGATTACTTCAAGAGGAATTGGATGTTGTTAACAAGCAAAAGGAATCTTTTTCTAAGGATATTCCTGAACATCTTCTCTTTAAATTTAAAAGAATTATTCGTAATAAAGAAAATGTTGGTATTGTTCCTATACATGGGAATGTATGTGAAGGATGTCACATGGCTCTACCTGTACAGTTTGTAAATGATGTTAGGAAGGAAGATGAAATCCTTTTTTGCCCTTATTGCAGCAGAGTTTTATACTATGAAGACGTTAACGTAGAAGAAGCTACTCCAATGGAGGAAATGACTGAAGAAAATGAACCAAGTCTTTCTGAATTTGTAGATGATGATGAATTTTCCGATTTTTAAATTAATTTAGGTTTATCAAGTAATCGCTGGAATTTATTTTCAGAGGAAAGTCCGGGCTCCACAGGACAGAAAGCCGGATAACGTCCGGGGATCGAAAGGTCACAGAAAGTGCAACAGAAAGTATACCGCTGATTAATTTCAGTAAGGGTGAAATGGTAAGGTAAGAGCTTACCGGTATTTTGGTAACAAAATGCGCATTGAAAACCTCTTTCGGAGCAAGATCATATAGTAGGTAAGTTGTCCGCTTGATACCTACGGGTAGATCGCTTGAGCTTATTGGTAACAATAAGCCTAGATAGATGATTACATAAACAGAACTCGGCTTATGATAAACCTTTTATTTTTTTTTCAGGAGAAAAGAAATTTTCTCCTATCTTTTTTACAGAGGATTTGTATGGTATTAGATGATTTTATTGATAACAAAATTTTAACAGTTTCCAATCCCGCAAGATATATCGGGGGAGAGTTTCATTCTAAAAGAAAGGAACTAAAAGAATCTGAT
>JBAYZQ010000119.1:0-7455 GCA_041672385.1 Sphaerochaetaceae bacterium | reverse complement strand
AGGTTTTTATCTATTTTTTAAATCTACATTAAAATTACTGACATAATTAAGTTGCAATTCTGTAAAAACAGTTCAGTTTGAACGGTTTGCTTCCCGCCACATCAAAAAAAGCTTTCCGCAAAGGAAGGCTCTTTTTGACAATTAAATAAATCCGCGCGGATTTGTGCAATATCGTAAACGATATGCAACATGCTGCCTAATTAAGTTTTTTCATAAAACTTTTTTTGTACATATGAGCAATAAATTATGTCTAATGACTTGTGCTGTTTCTCTTTTTGCATAAAATTTGACATTTTTATACATTTATGTTATTCTCGTTTTATAACAAGGGTTTTGTAATTAACAAATTTTCAAAAAGGATAACAAAAAGCATATGAATAAAACAATTGTTGTGTTTATTTCAATTTGTTTACTTGTTTTTCCAATTATTCTTGTTGGTTGTGCCCAAAATAATGTTAATCCATCTGAAAGTGTAGTGGCGACAGTTGATGGGAGTGGAACAGCGTTGCCGTCTGGAAGCAGATCAAGTGCAGCGGCGACATCTGACGGGAATGAGCCAACTTTTCCGTTTGTAACTATAAATACAGAAAATAATGCTGAAATTGTCTCAAAAGATGATTATCTGACATGTTCAGTTAGCATTAATAATTGTGAAGAAGAATACGATTTAACAGAAGAACCTGCACAAATTAAAGGTAGAGGCAATTCTACTTGGGACTTCCCTAAAAAGCCGTATAAGTTAAAATTTGATAGTAAAATTGATTTATTTGGAAATGGTAAAGCAAAGACTTGGACTTTAATTGCAAATTACGTCGATAAAAGTTTAAGCAGAAATTTGTTAGCTTACAATATAGCAACCGCAATTGGGCTTGAAAACACAACAACAACACAATGTGTGCATTTGACGTTAAACGATGACTACCAAGGGGTATATCTTGTTTGCGAACAACAGGAAGTTGGCAGTACTCGAATAGATATTCAAGACGGACTTGATGATGTTGATACCGGATACTTGCTTGAATTAGATGCACGCGCAGTTGATGAGGGTGTTGAAGGCATAGATTATTTTACGTTTTATGGTCAACCATACGGAATAAAAAGCCCTGATGTTGAGGACGATGATTGGAATAGCAATTTTATCGATTATATAAGCGGTTACATCGCAGATTGTTACAATGCAATATTAGGAAATGATTATGAACTGATTGAACAACTAATAGATACAGAAAGTTTTGCTAAATGCTATATTGTTCACGAACTTATGCATTGTGTCGATGTCGGATATTCAAGTTTCTACATGTACAAAGATGCAGGCGGAAAACTTATATGCGGTTCTGTGTGGGATTTTGATATCAGCAGTGGGAATTGCGATTACGAGGATGATGTTAACGATTGGTCTGTAATGTATGCAAAAAATGCTAATCGCTGGTACAAAAAATTGTTTGCACATGAAGAATTTGAAGAACTTGTTTCAGAGATTTTATACGATAACAAAACTGTTATCAAAAATACAATAGATGAAGTTGTTGAATCTCAATTAAATGCGAAATATGATAATGAACTTAATTTTGAAGTTTGGAATATTTTAAATAAATATGTCTGGCCAAATCCTCAAGCGATTTTGAATTTAAAAACTTGGGAAAGTCAACTTGAATATTTGCAGTCGTGGCTTAATTCAAGTTTGGATTGTATGCTGGATGAATATTTTTATAGCAACGCACAGTAATATTTAATTTTTTGATTTAGATATGTTGTAATCATAAAACAACAAAAAACTCGTTTACTTGAACGAGTTTTTATTTCGCCAAAATTTTATAAGTACAGCAATTCGTTTTAGGTTGTAAACCTTCCGCCGGGAAAAACCGGATAAGAACACAATTGGCTTTTATCTATTTAACAAAAAAAGAATAACAAAAGCGTTATTCTTTTCATACATTTTTACTATTTTTCAATCACATTTTCGGTTTTTAATCCAAACGCCACTTTTTATTTTGTTTGCTTTTTATTAATTCTAAAATATGAAAGCACAAAAAGCCCGATTGCTAGAGCAATAGAAAATATGGCAATGACATAAGCAGGCATTATGATTCCAAAAACCTTTACTTCAACAACCCCCACGGAATACAAAACTTGTTCCGGAATGAGATGAATTACTGGTTCCAACAATACCTTTCTAAGGTAATATGTCATATGAGAAAAAGGCAAAATTCCGGCGAGTGTTTGTGTAAAAACATCAAGCATAGTCAGCGGCATATAAGCACCGGAAACAAAACCGATTAAAGTGCCGACAACTGCCGAAACTCCTCCGAGAGCATTTATACTTTTAATAAAACTGGCAATAAAGACCATGATTGAGCTTGAAATTAAAGAAAATAAAATTAACATTCCGACTATTTTTAATATGCTGAAAAATGAATACCAATATCCGCTTGCAACACCTAAAAATACAAATGCAATAAAAAACAAAATCAATGTTAAAACAATTGTTAAAATTGCTGTTGACAAATAATAACTTAAAGTCAGTTTGTATCGTTTTATCGGAGTTACCAAATATCCGTTGATTTTTTTTGTATCCAAATCGTTTACGTAATTTCCTATAACACCCAAAGAAAGCGTTATTGTGGCAATAACCAAAACGCCCCCCATGACGTGAGCAATCATAAAGATTTTTTGGCTCACTGCGTCAATGTTGTCAATTTTATACAAGTCTTTTAAAAACAAAAGGTAAACTCCAAGCAAAATAATTACACTTAAAAAAGAGAAAAAAACACTTGCTTTATCTCTTAAATAAACCAAAATATTTCTTTTTGTTAAGACGGCAATCTCTCTCATATTATTTGTTCTCCCACAACATTTACAAACACATCATCCATACTGCCCTTTATTAGCTCAAAGCTTTTAATGTTGTTTTTGTTTTCTTCCAAAATTTTGATAGCGAGCTGATAATCTTCAACCAAAATTACAATTTGATCTGCAACTTCTTTAAAGGAAAAATTGTTTTCTTCCAAAAACATTTTTAATTCATCTTTATCTTTCGGAACAATCTTAAATATGTCGTGAGCGTAAGCAAGCTTTAACTCTGCAGGGCTTCCCTGTGCGACAATATTGCCGTGATTTATTATCACAACATAATCTGCATCGTTCGTTTCTTCCATATAATGAGTTGTCAAAAAAACAGTTAAATCATTTTTTGATTTTAAGTCATTTATTATTTGCCAAACAATTTTTCTGCTTTCCGGGTCTAATCCTGTTGTCGGTTCATCTAAAAGTAAAATTTCGGGATTACCAAAGAGCGCCCTAGCAATTTCCACTCTCCTCTTTTCGCCGCCTGACAGTGTTTTGAACTTTTGATTTTCCAACCTTTCAAGCGAAAATTCTTTTTTTATTTGCTCATATCTTTCTTTTAATTTTTCATCATCTCTTATGTATAACGCACCTATTGTTAAAATGTTTTCTTTAACGCTTAATAAGTTATCGGAGACATTTTCCTGAAAAACCACTCCGATTTTTTCCCTTATATAATTGTTATCTGTCTTTCCATTGATAAAAAACGTTCCGCTATCTTGTTTTAATAGCGTTGTCAAAATTTTTATTGTTGTGCTTTTCCCTGCTCCGTTCGGCCCTAAAAAGGCAAAAAAATCTCCCCTGTAAACCTTGAAGGAAATTCCGTTGACCGCCTTGACATTTTTGTATGATTTGAACAAATTATTGACTTCTAAAATTACTTGCTTTTCCATTTTTTTTCACCTTGTACGCTCATTCTATCACAAAATTCCGTTATTACAAATCAATATGCTTTTTAATAAAAAAATCGTGCTTTGTTATGCACGATTATTTTTAGTACCCCAGAAGAAAAACTGAAAAACTTATATTCAATAAATAATTTTATAACTCTATTTAAATGCAGTTGATTTTTATCTGAAAACATAAAAGTCTATAAATTTTGAGAATTATATCAAGAATTTGATACAAAGTGAAAAATAGTATGATATATTTAAACGTAAGTTGTTCAATGCTTTGGGATATGGTTACTCGCCTAAACTTTAACTCCGGATATAATCTAAGGAGGATTATTTGATGAAGAAAATTTTTACCTTGCTGTTAGCTTTTTGTTTTATAGTGCCTTGTGTGTTTGGATTATCTGCTTGTAGTCTTTTTGGTGGAGAAAATGCAAGCGCGGATGCTAGTGCAGTAGATGAAAGCCTCGGTGGTGGCACTGCCAAAGAAACAGTAATGGAAATAACCGGTGAAATTCCTTTTAATTTGGAAAGTGATTTCTATTTCTATGTGGAATCTAAACCTAATAGCGGCGCACTAAATCCGGAGTTCTATTCTTTCACTGCAATGAGAAAAGATGGAACAATTTATGCAAATTACACGCGAATCAAATACAAAAACTATGCTAACTACACTAGCGGCACATTTAAAGATAAATATGTTGAAGAAAGGCTATTGCATGAAGGAGTTAATTTCCGTAAATCTACGTATTCAAATGATGAAAATACATATCCGGTTTACGAGGAAGAGTGGAATACAACGGTTCCGGCAGGAACAACAATGACAACAACTGTTCAGTATATCCAAAACTTATTAAACGGAAACCATACCGCAGACACACCATACAGAAATGGAACGGCACAAACTAGCAAAATAGATAGTAAACTAGGTCAATATATCCGCACAAAAAATGCGGGCGGATATCAAAATGAGGAAATCTATTTGGATGGAACTGAAAATATTACTTTTAACAGAGTCGAAATTGCCAATCCGTCAAATCCTGACCAATATTATCTAACCGGTGCAGATACCGCAAATGTTACAAAATACAAAGGCCAATTTGGAAACGCAGTTGCTGTCAATATTAAAGTTTGGGGAAATATTGTTGTTTCTGCGACTCCTGTTTCCGGTCAAACGGTATATAAGAGAATAATCAGCTCTAAGTTTTCTGATGAAGTACCACAGTTGGTTTTTGAAGCTGTTTTGGATGAAATATATCCTAACGGCACATGGGTTGATCCCATTGTATAGCAACAACGTTCAATATTTAATTAGAAAAGATGACCTAACGGTCATCTTTTTTGTTGAATATACCATGTCGATACGGTAGGGAAAAATACAGAAAAGACCGAGAAGTATATTGTGAGCCAAATCAAAAAAGATAAGTTTTAGAACAAACAACAATAACAGAAACAATAGCCACATTAAAATTAGCTGTTATCTTCGCAAACGGCATACGATGAACAAGTGATCTCGTTATGCGGGCAACATAGGGCTATGCCGCATATAAAAAACCACCGTCTTATGCGGTGGCTTTTGTTTAATTTCACTAGACAAGAATTAGACTTATTTTTTGAGCAACAAAGGCGGATATTTTATTTAAGTCCAAATTCTTTGTGCAATAAAAAATTAATCACATTAAACTGCATATATTTTTAACAAGTAATCAATTAAATGTAATCAATTGATTTCTATTCTTTATTCTACTTCAGCAGTCCAAAGTCCGTGAATATTGCAGTAAGCGTATACTCTGCTCCCCTTTACATAAGGGAAAATTGCTTTTGCAGTATCGGAAGGTTTTAAGAATTTTTTGCCAAGCGTGTTGTCCGTTGCAAGCGCAATCCACTGAATATAATGCTTTTCTTCCATTACATGACTAACCGAAACAATTATATAGTTTCCACAAACTTCTACCACCGGTAAATGTTTTTCAAAACTATATTCTTTATTGTTTGCGCTTACTACCTGCATTGGTTCGCCACAGCAAGAAATTCCGCAATTTTCGCATTTGCAATCGTTTAGTACTTCTACCAAAGCATTGCATTTGTTACATTTTTTAATAATTAAACTCATAGTTGTCCTCCATATTTATTTTATTTCTTTATACAATAAGCAGTCATTTTTGACAAGCGAATTTGATGCGTTGTTCTCTTTTAAACAATAAGCATGATCAAGATTAGGCAAGTTTCCCGCGGACAAGATGCTTTATTCGTAATCCACGACGTCTATCCAGTTCAACAAGAAATCTTTTTCTTCCTTTTTGCCTTTTACCATTTGCGACGCGGCGACAATGGGGATCCATTTCTGAACATATTGCTTAGCCGTATCGCTTTTTTTACAAAACAGCGACAAATATTTTTCTGCAGTTGCCGAATCGCCTCTCAAGTAAAACAACAGATATGTCCTAGCGACGTCAGCAGAAGCGTTACCGCGCGTAACGTGAGACCAGTCGATAATGTACGGAACTCCATCCGGAGTAATTATTATATTGCTGGGGTTGAAGTCCCCGTGGCAAACCTTGTCGTGCTTAGGCATTGAATCGAGCCTCGTCTGCAACTCATATCGCGTGGTGGCGTCCAGCTCCGTCTGCGAGATTTTGCGCTTCATCTTTTCTTTTAGGCTATTGAGCAACGGCGCTTTCTGCGCGTGGACCTTAATCTGCAGGTCAACAAACATTTCCAAATACTCGTCAGCCTTGTCGGGGTTTTCTGCCATTAGCTCCTCAAGTGTTTTCCCCGAGATATAGTCCATAATGATAGCCCATTTACCGTCGATTTTTCGCACCTCAATTAGCTTCGGGATATCAAGCGCGGTTTCTTCGACTCGGGCTTGATTAAGCGCCTCGTTTAAAATATCCGCTTTGGAAAAATTTTCGTTAAAAAGCTTCACTACCGTATCTCCGTCACGGTAAATCGTCTTTACGCCTCTTGACACAAGTATGTTTTCAAGTTTCATAATTTCCCTCCTATTTGCCGTAATATGCGTTTAAATACATTTGCTTGATTTCGCTCAACAGCGGATACCGCGGATTAGCGCCTGTGCACTGGTCGTCAAATGCCTGTTCGGTCATAGCGTCAAGCCTGTCAAGAAAATCTTTCTCATCGATGCCGTAATCTTTAATCGTGTTTTTGATACCTATCTTTGTCTTTAATTCGTCAATGGCTTTGATAAGATTTTCGAGCTTTTCAACATCGCTTGCGCCCTTTATCCCCAAATAGTCTGCAATCTCCGCGTATCTTTTTAAGGTATGCGGATGGTCGTACTGCGGGAAAGTTCCCATTTTTACAGGCACTTCCACCGCGTTAAATCTTATCACTTCGTCAATCATTAGCGCGTTGGCAACGCCGTGCGGCAAATGGTAAAACGCGCCCAGTTTGTGCGCCATTGAGTGACAAACGCCAAGAAATGCGTTTGCAAACGCCATACCTGCCATAGTCGCCGCATTAGCCATCTTTTCCCGTGCCGTTGGGTCGTGCGCGCCGTCGTCATAAGCGCGCGGCAAATATTCAAATATCATTTTCAAACTTCTCAAAGCCAGTCCGTCGGTAAAATCTGTAGCGAGCATTGACGCGTACGCCTCAAGCGCGTGCGTTACCGCATCGATACCGCTTGCCGCCGTCAAACCTTTTGGGGCGTTCATCATCATATCGGCGTCGACAATCGCCATGTTGGGCATCA
>JBAYZQ010000118.1:0-7458 GCA_041672385.1 Sphaerochaetaceae bacterium | reverse complement strand
TAAAGAAATCATAATTAAAATCAGGATTTCCAGAAGCCTTTGAAACGATATCACCAATACACCAACTTCCCATGAAGAACATTGCACATTTTCCATTGACAAATAATTCAACAGCCTGATCTTGTGAATTGGATAATGCATCATTTCTGTTAAATTTTAATCTTGTTGCCCAACTGTCTAATGCCTCTTTTTGATATGGATAATCAGCTAATTTTTTATTACCACTCATTAATTGTTCAAAAATATCATAATCGCCATTCTGAGCTGCACGTGTCCAAATTACTGTACGTGTTTGGATATCTACAGATGCACCATTTTTGTACCAGTCTGCCCATACGTCATAACCAGCTGCCTCAATTTTTCTACTTACTTCTTCAAGTTCTGAAGCGGTAGTAGGAACTTCTAAGCCTAATTCATTAAAGATGTCTTTGTTATAAAATACACCCCAAGTTTTAAAATCAACTGGGAAAGAATATACTTTACCCTTGTAAGAACAGTCGCCTAAATCAGCTTGTGTCAGTTTAAGACCTTTAATAGCAGCATTGTCTGTTAAATCCATTGCATATCCGTTGTCGATAAGCTCAGGATAAATACTAGGATTACCCATTATAATATCAGGTAATTCTCCACTATTTAAAGCAGTCTGTAATTGTGGAAAATAATCAGTACCTTGAGTATAAAAAGTATTTTCAAAAGTTACATTTGGATATAACTTAGAAAAATTTTGTTCCATAGTGTCTAAACCGTTTCGTTTAGAATTCTCTATCATGTAATGGAAAACTTTAATTGTTACATTTCCATTAGAATCTTGACTAGAAGTTTCTCCCTCCCCTTGAGCAAACACGAATGTTGCAACCAACAAAAACATGAAAACCACTAAAATTCTTTTCTTCATAATAAAACTCCTTTTTTTTATGAATTTAGTCTAAAAGTTTTAGTTAACAAAAAAGACTAACTTTTTGACTAAAGAAAGTGTAACACTAATGGAGTAAAATTTCAAACTTTTTTTATTAATTTTGAAATTATATTTTTTCTAGGTTTTCCAAAAAGTAATTATTTACTCAAAAGTTGATTTAAATTGATTTTGTAGGTGAAAAGTTAAAAAAATGGGTTTTACAATTCAATTACGCTTTCATCTTCAAGATGAAGAATTTCATTCTTCCAATTGTGTCCTATTTTTGATTTTAGAAATATTTTTCTACTTAGTATGACCTCTATTACTTTTATTTTAATTTCAGCTGTTTCTGGTATTTTTCTTTTTGTATTTCTTCCAGGAGCTTTAGCTTTATTATTAGTAATTAATTTTAAATTAAAAAAAGAGCATTCAGTAAAATTAAATCAAATATAATTAAAAAAATAAAATTTCAATAAAAATTAAAAAAGTTTGAAATTATACTACAATCATGTTAGAATGATTTAGTTAAAAAATAACCTAGGAGGGGTAAATGTTAGTTAATCTTCAAACAATAATGGAATATGCTCAAAACAATAAAATTGCTATAGGAGCTTTTAATGTGTGTAATTGGGAATCTGCTACTTCAATAGTAGAAGGCGCTGAGAGATGCAATAGACCTGTGATAATTCAATATGCTAGTGGTCATTCTCCATTCATGTCTATAGAAGATGCAACTATGATAATGCTTTATGTTGCTAAAAAGGCAAAAGTGCCAGTTTGTGTAAACTATGATCATGGTAGATCTTTTGAACTTGTTATGAAGGCTATAAGATTGGGTTATACCTCAGTAATGATTGATGCTTCTTCAAAAAGCTATGAGGAAAACCTTGAGATAACTAAAGAGGTAGTAAAAGTTGCTCACTCAGTTGGGGTTGGAGTGGAAGGTGAAATTGGGCATATACTTTCTCATGTAAAAGGTATATCCGCAGACACTATTAACCCTGAAGATGAATATACTCATCCAGATGTAGCTAAGAAATTTATAGAAGAAAGTGGAGTAGATGCTTTAGCAATTGCTTTTGGTACGGCCCATGGTCTTTATTTAAAGAAACCAGTTTTAGATTTAGATAGAATTTCTAGAATAAAAGAGGTAAAAGATTTTCCATACGTAATGCATGGAGGTTCAGGACTTTCAAAAGAGGAATTCCAAGTTGCCATTAAAAATGGAATTAGAAAAATTAATTATTATACTTATATGAGTCTTGCTGCGGGTATGGCTGTGAAAAAATCTTTTGAAGGTCAAAAACCAGATGAAAAAGTATTTTTCCATGATATAACAAAGACAGCCAAAGAAGCTACTGAAAAAAATATTGAAAAAGCCATTAAAACTTTTGCTTTGGAAATCTAGTAAATGCATGTATAATGAGAAAGAAAAAAATTCTAATATCTATTTTTTTATGTTAATTTAATCTTCATTAAAAGCAAAACAATATATGCAATTTATTAAAATAAAGGAAATTGATGATGGAGTATCTATATCTGGTAAGAAAAATATAGGGGGTTCTTTTGAATATTTTAGTATGTGTAAAACAGGTTCCAGGGTCAAATAATGTTCAAATTGATCCAGTTAACGGAACACTTATGAGGACAAAGGATAATAATAAACTAAATCCTTATGATTTGTTTTCAATTGAGACCGCTTTAAGACTTAAAAAAGAATATGGTGGAAAGGTTTTTACTTTAACCATGGGGCCTCCTCAAGCTAAACTTGCTATTGAAGAATCAATTGCTATGGGTTGTGATTATGGGTTTCTAGTTAGTGACAGAGCTTTTGCAGGTTCTGATGTGCTTTCTACAAGTTATGCTTTAGCTCAAGCTATTAATAAATGTGGTGATTATGATTTAATTTTCTGTGGAAAACAAACTACTGATGGTGATACAGCTCAGGTAGGTGTAGAAATTGCAGAGCATCTTGATTTACCGTGTCTAACCAATGTTGTTTCAATAAAAGAAAAAGATTCTTCTTGTATTGAGGCTTCTTGCAATCAAGAAAATTTGTTTATTACTGAAGAAATAAAGCTTCCTTGTTTAATTAATTTGGATAACGAGATAAATACTCCTCGCCTTCCTTCTTATAAAAGAATGAAAGCTCAGATGGATGTGAAGTTCTTCAGTCTTAAAGACATGGAAGATCAAAATAAAGAGCATTATGGACTGGATGGATCGGCAACTCAGGTTGAAAAAATATTTCCTCCTTTAAAGAAAGCGGATAGATTTAAATTTGAAGGGAAGCCTCTTGATTTGAGTTCAAAAATTTATGAACTTCTCATTAAAAAGAAGTTTCTTGTATAGGAGTTGATGATGGGATTTCTTATACATCAGGAAAAAATAGATGAAGAGCTTGGTAAGAGTTTAATAGAGGTTTGCCCCTTTGGACAAATCACTTATGAAGATGGTAAATTAGAAATAGGTTCTGGTTGTCGACTTTGCAAAATTTGTGTGAAAAATTCAAATGGAGCAATAGAATTTGTTGAAGAAAAGAAAACTGCAGTGGATAAGTCTTCTTATTCGGGGATTCTGGTCTTTGTTGAACAAACAAAGGGAAAAATTCACAATGTTACCTTTGAGTTATTAAATAAAGCCTCTGAGTTAGCCTCTGTAATTAATCAACCAGTGTATGCTCTTATGATAGGCAAAACTGTGGCTAACAATGCTGAGGAATTATTTTGCTATGGAGCGGATAGAGTTTTTTCTTATGAAGATGAAGCCTTAGAGAATTTCCTAATTGAACCTTATGCAGCTGTGTTTGAAGATTTTATTAATAAGTATAAACCAACTGCTATTTTAGTTGGAGCTACAAATATTGGGCGTTCTCTTGCCCCAAGAGTTGCAGCACGTTTTAAAACGGGGTTAACTGCCGATTGTACAGCGTTAGAGATGAAAACGAATACGGATCTTGTTCAAATACGTCCTGCTTTTGGTGGAAATATTATGGCACGTATTGTTACTCCCAATAAAAGGCCTCAAATGTGTACTGTTAGATACAAGATATTTGACAAGGGACAAAAAAGAGAAGTAAAAAACAAGGGTATAGAAACTTTAAAAATTGATAAAGCAAAACTTATAAGTCGAGCAATTATAAAAAATATTGTTGAGAAGCCTATTGATGTTGATATTAGTGAAGCTGAAAGAATCGTTGCTTGTGGTAGGGGAATAAAGAAAAAGAGCGATATTTTGCTTGTTGAAAAGCTTTGTAAACTTCTTGGTGCCCAAATTGCCTGTACTAGACCTTTAATGGAAAATGGTTGGTTTAATGCAAAACAACAGATTGGGCTTTCAGGAAGAACTGTAAAACCAAAGCTTTTAATTACAATTGGGATTTCTGGTTCTGTTCAATTTGTGGCTGGGGCGAAGGGAAGTGAATGCATTATTGCAGTAAATTCTGATTCAAATGCTCAGATTTTTGATGTTGCTAGTTATGGTTTTGTTGGTGACCTTTATGAAATAATTCCTAAATTAATCGAGAAAATTGAGGATTTTAAAAATGTACAATAAAATCAATAATAAAGACATTGAGTTTTTAACAACAATATTTAAAGAGAGAGTTCTTGTTGGTAATCAAATAAGCGAAGATTATTTTCATGATGAACTTGGTAGTTCTTGGAATAAACCTGAAGCTCTTATAAAAGCTCTAACAACAGAAGAAGTTTCTGCAGCAATGAAATATGCTAATGAGAAAAATATTCCAGTTGTCGTAAGAGGTTCAGGGACGGGGTTAGTTGGTGGTTCTGTTTGTCTTTATGGTGGGATAATGCTTGATTTAAGTCTTATGAATAAAATTTTAGAATTAGATCGAAATAATTTAACTTTAAGAGTACAGCCAGGTGTTTTACTCATGGATTTGGCTTCATTTGTTGAAGATGAAGGCTTTTTGTATCCGCCAGACCCAGGGGAAAAATCAGCTACAATTGGGGGTAATATTTCCACAAATGCAGGTGGTATGCGTGCTGTAAAATATGGTGTTACCCGTGATTATGTTCGAGGGTTAACTGCAGTTCTTCCTAATGGGGAAATAATTAAATTAGGTGGAAAGGTTGTAAAAAATAGTAGCGGTTATAGTCTTAAAGATCTTATTATTGGCAGCGAAGGGACTCTTGCTGTTATTAGTGAGGCAATACTAAAGATTATTCCAAAACCAAGTACAACAGTTAGCATTCTAGTTCCATTTTCAACAATGGAAGAGGCAATTTCAACAGTACCAAAAATTATTCTGGCTCAGGTGCTTCCTGTTGCAATTGAATATATGTCTAAAGAAACAATTAAGGAATCAGAAAATTATCTTGGGAAAAAATTTCCAACTCATGCCTCAGAGGCTTATCTTCTTCTGAGTTTTGATGGTCAGCCAAATCAAGTCAAGTATGAGTTTTCAACTGTATCTGATTTATGTCTTAAAGAGGGGGCTTTGGATGTCTTTATTGTTGATACGCAAGAGCGGATGGATAATGTATGGCAATCAAGGGGAGCTTTTTTAGAAGCTATAAAGAGTTCTACTTCTGAAATGGATGAGTGTGATGTCGTTGTTCCTAGAAATAAAGTTGCTGATTTTATACTTTATACTCACAAGATTGCAAAAGATTTTAATTTAAGGATTCCTAGTTTTGGGCATGCTGGTGATGGAAATCTTCATATTTATCTTTGCAGAGATAATCTTGAAGAAGGAGAATGGAAATCAAAGAAAGAAGAAATTTTTAAGTTAATGTACTCTAGAGCTGCAGAATATGGTGGTTTGGTCAGTGGAGAGCATGGAATTGGTTTTGATAAGAAAGGCTATCTTTTGAATCTTCTTGGGGAAAATCAAATTTCCTTAATGAAGGGAATAAAAAAGGTTTTTGATCCAAATTCAATTCTTAATCCTGGGAAAATTTTTTAATTAGCATCCTTTTTTTTCTAAAGAAATATTCCAAAAGTATCCAATGAAAATCTCCAAATGTCTTTTATGATAAACTCCAAAAGTCTCCGATAAAACTTTACAATTTTAAACTTGAACAAAAAATGCGGATATCCGAAAAAATTGTTTTCGTATGATTTACCTTTTTGTTTTATAGGTGATATTCTACAAATAGCAAAAAATGTGTATATCCAACATATTTTCTATTTTAGAAATAGTACCAAATGTGACCAAATCTAAAATAGATTGATTTCTCATAAACATAATGGACGAATTAAGATTATCACTGGCGTGCGTCGATGTGGAAAATCATATTTACTTTTTAATTTGTTTAAACAATATTTAATTGATCAAGGAGTTAAACTAGATCATATACTTGAGATAGCTTTTGATGATCGAAAAAATAAAAAGTATCGAAATCCCGATAAATGTTTTGAATATATTGATGCAACAATTGATAAAAGTAGTTTGGATTATTATTACATCCTGTTAGATGAAGTTCAATTGATGAAAGAGTTTTCTGATGTTTTGAATGGATTTTTACATATTCCAAATGTAGATGTTTATGTTACAGGTAGCAATTCAAAATTTTTGTCAAAAGATGTGGTTACAGAATTTCGAGGCCGGGGCGATGAAGTGAAAATGTATCCTTTGAGTTTTGCTGAATTTTACTCGGTATATGGTCATGACTTCGAAGATGCATGGAATCAATATTATACTTACGGTGGACTTCCTTATATTTTAAGCTTAGAAGAGCCCACCGAAAAAGTTAATTATTTACAAAATCTATTTGATGAGACTTATATAAAAGATATTATTGAAAGGAATAATATTCGCAATGATAGGGAACTTAAAGTTCTTATTGATATTATAGCCTCGGCAGTAGGTTCGCTTGTGAACCCTCAAAGATTATCTGATACATTTAAGAGCGCTGGTAAAACAGAAATATCAGCACCAACAATAAAAAGGTATCTAGATTATCTTCAAGATGCATTTATAATTACATCTGCTCAAAGATATGATGTAAAAGGGAAACGATATATTAGTACTCCTATGAAATATTATTTTGAAGATATAGGTCTTAGAAATGCAAGGCTTAATTTTCGACAGCAGGAAGAAACCCATATTATGGAAAATATACTGTTTAATGAATTGAGATATCGTGGATATGTAGTTGATGTTGGTTTAGTGGAATTTCGTGAAAAGGGGAAGTCCGAAAAATACTACAAGAAGCAACTGGAGATTGATTTTATTGCAAATCAAGGAAGTAAAAGATATTATATACAATCAGCATTTCATCTACTTTCTGCTGAAAAGAAAATTCAAGAAGAAAGACCATTGTTAAATTTAGCCGATTCATTCAAAAAAATAATTGTGGTAAAAGATAATATAATGATTAAGCGTGATGAAAAAGGTATTGTTACGATGGGAATTAAGGATTTTTTATTAAATCCAAATAGCCTTGATTTTTAAATAAGCATTTCAATTTTTCAATTCTAAAGAAAATATTGTAAGTTATAACGATTTAAAAATGGTTAAACTGTTTTACTTTAAAATTCAATTCTGATTTTCTAAAAAGGTTGAGTTTTTTCATGCAATACCAGTAATTTTTTCT
>JBAYZQ010000117.1:0-7536 GCA_041672385.1 Sphaerochaetaceae bacterium | reverse complement strand
CCTAGCTCCACTTAAAGCCCAACATTTGGAAAAAGTCCTTAACACAATTAGATTGGAATATTTTTCTTGAAGATTTACAGCACTCTTTTCTTTTGAGAAGTCCCAATAGGCTTCATCTACCACTACCATATTTGGAAAAACATTCATTATTTCTTCAAGCTTTTGTAAAGAAAGGACATTTGAAGTTGGGTTATTTGGACTACAAATAAATAAAACTTTTACATGTTTTTGATTTTCTTCATTTTTCATTAGGTTTTCTATTTCTTTTATATCCGGCTCAAATTCTAAATTTAAAGGAATTTCTAAGCAATCCACGTCATTAATGGATGCAAAAACTTTATATACTCCATAGGTTGGTGGCATTATTAGAATTTTGTCCATTCCTGGTTTACAAAACATTCTAATTATATTGTCTATTGCTTCATCACTTCCATTAAGTATTACAGTTTTGTCCTTTTTTAACCCCCAGACTTCTTCTATCTTTTTCCTTAGTGCCTTTGATAAAGGATCAGGGTAACGGTTGCATCCTAGATTAAAATCCTTGAAATTTTCATTAGCATCAAGATAAACATCTGCTTCAGCAGAAAAATCATCTCTTGCACATTTATAAGGTGTTAAATTTCTAATATTATCTCTTAATAATTCTTTCACTTTCCTTCCTCCATTCTCACGGTTACCGCATTAGCATGCCCATCTAGTCTTTCCGCTTCTGCCATTGCAATGATGGTCGAAGAAAGCTGATTAAGTCCACTTTGACTAATTTGTTGATAGGTTATTTTCTTTATAAAGGAGTCGTAACTTACTCCACTATAACTTTTAGCCCAACCTCCTGTCGGTAAAGTATGGTTTGTACCTGAAGCATAATCTCCGGCACTTTCACAGGACCAAGGTCCAATAAATACTGACCCAGCGTTTTCAACTTCAGATAAAATAATTTCATTTGAATTAGTATTTACAATTAAATGTTCAGGTGCATAGGTATTTATAAAATTATTAACTTTTTTTATTTCTTCAATTATGATAACTTTAGAGTTTTTTAAAGATTTTTGAAGATATTTTTTTCGACTTAGGGTTTTCATCTGTAATTCGATTTCTTCTTCAACCTTTTGGGCTATTTTTTTTCCTTCCTCTTTATTAGCATTAATCAAAAGAATAGCTTGGCTATCAAATCCATGTTCGGCTTGACTTAAAAGGTCGGAGGCCGCAAAGCGAACATTGCTGTTTTTATCGATAACTACTAAAACTTCACTTGGTCCTGCTGGTAAGTCTATTGAACAACAATCGTTACTTACTTGTAATTTTGCACTAGTAACATATTGATTCCCTGGGCCAAATATTTTATCACATTTTGTTATTGTTTGTGTTCCATATGCTAATGCAGCAATTGCTTGGGCACCCCCGACTTTGTAAATTTTGTCAATTCCTGCTATTTTAGCTGCAAATAGAACTGCTGGATTTATTTGTCCATTTTTATCGGGAGGTGTACATAGTTGAATGTTTTTGCATCCTGCTATCTTTGCAGGAATACCAAGCATCAATACGGTGGAAAATAAAGGCGCTGTTCCTCCAGGGATATAAAGTCCAATTGTCTTTATAGGTACTGTTTTCCTGTAGAGTTTTACCCCTTCCATGACTTCTATTTCTTTTTCTTGTAATTTTTGATTTTCATGGAACAAAAAAATATTTTGGGCTGCAATTTTAATGGCTCTGGCAAGGCTTTTATCAATCTGTTTCTCACTGTTTTCAATTTTTTCTTTGTCTACTTCTAAAGAATCAAGTTGAACGTTATCAAATTTCTTTTCAAATTCTATAAGCGCCTTATCTTTATTGGCTTTCACCTCAGAAAGTATTTTTTTTACAGTTTCATTAACTTCAATATTATTATTATTTCTTTTGGAAATATCATTAATCTCTTCTTGATTAGGTTCTACAAATATTTCTAAGTATTCCATTTTATTCTCCTACAAGGTCATTTTTTCAATTGGGGTTACAAGAATTCCTTGGGCTCCAAGTTCTTTTAGTTTTTCAAATACTTCCCAAAATTTATCTTCGGAAACTACTAGTTGAACACTAAGCCACCCTTTTTCCATAAGTTTTGTAATAGTAGGACTTTTAACTCCACCAACAATGCTTGCAACTTGCTCAAGGTGCTTTTCAGGGAGGTTAAACATTACATATTTATTATTTTTTGCTAAACTTACAGCATCAATTCTTAAAAGTAGCCTATCTAAAATTTCTTTCTTCTCTGGTGCCATCTCAGAATTAGCTATCATTACCGCTGAGGAGTAATAAATTGGTTCAACTTCTGTTAATCCATTCATTGTAAGGGTTGTTCCTGTTGATACAAGATCACATATAACATCACTAATTCCTATAGCTGGAGTTATTTCTACCGATCCAGTTATTTTAACAAAACTTGCTTTAACTTCTGCTTCTTTTAAAACCTTTTTAAGAATGTTTGGATAACTGGTAGCAATTCTTTTTCCTTCTAGACTTTTAAGATTTTTATATTCAAAGCCTTTTGGTACTGCTATGCTGAGTCTACATTTTGCAAAACCTAAATCTCTTACTATTTTCAAATCTAGACCTGATTCCAAAAATTCATTGCTTCCTACTATTCCAATATCAGCTACATTGTCTTTTATAAAGAAAGGAATATCATCATCTCTTACGTACAAAAATTCAATTGGGAAATTATCCGCTTTTTCCTTTAAAATCCTTTCAGGAGAAGTAAACTCTATACCACAGTTTCTAATTATTTTTAGAGATTCAGAACAAAGTCTTCCACTTCTTTGTATTGCAATTTTTAATCTTTCCACGATTTTTCTCCTTTTTTGAATAAAAAAAATACCTTTGCCATTGCAAAGGTTTCTATGTACACCAAAATTACCCGCAATGTTTATTACCCGGTTGACAAATGGAATACGTGATGTAAATTCTTTAAAATTTTCATATGAAAAGCTTACTGTAATTTACTAAATTATGTCAAGACTTAAAAAAATTAACCCTCATCTGTAAGTAGAGAATTGACCAAGGTTTAAGGCTAATGTATATTCTAAGGCATGAGTAAAAAAAACAGCAAACTAGCAAAGTTTCTTTTTATTGTAATCAGTTTCTGTCTGTTATTTGTTTATCTTTTTATAAATGAAGATATTGATAGCTTACAAAGTTCCTTTGGTCAACTCAATTTAAAGTATATTTTACTTGGATTCTTGTTTGTAATTAGTTATATATCCTGTGATGCTCTTTCTATTTTTACTTTAAGACGTCAGTTTCAAACCAAAGTTTCTTATTTAAGTTGCTTAAAGGCTTCTTTCATTAGCATTGGCTTAGGTCTTATTACCCCTTTTACTTCTGGTTACATTGCCGGACAAATTACTATAATGGGTAAAAGTGGAATGTCAGCTTCAGATGGAGCAACAGTAGTTCTTCAAAAAACCATACGTTATATTTTTTTTGGTTTGATTGCTAATCTTTTTTTGATTATCTCGAACCAAGATGTTTTTGAAATCACTCTTACTGTTAAGATTATGGTAATTGTGTCTATTGCAGGAACAGCGTTATATTTGATTTTTCTCTCACTTGTTTCAAAAGCAGAAAAGACTTTAACTATTATTTCTATTGGAATAGTTCGTTTTGGTCATAAAATCCATATTATTAAAAGAATCGAAAAACTTGAGACAAAAATAAAGAAAGAAATTCATCTTTTAAATTATAGGATGACAAATCATAAAATATCATTTAGTGCAAACTTTATTACTATGATATCTTGTTTATTAGAATTATTTTTGCTTTACCTTGTAACTTGGTCCATTTATATGTCTTTTTATTCGAAGAATCCTACTTTTACAGTTTTTCAAGTTATGGGTTGTCAAAGCCTTTGTAATGTAATTCTTCAGGTAGCTCCTATTCCTGGAGGCTTGGGAATTGTAGATGCAACTTTCCATGATGTAATGACTAAAATTCTTGGTTCTCATTTAAACATAAGTCTTATAATTTGGAGACTTTTAACTTTCTATTTTCCAATTATGATGAGTTTCATTCTTATGGGCTTTAAAAATAAGGTTTATCAAAGTTCAAAGAATATTCAAAAACCACTTTAATTATTATTCTTTTTACAATATTATGACCTGATGAAAAATATAAAAGGTTCTATTTTATTATTAGGAGCCACCATTATTTGGGGTTTGGCTTTTGTTGCTCAAAGTGTTGGAATGGACTATATGGGTCCATTTTCTTTTAATTCAATTAGATTCATCCTTGGAGCTTTAATTTTAATTCCTTTTATTGATTTTAAAACTTTGAAAAAATCAAAAAAACTTCACAAAAAAAGACTTCTAATTTTTTCTTTTTTGGCTGGAAGTTTATTGGCAATAGCAAGTAATCTACAACAAATTGGAATTCAATTTACCAGTGTTGGAAAAGCAGGTTTTATAACCTCTTTTTATATTTTATTTGTACCTTTTTTAGGTATATTAATGAAAAAAAAGCCTAAAAAAAATGTTTATTTTGCTTTAGGTTTAGCAATGATTGGCTTTTATCTTTTATGTATGAAGGAAAAGTTTAATGTTTCCTCTGGAGATATTTGTATTCTAATTGGAGCTTTGTTTTTTGCCATTCATATTATGTTAATTGATTATTGTTCTTCAAATACTGATTTAATTGCTTTTTCTTGTCTACAGTTCATCTTTTGTGGTTTAATTAGTTCAATTTTTATGTTTCTTTTTGAAAATCCAGATTTAGTTAGTATTTCTAAAGCTTGGTTACCTTTATGTTATGCTGGCATTTTCTCTTGTGGAATAGCTTATACTCTTCAACTTTATGGTCAAAGAGATGTAGAACCAAATACTGCAAGTCTAATTTTAAGTCTGGAATCAGTTTTCTCAACAATTTTTGGATTTTTGATTTTGCAACAAAAACTTTCAACTAAAGAATTATTTGGTTGCCTTTTAGTATTTATTTCTGTAATTACAGTTCAAGTAAAATCAACGGGAAAGAAATGAAATACATCAAATATTTGACTTTTTTATTAGTAATTATTTCTTTCTTCCTTTTTACAAGCTGTATAACCATTACTGAATCAATTCTCCAAGTGTATGACACTTTTCATGCTTCAGAGTACCAAACTTTTAAAGATATAACTTATGGAGATGATAAAAACCAAAATCTGGATATCTATTTGCCAATTATTGACTCAAATCAAGAAATGAATTTAATTGTTCTTGTGCATGGTGGTAGTTGGATTAGTGGAGATAAAAGCGATTTTGGATATTTTGCTCAATGGATAATGACAAATTTAGAAAATACTACTGTTTCTACTATAAACTATAGATTTTTAGATGATAACGTTGATTTTAATGATATTTTAGAAGATGTAAATTCCGCTGTAAAAAAAACAGTTGAGTTTGCAGAAAACAAAAATCTTAAAATTAAAAATATGGCAATGGGTGGGTCATCTTCTGGGGGACAGATTTCCTTGATGTATTGCTATACCAAAGCAAATCAGGCTCCCCTACCTATTAAATTTTGTTTAGCATTATCATCTCCTTCCAATTTAGAAGATTCATTTTTTTTGGATGTTTTATATAAGAAAAATTTTTATGGATTAAATCTATTCAATTTACAAGAAAAAAGATTTGAAATTGTTGAGAATCTATTAGATGAAGATAACGTGGGTGATGCAATAGTAAAATTTCCTAAGATTTCACCTGTTAATTATATTAAGCCTGAAAGCGTACCTACAATAGTAGCCCATGGTGAAAAAGATAATGTTGTCCCAAGTTCTAACAGCTTATATTTAGTGGAAGTACTTTTTGAAAATGAAATTTCTTATGATTTCAAAATATTTAAAGGTGTAAAACACCACTTAAGGGAAAACAAAGAAGCCAATTCTTGGATTAAAGAAAGCCTAATTAAGTATTCCCAAAAGTACTTCTAACTATGATTAATTAAAATGTGAATAAAACAATATCAACTGGATCACCAGTAATTTTTGGAGTTTGTGATGAATCTTTATCATTTTCTGAAATCCATGAATACAAACCATCTAAAGTTAAAGCTTTACCGCTTGCAGCTTTTGGTACTCCAATGATTGTTTTTGTTTCACTGTCATAGTTTAAACCTTCAAGTAAGCAAGATGTAAATGTTCCGTGTTCTACTCCATCAATTGAACGAGTGCTTCTAGATGTTTCATATCTTCTGCTACTTGTAAGAACTCTTACTTTAGAATCATTTGAATCAGCATTATTAAAACTGTCTAGAAGAACTTCGGTATTACAATTAAAGTCTACTGTATCTACTGTTGTTGATCTCCCTGAGACCAGTGATCCACTGTTGGAAGTATCTGACAGTAAAACACTAATACCCTTTACATTGTTTAATTTGTCTAGGAGTTCTTGCCCGCTTATGCCGTTGGCATCGGTGTTACCATTATTTCCAAGTAAGAAATAATACTCATCACTGTAATCAACTTCACTAGAAAAGTTCAAACTTCTTGGACCATAATATAAGGCCCTTCCATCAACAGTTTCATCACTCTCTGCTATTCCAAGTCCTGAAAAATAAAATATGGTAGTGTCGTTGCCTGTTGAGATTGATTGAATTCTTTCAATCTCTTTTATTAAATTCTCTCTATTGGGATAAATAATACTTTGATTTTGTGTATCTATTGTTTTTGATTGAATCATTCTTGTTACTTCGACGTTTGTTGAAGTATTTTGTCCAAGACTTTCAAACGCATAAGCTAAAGCGCTTGCATCATTTGAACCACTATCCAAGGAAAATTCTGAGTCATAGTCACTGTAATCAAGTCCCACTACTATTACTCTTGTTGTTCCTTCTGAAATTGGATCACTTAACAATTCACAAGAAACAGACAGAATCAATACGATTGCAATTAATAAAATTGATAAAATTGTCTTTTTCATTTCTCTGTTTCTCCTTACATATATATAATACTTCTAACTTATTACTTAAAACAAGAAAAAAAATCAAAGAATATTGCTTTTTTTAACCTTTTTAAACTTTTTTGAGTAATTATTTGTCAAAAGTAAGTTATTAAGAAACAGCTAAAAATTAGATGATGTAACAGTTAATTTCTTATTTTGTAAATAATTAATTTTATCTTTATACTTATATGTTATAGGTTAAGATGTAATAAGAGCTACTTATGTTAATTGTTACCATATCTGTAACAGTTAGCCGTTTAGCAAAATAAAGGGCAAGATATTTTACCTTAAAATAACCTAATTCTAATAAATTTTTTAAATTATTTCCTAATTATTTATTTTTGTTACAACTGTTTCATTTTTTGTTACAGTTTGTCATAACTTAAATTTTTAATTTTTATCTTAATTGAATATAAATTAACTTCTAACATTTAAAATTTAAAAAAATGACAAAATCTATATTAAAAAAAACAGATTATTACTTTTTAAAGGTAATAACCTGTTATTTTATTTAAAAATTCTTATGACTTATGCCTTACTTTCCTGCTATGCTCATATTACGAACATAGGCCTCAGCACTTCCAAATCT
>JBAYZQ010000116.1:0-7560 GCA_041672385.1 Sphaerochaetaceae bacterium | reverse complement strand
AGCATTTTCCAAAGCTTCAAGGACCTGGCTCATATTGTGTCCATCAATTTCTATGACTTCCCATCCAAAGGCTTCAAATTTAGATTTTAGTTTGTCAATCTTCATTACTTTTTCAGTCGTATCACTTGCTTGCAATCTATTATGATCGACAATTGCGACAAGATTTGACAATTCATACATATGTGCACTCATTATCGCTTCCCAGATTTGACCTTCTGCAAGTTCGCCATCGCCACAAATGGTATAAACAGTGGAATCTTTTTTATCCAGTCTTAAACCTAATGCCATTCCAACAGCTATTGAAAGCCCCTGACCTAAAGAACCTGTAACAGCTTCTATTCCAGGTGTTTTTTCCATATCAGGATGACCTTGAAGTTTTCCTTCAAGTGTTTTTATTTTATACATTTCACTTTTATCAATTATTCCAAGTTCAATTAAGGCAGCATATTGTGCCAAAGCAGCATGTCCCTTACTCAAAATCATTATATCCCTTTCTGGATTTTTTATATCATTTGGATTAAAGTTCATCTGTTTGAAATATAATGCTGCCATTATATCCATTATTGAAGCACTTCCTCCAAGATGGCCTACTTTCCCTGGTTTTACCATTTCTAATAAGTCTCTTCTCATTTTTACTGCAATTTTTTGCAATTGAAATATTTCATTTTCAGTGTACACAAAACACCACCTTTATCAATTTTCTTTTTATTTTCTTTTTCTTTTTTTTCTATTCCATAGCTACAATTCTAACTGGCCCACCATCTGCATCTTTAATTTTAATTGGCATGCAATAAAATTCAAATCTGCTTTTGGATAGTCTGTCCAAATGGGCTAATCCTTCAACTATAGGTATGTTATTTCCTAAAATTATCTGATGGACAGGCATTTTTTCACCTTCCGGTACATGTAAATCAACAGAAGGAGTATCTACAGCAAGTAATTTAATTTTCTTTTTAACAAGCCAAGTTGCAGCTTCTTCTGATAAATACCCGAAAGAAGAAAATTCTTCTGGATGTTTATAACAACCAGTATTTAGTACGATTATGTCGTTTTCCTTTATTTCTTTGTCAAATTTTTTAATTTCCTCAATGGTAATAATTTCATCCTTGCTACCATATTTGTAGGAAAAATCAAGCATTACTGCTGTTCCAATACATTTTTCTAAAGGAACATTTTCAACAGTTTCTCCTCCGGGAATCTGGTGGGAAGGAGCATCAAAATGAGTTCCACCATGAGAGGGCATACAAATTTTAATTACATTAGAAGGAGATTTGTTTTCTCCAATAGTCAATACTTTTTTAAATGACATTTCAGGGAGACAATCGTAATTGGGAAAACCATCATAAAAAGTAAAGCTAAGATCAATTATTTTTTTTAACATTTCTAACCTCTAAGTTCATCATTAAACTTCCAAATGGTAATACCACCATCTGCTTTCAAAATTTCTCCCTGTACAAAGCTTGATTCTTCAGAAGCCAAAAACATAACTGGTCCAACACTTTCAGAAGGTACTGCAATGTATCCAAGAGGAGTTTTATCTATTACAGTTGACATAAAGTTTCTACTATCTTTAAATAAATCCCCTGCAATATTTGTTCCAGAAATGGAACCATAGGCAACAGCATTCACATGGATACCAAAACGTCCAAGTTCAGCAGCAAAAGATTGTGTTAATAAATTTACTCCACCTTTTGAGGTGTTATAAGCTCCTCTATTAACTTCTACTGAAAAAGCATTGGAAGATGAAATATTAATGATATGTCCTTTGATTCCAAACTTTACCATTTTTCTGGCAACCGCAGAATCACAAAAGAATGTCCCATTAAGATTTACACCCAAGATTTCATTCCATTTTTCTTCAGAAAGATTTAAGAGGGAACATTCAGTTGTAATACCAGAATTACTCACCAACACATCAATTTTTCCAAAATAATTCCAAGCTTCTTCAACCATTGCTTCTACTTCAGCTTTTTTTGAAACATCGGCTTTAATAACTAGAGCATCTCGTCCAATTTTCCTAATTTCTTCACCAATTGCTTCAGCTTCTTCTTTTCTATGTGAATAATTCACAACAATATCTGCGCCTTCTTTGGCAAAAGCTATCGCTAGTTCCTTTCCAATGCCACTTGAGGATCCAGTAATTAAAATTTTTTTATTCTCAAATCTCATGATTTTTCCCTCTTAATTTCCGTTTCCCAAAAAGGGAAACGGAATCTAAAAATAATATTATTTCTTGTTTTGTTGTGCCTGCCATTCTTGATATTCATTTCCAAATAATGACATATCATCAACATCAACGTCCTGTGGACAAAGCATGCTACAATTTAACTGAACAATTGGACCTGCATCACCGGCAACTACTTCTGCTGGTCCCCAAACGGCACCCTCTTCATTCAAAATCTGACCTGGTTTAGGCAATTTATCAGTTTGTCCTGTTGCAGACCAATATAAAAGCTTAACTGACAAATCTCCTTGTGCAGAACATGGAATAATTACATTTGAATCAAGTTTTCCTTGTTTAATCAAATCTAAATCTACTGGGAAAGCACCGTTATCAACAAAAATTACGTCTTTGAGTGAATAGCCAGAACTTTCAAAAGCAGCATCAACACCATCTGCCATACAACCAGTACAAAGGCTAATTCCAATTACTCTATCACCATATCTGGTAAGTAAATCAGATGTTACCCTATTTGCATCAGTTGGATTAAAGTTTCCTGGAGCTGAGGCAATTGTAAGATTTGGATATTTTTCACTTATGTAATCAGTAAATCCATCACTTCTCTGTTGTGCAATTAAAATTGCAATAGCACCCTGAATATTTAAGATTACGCCATCTTCAGGAATATTATTATTATATTTCTCTTCAAGAAGCTGACCCAAAATAACTGCTCCATCGCGTGCAACTTTATAGTTATCAACACCAATTGCTCCAACAAGTTCTCCACCTTCAGGAACAATATCAAATCCAACAACTGGAATTCCTGCATTGTTTAATGCCATGACTCCTGGAATAACTCCCTTTGAATCTACAGAATTTATTGCAACCCCATCTACCTTCATAGTAATAGCGGTATCAATAAGATTCAGTTGAGTAGTTAAATCATTGTTTGAATCTTTTAAAATAAACTTTGCACCAATTTCATCACAAGCTTTTTGAGCTCCTTCTGCAATCAAAGCATGAAAGGGATCTGTAATATCTCTTGAAATCATCATAAAAGTTAGTTGATCCTTTTCACTTTGTGACTCCTTTTGCCCCTCAGCTAATAGTTGTGCTGGAACTAATATTAAAACCAGCAAACATACGATTAACACATTTTTTAAAATACGATTATTCATATTTACTCCTTTTTCCTGTTAAACAGGTATTTATAAATTTTCAATTAAGAATTAAAACCTTTTCTTAACTAATTATTTATGCCTAAACTAAGTTTTCTCTTTTCCTCATCTAAAATGATTTTTTCACGGAGGTTGGTTTTGCTATTATCAAGAAGTATGGCAAGAAAAATTAACAAGCCTTTTGCCGCATAGACCAAAAATGCATCCACTCCTAAAAGGGTCAAAGAATTGTCGATAACACCTAAAACTAAAACACCACCTAACATACCAAGAGCATTCCCAACACCACCGTCAAGACTTACTCCTCCCATTACTGATCCTGCAAAAGCCATAAATACAAGACCTTCACCTATTTTATTTGTAAGAGACATCTGACGACCAATTGCCAGAATTCCAGCAAAAGAAGCTAAAATCCCACTTAACATAAATGTAATTGTTTTAACTTTTCTTGTATCGATGCCGCTAATAAAACTTGCCCTTTCATTTCCACCAATGGCAAGAACATTTCTACCAAATTTTGTATAGGAAAGTACAAATTGAATAAGTAAAAAACCCAGCAACATAATAATAACAGCTAGAGGAATTACATCAAAAATTTTATAACTACCCAAAAAAGTAAAGGATTTAGGTAATTTAAAGATGGACATAGGTATTAGTTTATAGGTCAATCCTCTTAGAATTATGTTAACAGAAAGAGTTTGAAGGAAAGGATTAACTTTTAGATAGGAAATCATGCTTCCATTAAACAAACCAATCAAAGCACCAATTATGAGTATGATAATGGTTGATAAGAATGGATTAAATCCTGGAATCCACTGAGTCATTAAAAGAACACCTATAGCAGGTGCAAAGGCAATACTTGACTCAATTGACAAATCAAAATTTCCAGTCATAAGACAAAGGGATTCAGCCATAATTAAAAAACCAAGAACAACAGAATGATAAAAAATATTTATAAAATTAGCACCTGAAAAGAATCTTGGAGTAATAATTCCATTAACAATTATTAGAATAAGAAGTATAACCCAAATCAGATTATCTATCACCTTTAGTTTCACATTAGTAAACATGTTTTTTAATTCTCCTTTTTACTTTACACCTTGAACAGCTAAAAACAGTTTCTGTTCATCAAAATCTTTTTTCTCAATTACTTTAAAAATTTTCCCTTTGAAAAGAACAACAATTCGATCACAAGCAATCATCAAATCTTCAAGACTAGGCGCGGATAGCAAAATTGTAGCATTTTGAGTTAATTCTTTTCGAATCATTCTAAGCAAAATACCTTTTGTTGAAATATCAATTCCCTTTGTAGGTTCATCAAGAAGAAAAACTTTAGGACTAATTGAATAAATTTTCCCAAATACAGCCTTCTGTTTGTTACCACCACTAAGATATCTAATTGCTTGTTCAGAAGTAGCGCATTTTATTTCAAACTTTTTTATTAATTCTTCTGCTGCATTACTATCTTTTTTATTATCAAGAAATCTAAATCTATTTTTTAAGTTGTCGAACTGAACCAAATTTAGGTTCTTTTTTACACTAAATACATCTATAATTCCTTCTTTTTCTCTTTCTTCAGGAAGATAAACAATCCCAGAGTTTATGGAGTCACTAGGTTTGTAGAATTTTTTTCTCTCCCCTTCTAACTTCATTACACCCTCTTCAAAGGGGTCAATTCCCGCAATTGCTTTCATTATTTCAGTTCTACCACTACCTCTTAAACCCGCCAAACCTACGACTTCACCTTTATGCAATTTGAGATTTATGTCAGAGAATTTTTTGAATATACCAAGCTTCTCAAGTTCTAAAATCACTTCATCGGTAGAATTGGTATTCTTTAGAACTTCTGTTTCTTCAAATGTTTTTGAAGAACCAACAATGAACTGAGAAATGTTATCTTCCGTTAAGTTTTTTACAGATTCAGTACAAACAGCTTTTCCATCACGCAAAACAGTCAAAACATCACAAATTTTTAAAATTTCATCAGTTCTATGCGATATATAGACTATTGAATGCTCAGATTTCTTCTTTTCAATAATATTAAATAAAACATCCCTGTCTTTTTCTGAAAGAGAGGCTGAAGATTCATCTAGAATAATCAATGGTGCTTTTATAAGATAGAAACTTTTTATAATTGCAAATAACTGTTGAAGGCTAATTGAAAAATCCTTCATTCTCATTTCTACGTTTACATTAATTCCTACTTTGTCTAAAATTTCTTTGACTTTAATTTTCATAAAATTCCAGTCAATACAACCATTTTTCATTGGATAATCAGGTTGGAAAAAACTTTCATATACAGTTGCTTCAGGAATTATTTCAGGTTCCTGTGTTACTATGTCAATTCCAAACTTTTTTGCTTCCATTCTAGAAAAAGACTTATAAGCTTTTCCCTTAAAAATCAAAAGCCCAGAGGTAGGAGAAATAACTCCGGAAAGAATACTAACTAGGGTAGTCTTACCCGCACCATTCTTTCCGATTAAACCATGAATTTCTCCCTTCTTAAAATCAAGGGTAATATTATCTACAGCCATAACACCAGGATAGAGTTTTGAAACATTCTGGATAGCTAATACTGTATTTTCTGAAATATTATTATCAACCATTATTTATAAACTCCATTTATTTAATAAGATTTAATTGTAATGCAACTTCTTTAGCTTTTTCTTTTTCTTCACTTGATAATTGAACAAGAGGCAATCTTGTTGGACCAGCAGGAATCCCCATTAACATCATCATTTCTTTTATGAAAGATTTATATTTCTCCGATGCAATTCTAGAGTTAAAAAGACTAATAGGCATAAGTGTTCTATGTAGTTTTTTTGCCTTGAAAAAATCTCCTTCTTCACAGGCTTCCCAAATTTCAAGCACTCTTGCAGGAATAAAATTAGCCATTGCACTAATCATTCCAACTGAACCTATCAAAGCCACATAAGGCCAATGACAATCAGCATTTCCAGCAATGAAATTGACTTTAGAATCAAGAATACGACATTCTTCATCCCACTTTCCAATATCGCTACTGTTTTCCTTAAATCCAATAATCTGTGGAATTTCTTCAACAAGTTTCTCTAAACTGGATACGCTAATATCTGCTCCAGTTGCAAAATTACAGTTGTCAATTACAATACCAAGATTTGTTGAATCTGCTATTGCTTTAAAATGTTCATAAAGCATTCCATAGGTTGGTTTCCAATAGTAATGAGGACTACACATAACGCCTGCTGCACCTATTTTTTCAGCGTATTGAACCATTTCAATCGCTTCCCTTGTATCACATGAATTACAAGTTGGCATTACAGGAACAAGACCTTTAGCCTCTTCCATAACAACATCCATAACCAACTTCTTCTCTTCAAGAGTCATCATTGGACATTCACCAGTACTTCCTACTGGTACTAGAACTCCATTTCCTGTTTTAATACCTTCACCTAGAATATATTTAACATGGGTCCTTACCCCTTCTAAATCCAAAGTACGGTCTTCGTGAAAAGGTGTTGTCATCATTACAAAAACACCCTTACAGATTTTTCTAAATTCTTGTGGTTTCATATATATCTCCTTTTTGGTTGTATGTTGTCATACAAGTTTTATAAAATAATTTTAAATATTTTGTTTCAAATAATCAATATTCTCCTGAATATGCTTATGCATAATACTGCTAATGCCCTCTTTATCTTTATTTCTAAGCGCAAGTAAAATCTTATGGTGATAATAAATACCCTTATCCGTCCCTATTGCAGGAACAATATTCATGACAGAATCTTGCAAAAGTTGATTTAACATATCAAAAACTGTACAAATCAAAGAGTTTCTAGTTAATGTTGCAAGCTTCTTATGAAATTTATAGTCACTTATTGCAAATTGTCGATAATCATTTTTAGAATTTTCCATTTCTTTTAATAATTCTTCCAACTCGTCAAGATCTGATTCTTCGTATTTATCAATTGCCAAGGAAGCAGTACCACACTCAACAATTTGCCTATATTCCATTACTTGAAGTTCATTGATATTTGCCTGATCTAAAACAATCTGAGGATAAAGCGAAAGCATAAAATTATCAGCAGTTACTTCCTTAACAAAAGAACCTTCACCATGTCTAGTTTCAATAATTCCTAGAGCATTTAATCTATCCAAAGCAGAACGGATTGTTATTCGGCTTACGTCAAACTGTTCACAGAGACTTTTCTCAGATGGAAGTTTTTCACCAGAAACCCAGGT
>JBAYZQ010000115.1:0-7615 GCA_041672385.1 Sphaerochaetaceae bacterium | reverse complement strand
CAGTTTCCGCTTGGGCAAAAATGGAGCCAGTTAACAGTAATAAAATAGTTAACATCACAAATGTTTTTTTTAAATTCAAATTTTTCATAATTTCCTCTTTTTTTATTGGTCAAAAGACCGTATACAAAAAATGGCGAATTTACTATACTTAATAAGTAAAGTAATCTTTACAACATAATCTTGTTTCCCGGGAACCGTCAAAATTTTCCGGGATTTTTTTCTCTCCTTTTATTCTACCTCCATTTGTTTAACTGATTCTCTAATTATCAATTCAACATCAAGGATGATTTCCTTTTTGTTCTTTTCTTTATTTATTAACATCTCAATAGCTTTTTCACCTTTTATTGCAACATCCTGTTTTATGGTAGTAAGTTGTGGATCACAATCTTTGGCTAGCCAGGTATCATCAAATCCAATTATTGAAATATCTTGAGGAACTTTTATTCCTGTGTGTTTAAAGCCATTAATAAGTCCAATTGCAATAATATCAGCACATGCAAATATTGCTGTTGGTCTGTCTTTTTGTTTTGCAATTTCAAAAGCAAGTTGTCTTCCATATTCCTGAGAAACATTTCCAGGATAAATGTAATTTTTATTTACCTTAAGACCTGCATTTTTTAACGATTCACTGAAACCTTGATATCTTTCATAGGTAACTCCGTTATTAGAAATTACACCTGAAGCAAATCCAATTTTCTTATGTCCTTTGTCAATTAAATACTGGGTTGCAATCTTAGCACCTTTTCTATCAGAAGTTGAAATTTTCATAAAAGGTAAATCTTTACAATAACAGTCAATAAGGACTGTTGGAATCTGTGAATTTTTCAATTCTTTGTAGTAATTTTCTGGTTGAATACCAACAATTATTATTCCATCTAGACTTCTTTTATTGGCAATTTCAAGATAGCTTTGGTTGATATCAGTTCCACTAATTAAAATATGATAACCAGCTACTCTTATTGAATTCTATACTTGAAAGTAATTCTCCATAAAAAGGATTTGAAAACATGAATTGTTTTCCTGGTTCAGTCTGTGGAATTACAACTCCTATAAGATAAGATTGGTTTCCAACCAAAGAACGGGCTGCCATGTTAGGAACATAACCAAGTTTTTTAACTGCATCTTCAATACGATCAATAGTAGCTTTAGCAATTGATTGGTCTTTACGCTTATTTACTACATAGGAAACAGTTGCAACTGATACTCCAGCTTCCTTTGCTATGTCTTTCATGCTAATTCTTTTGACAGTCATTACTTTTCTTTCTCCCAACTTAAGCGTTTAAGTAATTGTAACCTCAACTTTCATAATCTGTCAAGGAAAATAATTTCTTTTATTTTCTGGCGAGTAAATCATAGGGATTATTGTCCGAATATATCGAAAAAAATCCTTAAAAAAATAGTGTATACTGTTGATATAAATGGCAAAGGAGATAAGAAAAATGGAAGGTAAGATAATATTAAATATAGCCATCAGTCTAGACGGTTTTATTGCTTCTGAAAAGGGAAGCTTTGAGTGGATTAAAGGAGATGGAGATAATTCCTTAAATACCGAAAAACTCAAAATTTTGAAAAGTTTATGAATACTATTGATATCGTAGTTATGGGTAATAAATGTTTCAAATAGGACCTTGTCAAAGATTTTCCCTTTAAACAAGATTTATTGGCAACAAGAGAAAAAAAACAAGCATAAGGGAATGTCCAATTTATAGATAAATATACTATTGAAGAAGGAATACCTATCCTTCATTATTCAAAAAGAAAAGGCCATAATATTTAAGAATTCAAAGGGGGAATCCGTGACAAACAAATATATTAATGAGTATCAACAATATGTAAATAAAACTGGTAACAGGTTAAATCTTTATAGATTAATAGCAAATGAATTTAATATCAAAGTTGCCCTTTACCCTGGATCCCATATAGATATTGATCCTTCTTTAGTTATTCCCAAAGTCACTTATATTGATAACTTCAAAGGTGCGATTAAGTTCTTCAAAAACATTGATGAAATCAATTCATTTTTAGAAAATAACAAAGAATACTCTTCTCGTTGTGAATTGAATTTTATTGGGGAAGATTATTCAAAAACATTAGATATAGATAAAGTTGATTTAATCATTTCTCAATATGCTGGATTTGTTGGCCAAGCTACTAAAAAGTATTTAAGGTCAAATGGTATTTTATTATGCAACGATAGTCATGGTGATGCTACTTTAGCTAAATTTGATAGTGATTTTAAATTTATTGGCGTGGTTGAAAATAACATAATAAAAAGCACTAAATTAGATGAATATTTTAAGTTACAAAAAGAAAAGAAAATTAATCTAGATATTGTACAAAACAAAATGAAAGGCCTTAAATATACTAAAAAAGCAGAAAATTATATTTTTAGAAAAATTTAAACGCATCATATATTTCAGTTTATAACGATTTTTCAGTAATAACTTTGTTATTTTTATATATTTTAGTTTATTTTACTTGTTTTTATTACGAATTATCGTATAATGTGAACACAAAGGAGAAATAAAATGTTAATTAAATTTTCCGTAAACAATTTTCTTTCTTTTAAAGAGACTCAATCTTTATCCATGGCAAGCAATAAATCAAATAGATTACAAAACCACTTAAAAGCATTTGGAAATAATAGAATTTTAAGATCTGCATTATTATTTGGAGCTAATGCGAGTGGAAAATCAAATTTCATAAAAGCTATTGATTTTGCAAAACACCTTGTTCTTAAAGGTGATACTTCGAGAATCAATACTGATAAAAAATATTTTAGAATAGATAAAAGCTACCAAAACAAACCGGGAATCTTTCAGTTTGATTTAGAAATAAAAGAAAGATATTACTCTTATGGATTTGCCATTTCTTATAACACAAACCAAATCATCAGTGAATGGCTTATTGATACTACCGGCAAGGAAAATATTATTTTCTCAAAAGAACAAAATGGAAACAATCTAGATATAACTTCCAATTTAAAAATTAGTGATGGTCAAAATCTAGAAAGATTTAATATTTACTTACAAGATTTTAAAAAGAATGAAATGTCTAATCTCCTAATAATAAACGATTTATCCAAAAGAACTTCAGATATAAATGAATGTAATATTTTAAGAGAAATAATGGATTGGTTTAAAAAAATTATTGTAATATATCCAACCACACATAATAGAAGTTGGGGCTTTAAAACAATTTCAACAGATAATGATAATTTATTGAGTATTTTAAGTGAACTTGATACCGGTATTGAATCTTCTGCTGTTAAAGTAAAAGATCTTGATTTGGTATTCGAAGGTATTCCAAATGAAGCAAAAGAAACTATTAAGAAAGATATTATTAATGATTTAAAAACTAATCCAAAAAATACAATCCTTTTCAATAAAGGAAAAAACATTTATCTAATACAAAATAAAGAAAATAGTAAAAATATTGAACCTATTGCAAAAACTATTACTTTTAATCATGGGAACAAAGATGATTATTTTGAATTTAACGATGAGTCCGATGGAACCCAAAGAATATTTGACTTACTCCCACTACTTTCGATTATAAATGAAAACCATTTAATACTGATTGATGAATTAGATCAAAGCTTACATACAAAACTTGCTCAAAATTTTTATAATACTTTTATGGATTCAAGTAATAAAGCAAAAACTCAACTAATTTTTACAACTCACGACATATTGCTAATGGATCTAGAATTAGAAAGACAAGATGAAATATGGTTTATTGAAAGAGAAAAGGATCATTCAAGCAAGCTCTATTCTCTAAGTGACTACAAAGTAAGATGTGATAAAAACATTGGTAAAGATTACTTATTAGGGAGGTATGGAGCAATTCCAATATTAAAACAAAATATTGATCTTGGACAAAAAAATGAGTAATTATAGGTTATCATATAATAATTTTGATAGAAAAGAACCGTCTCGCTTACCCAAAAGCATTATTTGGCTTTCTGTTGAGGGGAAGGAAACTGAAATAAATTACTTTAATCTTCTTGAAAAGTACAAAATTGAAATAGGAATTAATTCTAATATTAGAATTGAAACAATCAAAAGGATTGATACTAATTCTGATCCGTACTCTGTTTTAGAATTACTTGAAGAATGTGTAGAAACAAGGAAAACTACTTTATTAGATAATATTTGTGATCTTTCTAATTTGGTTAAGACCTTAGGAATTGGTAAAATAAAACAATATTTAGATAACAAAACTCTTTTAACAATGGAAGAAAGAAATAAAATTGACGTTGCATTAAAAACTGCAAACTATGATATAGAATATCAAAAATACATAAAAGAAGCTAAAGCAGAAGAAGACATATATTGTATTGTTGTTGATACTGAAGGTAAAAATAATCCCTTACGAATAGTTTTAGAAAAAGTTTTAAATGAATGTGAAAAGAGGGGTTATAAGTACTTCCTTTCAAATCCATGTTTTGAATTCTTTTTATTGCTCCATACCTACAATCCCAAAAAAGAATATAAAGAAAATAAAAATAACTTTATTAACAATCCTAAAATTTCGAATAAACATACGTACGTAAGCAAATTACTATCAAAAACGAATCATCATCAAAAATATGTTTCTGAAGTAATTTTCAAAAAAGAATACTTACCAAATATTCAAAATGCTTTAAAAAACTCCAAAGAATGGGCCAATACTCCTGAAGAAGTAAAGTTAGATGTAGGTTCTAATATGATAGATTTCTTCAATCTAGTATTGAATGATAATAACTTATAAACTTCTTTTAACCCTAATAAGCCCTCTTAATTTTTGCTTTCTAATTTTATTTTAAATTCTTCTTCTTTTACCTTAATTATAAATTCCATAGACTTCCATCCTTTAGGTAAATGTGAATAAAAAGTAGGTTTACCATTTTTAATTTTAAGACCCGCACAACCAAGAATTACAGCCCTCCAGGCACCTCCACAAGCACCAATGTGAAGTCCTTCAAAACCTGTATTCCCCATTTTATTTTCAAGATCAATAAATAAAGCTTTTTCAAGATAGGAATTCGCTTTATCCTGAAGTCCTAATTGAAAAGCTGCTTCAGCGTGTATTGCCCACCCCAAAGTGGAATCATTGGCAGTTAAAGGTTCATAGTAGTTCCAAGTTTCTCTTTTTTCTTTTTCAGAAAATAATTCTGGCATTAATAAAGATAACAATACTACATCTGGCTGTTTTATTACTTTATAACGTTGAAGTCGATCAAAACAAATAGTTTTGTAAAGTGGCTCGTTACTGATTTTTATTTTCTCAAGATCAATTGGTTCAAGTAATTCAAAAAGATCATCTTCTTTAAAAATTCCTTTGTCTTCAAAACGTGGAATTTTTGCTTTTTGAATTATTTGGTTAAATAAAGTTCTTTCTTCTTCGTCAATTTTACAATTTTCAAGAGCAAGTCTAATATTATTAAGGGCCATTTTTGTAGTAAAAGTATTGTTTTTTGTAACTCCAGAGTATTCATCAGGACCTTTTACAAATAGCATTTCATAACTATTGCTTTCCTCTATGAAAGTAAAACGGCTTGCCCAATATTTTGCTGTTTGATAATAAAATTCATTCACTTTATCCTGATTCAACAATGATGATACTTGATTGAAGTAATCCATGGCCCAAGCAATATCACTAGTAATATGGACTTCACATTTTCCTGTGTCCCAGGTTTCACATTGTTCGCTTCCATCAATAGAACACATCCAAGGGTATCTCGCACCCGAAAGATTTAATTTTTTTGCATTCTCTTCTGCAGCTTTAAGTTTATTCAATCTAAAATTTAACAAGTTAGATGCAGCTTCACTTTGAGTAAAACAATAAAAAGGTAACATGAAAACTTCTGTATCCCAAAAGTAACAACCTTTGTATCTTGAATGGGTCAAACCTCTGGCTCCTATTGAAACATTATCATTATTACTGTCACAGTTTTGGAGTAATTGAAAAATGGAATATCTTAAGGCACATTGATCTTTTATTGGGCCATCAATTTTAATATCTGAAGTTTTCCACAAATCTTTAAGGGCTTCTTGTGATTCTTTTTTGAATCGATCAAAGCCTTCAGAGGCTAAAATCTTAACCTTACTTAAAACTTGATTATAATCTATTTTCTCTTTTGAAGTTTCAACTATATTAAAAAATGAAAAAGTGTATTCTTTCCCCTTTTCAAGATTTAAGGAAAATCTTCTCTCAACAGTATTTTTTGAGGCTAAGACTTCACCTTTAATTGACTCTAATGAACTTGAACTCCCGCTATTATTTATGAAAAAAGAGTTTTTTATAGTATGAGATTCAAGAGAAAGAGCCTTATCATCGTAATTAACCTTATCATTTTCAATAAGTTTTTGAACTTCTTGATTTTTTACTGCTTGATCGTCATTTATTGGAAGATTAAAAACATTTCCATCTATAAGACGAGTTATTGAAAAATTGTTTATGTTTTGATTGGCTTTAATCTTAATATTTATGGCTAGACAATTTTTTTTCTTAAAGGAAAGTATTCGTTCCGCGGAAAAATCAACATCATTCCAAGACCAGCTTCTTGTAAGAATTCCTTTTTCCATATCAAGAACTTGCACAAGATTGATAGCCTCTTGGGTTCGATAAAGCTCATCACCAATTCCAATTTCTATTACTAGGGGATCAGGCAAGTTAACTAGGTCTGTTATCCCTTCTTTTAATTCTTCATAAACTCCAGCTTTAAAAATTCCATGGCTGGTCTTTTCTGTTCTATCACCTGGAAGAAATCCACGCATTCCTATTTTTCCATTTCCCTGAAAGAATATGCTTTCAAAGAAATCTTGATTTTCAGAATTTATTTTTCTTGTTTCAATTTTCCATGGACTATAAGTTAATAATTTTTCATTCATACTTTTTCCTTTCTTGGTATAATGCATAAGCTAAGTATCCAGCACAGGTGGCACAGGCCTTTCCTGTGGTACATTCTCCTGTGTTTTCGTCAATACTTTCACAAGCAATTTTGCCGTCCATATTAGAATTCATTAATTTATTAATTGAACTTTCATCATGATTAACTCTGATTGAATTCGCTAAACTGAGAATCCAAGGATGAGGTGCATGAGCACAACCTATGGCTCCAAAGGGGCTGTTAGAAAAGGAGTACCGGTAAGAGGGGTCATTAATTCGATTGCAGGTATTGATGTAAATTTTATCTTCCTTGCTACAAAAACCAAAGACTGGCAAAAGTATTAAACTTCCAGGTGGTTCATCATAAATTTCAAAATTTCCATTAGTATCAACAGACCAAACGTATTGTTTTATATTTTCAATTTCTTTTATGCAATTTTTATTAATTGCTTGTTTAATTTTAAGAGCTAGGTTTTTCCATTTCTCTTTTTCATTTTGAAAATTCCAACTTTCCAGTATTTTATAATTTTTCCAAACTAAGACGTTGTTATAGGTTAAATAAGGATATTTTATTGTATCATCAGTTGGTTGTAAAAAGGTTTCATAAAGACCACTTTTTTCTTCTTTTTTTTCTTCTAATATTTGAATTATTCTGATTATTAGAGTTTCAATTTCTTTATCTGAAAGAATTGAAGAATCTTTAATTTTTTTTATATAGCTATCAATGGCAATAATAGGAGAA
>JBAYZQ010000114.1:0-7678 GCA_041672385.1 Sphaerochaetaceae bacterium | reverse complement strand
TCCCGCTGTGGAAGTTGTAACTGAAAAAAATGAACAGGGAAATACTACTTGGAAGATTCCCGAAAATTGTCCGGTTTGTAATACCCCCTTGATAAAAAAAGGTGCTCATAATTTTTGTCCAAACTTTGATTGCCCAAGTCAAGCCAAAGGCCGGTTAGCTTTCTTTGTTGGAAAATCTCAAATGAATATTGAAGGTTTTGGACCGGGGACTGTTGAGCAACTTTATGAAATGGGGGTGGTTAAAAATATCGAAGATCTCTATCTTTTTGATTATAATAAACTCTTGGGAACAAAGGGTTTTGGGAGAAAAAAAGTTGATAGCTTAATTAAAGGAATACAAGAAAGCAAGAAGACTCCTTTTAATAAAGTACTTGTGTCTTTGGGCATTTCAGAAATTGGCAAAAAGGCGGTCGACCTTCTCATAAAGGAAGGTTATAGTGATATAGATAAGCTTCTAGAATTGGCAAAAAGTGGTGATTATGAAAAGCTTTTAAAAATAAAACAAATTGGGGAAAAAACTGTTGAGTTGCTTTTCGATAGCCTAAAAGATCCAAGAATGCAAACTTTAATAAAAAAACTTAAAGAAATAGGGCTTCAATTCCAGATTGTTGAAAACGATGAACCTTTAACAGAACAAATTTTTGACTCGCAGATTTGGTGTGTAACAGGAAGTTTTGATACCTTTTCTTCAAGAGAGGTAATTTTTGATCTTATAGAAAAGAGAGGTGGTAAAACTACTACTTCGGTTACTTCAAAAACAACTTATTTACTTGCAGGAAAGAATGCTGGAAGCAAACTTGAAAAGGCGGAGAAACTGGGAACTAAAGTAATTAATGAAAAAGAATTTTTGGTTATGATTGATGAAGAAGCCAAACAAGAGAAAATAGAAGACAAATTACAACCGGAGTTATTTTAATGAATAAAGAAGCTAATCAATTAAATAAGGAAATAGAAAAGACTATTTTTTATCAAGGAATGTCTGAATATGGGAAAAGTGTATATTTTCCTAAAGGAATTGTATGGCAAGCGGAAGAAGCAAAAGAAAAAAGTGGAAAATACAATGCGACTGTAGGTCTTTCAAGAATTAATGGGAAACCTTTTTATCAAAAAAGACTCCTTTCAAACTTTACTAGGTTTGAAGAAAATCAAGTTGTTTGTTATGCACCTTGCACAGGAGAAATGAAATTAAGAAAACTTTGGAAAAAGGATCTTATAAAGAAAAATCCTTTACTTGAAACTCAGGAATTTTCACTTCCTATTGTGACTTCTGGTTTAACGCATGCTCTTAGCATTTGTACAAGACTTTTTATTGGTAGTGATGATACGGTATTAATTGGAGGTCCCTACTGGGACAACTACGATCTTTTAATAAAGGAAAATCTTAAAGCCAAAATTGCTACTTTTGATATATTGAATATTGATGAAGATTTTGAAAAAACTATTGATAGGACTTATGGAAAAACTAAGTTTATTAAGATTCTTTTTAATTTTCCAAATAATCCTACTGGATTTACTCCTAGCGAAGCTCAAATGAAAAGGATTGCAATGATTTTAAAAAAAAGAGCTGAAACTGGACAAAAAGTTTTAGTTTTATGTGATGATGCTTATTTTGGACTATTTTATGATGAAAATTGTTTCTCTCAATCTTTATTTGCTTTACTTTGTAATCTAGATGAAAACCTTCTGGCTATCAAAATTGATGGAGCTACAAAAGAAAATTTATCTTGGGGGCTTAGAATTGGCTTTATTACTTATGCAAGCAAGAACTTTAATTCTATCATTGAACAAGTAATGAAAGAAAAGACAGCAAGCTGTATTAGAAGCTCAGTCTCTAGTTCTTCTAAGGTAAGTCAGTCCTTACTAATTGATGCTTTATCTGACGAGACAGGTCTTCAAGTTGCAAAAGACTGGGTTCTTGAAGAGATGAGAACTCGTTATAATATAATAAAAAACTTCCTCTTAAATAACACAAATACTTTCCTCAAACCTTTAGAGTTTAATTCTGGTTATTTTATGTGTTTTAAAGTTGTTAGAGATGGAGAAATTTTTAGGGAGTTTTTGTTGAAAGAATATCAAATTGGTACTATTAGCTTTTATGAAAAAGGAAATTCTTATCTTAGAATTGCTTATTGTTCCATAGACAAAGAAAATCTTCAAAGTCTTTTTTCTCTTATCTTTGAAGCTGCAGATAGGTTTTTTAAATAGCTAAGCTTTTGACTTTAAGTTAAAATAAGAATATATTTGAGTGGAGTATGCATTTTTTGGAGGGATTTATGGCTAGTGGATTATATGATTTTACTATCAAAACTTTAGGGGTGGCTAAGATTGACTCTCCCATTGTGATGAGTATTGAAAACGGAGATGGTTTGGCAAACTATGTTTCCGACGAACAGAAAATTTTATTTAGTAATGATACCAAAATTAACGAAAAGGGAAAAGTTAGTCCCAAGTTTGAAGATGTTGTTGAAGTAGCAGGGCCTAGGCAAAAAATTTATTTTAATCCTACACATGTTCATGCAGCAATATGTACTTGTGGAGGAATTTGTCCTGGACTCAACAATGTAATCAGAGCAATAGTAAGATGTTTATGGTTTAGATATGGGGTAAGACGAATCAGTGGTATTCAATATGGTTACCAAGGGTTACTTGCTGGATTGAAATATCCTTTTTTAGAAATGGACCCTGATTTTGTTGATGATATCCAAGAGCGAGGTGGAACTATTCTTGGTTCTGCCAGAGGTGGTGGAGACCAGGTAGTCGAAATCGTTGATACTCTTGAAAGGCAAAATGTGAATATTCTTTTTTGCATCGGTGGCGATGGTACTTTAAGGGGTGCTTTTGATATTGGAACTGAGGTTGAAAAACGTGGTTTAAAAATTGCGGTGGTTGGTGTTCCAAAAACAATTGATAATGATTTATCTTTTATTCAAACTTCTTTTGGATTTAATACAGCTGTTTCAATGGCTGTTCCAGTTGTCCAAGGAGCACATGTTGAAGCTAAAAATTCAATAAATGGAGTTGGTCTTGTTAAAGTTATGGGAAGAGAATCTGGATTTATTGCAGCTCATACTTCTTTAGCTCAAAGTGATGTTAATTTTTGTTTAATACCTGAAAGTCCCTTTGATTTATATGGGGATAATGGGCTTTTAATTCATTTGAAAAAAAGATTAATTGACCGCGGGCATGCCGTAATTCTTGTTGCTGAAGGTGCTGGACAGGAGTTGGTACCTAAGACTGATGAAAAGGATTTGTCAGGAAATGTTCAGTATGGAAACATTGGTTCTTTTTTAAAACAAGAAATAAACAATTATTTTAATAATATTAATATGGCTGTAAATGTTAAATATATTGATCCAAGTTATATTATAAGAAGTGCTCCTGCAAATTCCTTTGACTCGATTTATTGTGCAAGACTTGGGGCAAATGCGGTTCATGCAGCTATGGCAGGAAAAACACAAGCTTTAGTAAGTATGATTAATAATAGATTTGTAAATATTCCAATAAAACTAGCAGTTTCAAATAGGAATCACATAAATCCTGAAGGAGCTCTTTGGAGGGATGTGCTTGAGAATACAAGACAACCAAGTTCAATGAAAAATTAGTTAAAAATTAATGAAAAATTTGAAATAGTGATATCAACCTATTCAATTTTTTAAAAAATTTAGTAATTCTTGATTATTTTTTTTTGGTTTTTATAATTTTCTTATAAAAGCTCTTGAATTTTATTTTTTTTAGTAGTATTTTCTTTTTGTATAGAGCGACAAACAAATTTTTTGTTTCTCTACCTCCTTTTGTTCCCCCTAGGTTTGACCTCCTTTTTCCTAGGGGTTTTTTTTGGTTCAAATTTAAGAAATTTTAATTTTCTTTACATTAATAGGACAATCTTTTAAGATTAGTTAACCAATTGGTTTTGTAAAAAAGGGGAGAAAAATGGAAATTTGTATTGTTGAAGCAAAAAAGAACGATGCTAAAAATCTTTTAATTTTTTTTAAACAAATTGGTAGTGAAACAAACAATCTTACCTTTGGAAAAGAAGGTTTTGGAGATGACGTTGAAAAAGAAGAAAAAATATTAGAGAAATATAGACTATCACAAAGTTGTCTTTTGTTAGCAAAAAATTCAGATAACAAAATAATTGCAAGCTCTTCTCTTGTAATTTCTGATAAGCCAAGACTTAGTAAAAAAGGAGAAATTGGCGTTTCTGTTTTAAAAGAATTCTGGAATTTAGGAATCGGTAGTGCCTTGTTAAAAAAACTTATTTGTATTGGCAAAGAAAAAAAACTTTACAAGTTAGATTTAAAAGTTGCTCAGGATAATTTTAGTGCAATACATCTTTATGAAAAGCTGGGTTTTATGAAAAAGGGAGAAGAAGATGGTATGCTTTATGTTGAGGGAAAACAGATAAAAGGTTATTTTTATGAACTTATACTATAAAAGATAAAAATAATTTCACTTATGGATTTTTATTTATTGATAATCTATTATAAGGGACATGGGAGTAAAAATGTCAGAATTCATTCATTTACACAATCACACAGACTTTTCTTTATTGGACGGGGCAGCTTCAATAGAAAAATATATATCCAAATGTAAACAATGGGGAATGGAACACTTAGCTATTACCGATCATGGTAATATGTTTGGAGCAATTGATTTCTATAAAGCTTGTAAAAAGGCAGGTATTAATCCTTTAGTAGGCTGTGAATTTTACATTGATGCAGCTGGTTTAACTAAAAAAGATCACACTTCAAAAACAAACCATCTAATTCTTATTGCTATGGATAATAAGGGTTACCATAATCTTATGGAACTTAATAGTATTGCATATATAGATGGGTATTATTATAAACCAAGGATTGATAGAGAAGTACTTTCTACTCACAGTGAAGGCTTAATATGTATGAGTGCATGTTTAGCTGGAGAATTAGCTCAAGCCCTTCTTAATGATCAAGAAGACAAAGCTCAAGAAGTTGTTGATTTTTACAAAGGTCTTTTTGGAGATAGGTATTACATAGAACTTCAAGATCATTTTCTTTCTGAAGATAAGAAAGTTTTGCCACTTCTTTATAAAATTGCGCAAAAAAACCAAGTAAAATGTGTTGCAACCAATGATATTCACTATATAGATAAAGAGGATGCAAATGCACATGATATACTTCTTTGTATAGGTACGGGAAAAAAGAAAATGGACGAAAAAAGGCTTCGTTTTTCCACCCAAGAATTTTATATGAAAAGTGAAGAGGAAATGAAACAACTTTTTCAAAGTTATCCAGATTCAATTACCAATACTCTTGAAGTTGCTAAAAGGTGTCATTTGGAAATTGAATTTCCGGGGCCTTTGCTTCCAAAATCACCGGTACCTCAAAATGAAAAAGACGAAAAAAGTTGGTTAACTTCCCTAGCCCATGAAGGACTAGAAAATAGATATGGAAAAAATTATCCAAAGGAATATTTAGAAAGACTTGAATATGAACTCGGTGTAATTACCCACATGCATTTTGAAGGTTATTTTCTTATTGTTCGAGATTATATATTTTGGGCAAAGCAACATGATATTCCTGTAGGACCTGGACGAGGAAGTGGGGCTGGTTCAATTGTAGCTTATTGTATTGATATTACCGATGTTGATCCGATGAAATATGATCTTCTTTTTGAAAGATTTTTAAATCCTGAAAGAATTTCAATGCCCGATTTTGATATTGATTTTTGTTTTGAGGGACGAGGGAAAGTCATTGATCATGTAATCGAGCTATATGGTAAAGACCGTGTAGGACAAATTGCTACATTTGGTACACTTAAAACAAAAGCTGTATTAAAAGACGTAGCACGAGTTTTGGATATTCCAATTGCTGAATCCAATCAAATTACAAAAATGATACCAGATGTAGTTCCAGATGGTAGAAAACTAACTATAAAGGTGGCCCTTGAAATTATTCCGGAGCTTCAAGATATAAAAAAGCGAGGTGGAGTTTATGAAGAGCTTTTTGATGTAGCTTCTAGACTTGAGGGCTTGAATAGACATATTTCTGTCCATGCTGCGGGCGTTGTAATTGGACAAAAAAGTCTTACAAATTATGTTCCACTTTATAAAGATCCCAAAACTGGAGCTATAAACACCCAATATACCAAAGATGTTTTGGAAGATTGTGGTCTAGTAAAAATGGACTTTCTGGGTTTGAAAACACTAACTCTTATAAGAAATGCAGAAAATTTGGTTCGTAAAAGAATTCCAGATTTTAATATTGCAAAAATTTCAGAAGCAGATGAAGCAACTTTTAAAATGTTTGGGGAAGGTGACACTCTTTGTGTTTTCCAATTTGAAAGTCCTGGAATGCAAAGCAATTTAAGAGCTCTTAAACCAAATTGCATTGAAAACCTTGTTGCAATGAATGCTTTATATAGACCAGGACCAATGGCAAATATACCTCAATATATTGATAGCAAAAATGGTAAAATGAAAATTGAATACCCTGATCCAGATCTTGAACCAGTTCTTAAAGGAACTTATGGTGTAATTGTTTATCAAGAACAGGTTATGAAAGTTGCTCAGGTAATTGCGGGATACTCTTTAGGAGAAGCAGACATTCTTCGAAAGATAATGGGAAAAAAGAAAGTTGAAATGCTTATCAAAGAAAAGGTTAAGTTTGTTGAAAGGGCAGTTAAAATGGGTCGTGACCGACAACATGTAACTGAAATTTTTGAAAAACTTGAACCATTTGGTAAATATGGATTTAATAAAAGCCATTCAGTTGCTTATGCTTGGATTGCTTATCAAACAGCATATCTTAAAGCTAACTATCCTGTTGAATTTATTGCTGCAAACCTTACAAATGAAATAAATGATGCAGTTAAATTTAATCAATACGTAACAATGGCTAAACAAAAGGGAATTGAAGTTTTACCACCTTCTGTTAATAGTTCCGATAAGAATTTTAACGTAGTAGATGGAAAAATTGTTTATGGATTGTCAGGAATTAAAGGTGTTGGAACAGCTGTTCTTGAAAGTATAATTGAAGAAAGAGAAAAAAATGGACAGTATAATGATTTTATGGACTTTTTAAGACGATCTGGAACAAAAGTTTTGAATTCCAAAGTTCTTGAGACGTTGATAAAAACTGGATGTTTTGATTTCTGTGAAGAAAATAGAGCTACCCTACTTTTTAATATTTCTAATGCAGTTGAATATGTAAAAGATGAAGAAAAAGATAGAGAAAGTGGACAAGGATCTTTATTTGGAGATGATGAAATTTTTGAAACAGCTTTTCAAATGGTTGAACAAGAAGAATTTTCTTTTCTTGAAAAGCTAGACTTTGAATATGATATGTTAGGATTCTATGTTTCTGGACATCCTCTTGAATTGCACCGAAAAGTATGGGAGAAATGTGTACATATTAATATTGGGAAACCGGAAACTTTTATAGAGGGAGCTGAGGTTACAGTTGTAGGACTAGTTAAAGAAATTCATGAACTTACCACTAAAAGAAATAAAAAAATGGCAAAGGTTCAACTTAGTGACTTTAATGGAACCATTAATCTTACTATTTTTACAAATCTTTGGGATGATATTTATAGAAAGCTAGAGGAAGGAAAAGTTTATGGTTTTAGAGGTGTTTTAAATAAATTTAGAGATGAATTTAGTCTTACAGTAAATCTGTTTTTTGAAAATCCAGATGCTTTA
>JBAYZQ010000113.1:0-7809 GCA_041672385.1 Sphaerochaetaceae bacterium | reverse complement strand
ACAAAAGTACAAGCCATGAACAATACCAACAATACAACAGTAAGTTTTTTCATTTGTATCTCCTATTAATTTTGTAATTTATTTTACAATGACAAGAAACTCAAGTCAATTGAAACTTTAAAATTTACATAAAATAAAAGAAATTAATCCAATTATGCGCTTTTGCTTAAAAAATATAGAGCAAAATGCGCATTTACACTACCTTTAGATAAAAAATGACTCTTAAGCAAAAAATGATTTGGCATTATTGAAACAAATGTCTTGAATCATGCCACCCAAAAGTTCCATATCGTTTGGAATTTGACCTTCTTCTACCCAAGTTCCTATGTAATTACAAAGAATTCTTCTAAAATACTCGTGCCTTGGATAGGATAAGAAAGAACGACTGTCGGTTAACATTCCAACAAATTTACTTAAAAGTCCAAGATTTCCAAGAACTCCTAGTTGATTTTCAATTCCATCCTTATGATCACAAAACCACCATCCACTACCCATTTGCATTTTACCAGGCGTTTTACAGTCTTGGAAACTTCCCATAATAGATGCTATTGAATAATAATCCTTTGGATTCAACGAATAAATAATACACTTCGGAAGTTCGTCACTCTTCTCCATTTCATCAAGAAGCAAGGAAAGTTTTTTTGCAACTGGAGCATCATATACAGCATCATAACCTGTATCAGGTCCAAGTTTTTCAAACATCCTTGAATTAGTATTTCTTATTGCATTAAAATGAAGTTGCATTACTATATTTCTTTTGCGATATTCTTTTCCAAGAAAAACCAAAATATTAGTTCTATAGGCTTCTGCTTCCTCTTCGTTTATAATTTCACCTTTTAAAACTTTCTTAAAAATCTTTTGAACTTCCTTTTCATCCAGTTTTCTAAAAGGAGGATAATAAAGTCCATGATCGGTAGATTTACAGCCCATTAAAACAAAATAATCAAGTCGTTTTACAAGCGCTTTTTTAACACAATCAATATCTTTAATTTCAAAACCAACGCTCTCTCCAAGTTTTTCAAGATAAGAAACAAAATCTGGACTATCAATATTTAAGGCTTTATCTGGCCTAAAAGAAGGAAGAATTTTCGTTTCAGTTAAATCTTTAGCTTTTCCATGAAATATTAAATCATCAGCAGGGTCATCAGTTGTTCCCACCGCATAAACCTTAAATTTTTTAAATATTTCAAAAACACAAAGAGATGGATCCTCTTTTAATTTTTTATTGGTTTCTTCATATATTCTTCTTGCACTTTTTTCATTTAAAGGTTCTTTTATATTAAAATAACGTTGAAGTTCAAGATGGGTCCAATGGTAAAGTGGATTTCCAATAAGAGCGGGCATCGTTTTTGCCCAAACAAGAAACTGCTGATAAGGATCTTCAACCCTTTCAGAATATCCATTAGCTCTTATTGCCCTCCATTTATAATGGTCTCCCCCAAGCCAAGCCTGTGAGATTGTTTCAAATCGCTCGTTCGCAGCAATTTGACTAGGTATTAGATGACAATGATAGTCAAAAATTGGCATTTCCGCAGCATAATCAAAATACAGTTTTTTAGCAGTTTGAGATTTTAATAGAAAATTTTCTCCCATAAATTCTTTCATTTTAGTCCTCCTATAAATAAAAGCTATCTTAATAATATAATTTTTAATTGTTCTTTTTTAACAATTATTGTCCTTTTTATTTGTTTTTCTTAAAATAAGAACGGTTGTTCAAAAGAAACTGAACGCTTGTTATCGGCAAGCACTCCTTTCATGTACTCTTTATTTAAATTTAATTCATCAACTAATTTTACCAAAAGCTCTTCCTGTAGAAGGTTTTGTTCAGCAAACAAATACATCAAAGCCTTTTCAGCAATAAACGCAGGTTTTACGGAGTTTAGAAAAATTTGCTCATTCTCATCTCCTTGATAACTCTTTTTTAGATTTTTGTATAGCTTTGACTTATAAATATCATCTTTTAGTAGTCCCACTTCCATTTTTAAGCCTTTAACATCCCCTTTTGCTGCAGCTTCTCCCAACGGTTTCAAATCAAAGAAAGTATACTCTTTTCCTGGAAGAAAGTGATGTTCATCACACCTTGACGCATAATTCGGGCTTGAAGAACTGTTTTTTTCACTGTCACCACCTACTATAATCAAAGGGTCAAAATAAAGTGCAGGACATTCTTGGTTATCAACCGAATAATACCTATAGGTATAAAATGCATCACGCATACATTGTTGATGCTCACAATAAGCAGTTATTGGAATTACATCTGTAGCCATATCTAGCATAAGTCTTGCCGTAGAATTAAAGATATCTCTTCTAAAATTCAAGATTAATGTTGGAAAAATGAACATTATTCCTTTTTGAAGGCTGTAATTCTTAACAACATAAGCAAGTCTTTCATCAAAAAATGAAGCTTCGTCAATAATATAGGTTCCAACTGTTGGATTTGCCTCAATTACCTTTTCCAAATCAAAAGAATCCGTTATTTTTGCTATATTCTTTCCACAGCGGATGTAACCACTTCTAAAAGGAAGCGCATCCTCGGGATAATTTTCAAATCGACTATTATCAATTTGACTCCTTACAAAGAAAACTTTTCTTCTATCAATAATTCCTGTGCTTGTTATTTGTTTTACTTTCTCACCTTTTTTTTGTGCAATAGCAGCATCTCTCCAAACTCTAGCTGAAAACTCAGTTTTACCAGAACCCATGGGGCCTATAAGCAAAACCCTTCTTCCGGGTTTAGAAAAATCAAAATGTGAGAAAGTTTCATGGATTTCAATACATGGAAACCCCAAACTTTTCAAAAAATCATTATTAATTAAGTTATTTTCAGAAACTGGCATTCTCGGAAGCTCCCGCTACTATTGCAATTCCACAGCTTGCTCCAATTCTTGTAGCACCTGCTTCAATCATTTCAACGGCTTGCTGGTAATTATGTATACCTCCTGCGGCTTTTACTCCAATTTTTGGTCCCACAGTCTCTCTCATTAGTTTTACATCAACAGCTTTAGCACCAGAAGTAGAAAAACCCGTAGAAGTTTTTACAAAATCAGCTCCAGATTTTACTGCCAATTTACAGGCATTAATTTTCTCTTCATCTGTAAGAAGGCAAGTTTCAATAATTACTTTTAAAAGTTTCCCTTTACAGGCCTTTTTAACTTCCCTTATATCCCTTTCAACTAAATCAAATTTACCATCTTTAAGCCATCCTAAATTGATAACCATATCAATTTCATCAGCTCCATCTTTTACAGCTGAAGAGGCCTCAAAAGCCTTGGCTACCGTTGCCATTGCGCCAAGAGGGAATCCAACAACAACACAAACGCTTACATCACTATCTCTTAATTTCATAGCACAATAAGAGGTCCAACAAGTGTTTACACAGACACTAGCAAATTCATGTTCCTTTGCTTCATCACAGATTTTTTTTATTTTTTCTTCAGTAGCATCCGCTGCCAACAAAGTATGATCAATATACGAATTAATTTTCATCCATTTCCTCCCAATATTTATAGACTACCCTAAATTAAACGGACTTGCAATAAATTAGTTCTCTTTTTATTGACTTGAAAAGGAATGCCAAGTACAGTAACTTTTATGAATGGTGAACAAATTTTACAGAAAATCAGTGACGAATATTTATGGCTTCTTGTTGGAATTTTAATGGTTAATCTTTATCAAAGAAGAAGCCCTTTTAATGTTGATAAAAAAAGACTTTCTACCGTTTATATTGCGTGTCTAGCCTTCCTTTTTGAAATTTTTCTTATTTTAATTCTTGCAAAAAGTTTGCCTACTTGGCTGATATTTCCCTCTCTTGCAATAGTAATTCTCCTTGGCTATATACTCCGAGAAAAAGTTTGGCCTTATAAACTATATTGTAGTAAATGTGGTAAAAGAATGAATTTTACTGAAATCATAAACATAGACGAAAATACTTGTACTGATTGTTATTACGAGAATCATCCTGAGAAAAAACCAGAAGAAAAAAAAGAAGAAATCCCAGAAGATGATGACAGCAAAGCTACAGAAGTCAGCAAAATAGACTGGAACAATTGGGAATATAAAGAAGATTGTGTTATTACTTATCTTTTTAGGAAAAATGAAGAAACAGGAAAGGACCAAGTCTTACTTATTGAAAAGAAAACCGGACTTGGATCTGGTCTTATAAACGCTCCTGGTGGGCATATAGAAGCTGGTGAAACTGGAATAGAAGCTTCAATTAGAGAGTTTAAAGAAGAAACAGGTCTTGATATATTAAATCTCAAAAGAAAGGGAATTCTTCATTTTCAATTTTTACACTCTACTGGTCTTCGTGGGCAGGTTTATTTTTGTAATGAATTTAGTGGAATTTTGGTAGAAACAGACGAAGCCAAAGGGTTTTGGTGTGATGTTGATGCAATACCTTATGATAAAATGTGGGAAGATGATCATGTTTGGTTACCAACAGCTTTAGAAGGTAAAGAAATCACGCTTTATTCAATATTTGAAGATAAAAAAATGCTTGATTTCAAGCTTGATGTAAAAGAACCTGAGTTGCAATGATAGCAGGTCTAGGTTGTTGGCAATTTGGTTCTTCTTTTGGATTCTGGCCCAATCAAAAACTTGAGGATAGTAAACAAACAATTAATTTTGCTTTAGAAAATAATATTGTTCACTTTGATTCAGCCCAAGGCTATAACAATGGTCAAAGTGAACAGATTTTAGGTCAGCAGATAAAAAAATTACAAAAAATAGATCAAATTTCAAGAAAGAATCTTATTCTGGCAACCAAGATTATGCCAACAGTATCTCTAAATATTGAAAAACTTATCAATAAAAGTCTAAAAAGACTGTATACAGACTATATTGATATTTTGTATATTCATTGGCCAAAATCCAATTTTGACTATCATCCAATGCTTCAACAATTACTAGAATTAAAAAATAAAGGAATAATCAAAAATATAGGTCTTTCTAACTTTAATCTTGAAGATCTTGATAGTATTTCTTCAAAATATCCTATATCTTTTTACCAAAGACCTGTTTCGTTATTGTGGAGTAAAGATTTAGAAAATGCAAAAAATCTTTGTTTAAAAAAAAATATAAAACTAGTTGGATATAGCCCACTTGGATTAGGTACTTTATCAGGAAAATACAATACTAAAGAAAATTTAAATAAAAATGATTCAAGAAGAAATCTTTTCATTTATTCACAACCTTTTTCTCCTATTTTTACTTCTCTAATAAATCAAATAGAATCAATTGCAAAAAGTAATAACACCACTTCTTCTCAAATAGCTCTTTCTTGGTCAAAAAGTCAAAACCCTTCAATTCTTTTATTGGGAGCCTCCAATAAAATACAATTAAAAAACAATCTTAATTTTATGGGTTTAAAAAAACATGAATTAGAAATACTATCATCTTTCTCAGAAGAACTTATGATGAATGTCCCAAAAGAAATTGACAATTATTTTTTTCATAGATATTAATTTAAAAAACATGCTATTATTAGAGCATGTTGATTCCTATCGAAACAAATACCACAAAATTGGAAGTAAAGAAATCCCGTTTTATTGCAACTGCCTTTTTTTGCAATTCCTTTATTGAGCTTAAAAATAATATTCAAGAAACCCGGAAAAACAATCCACAAGCCCGTCATGTTGTCCATTCTGCTGTATTAGGAGATAAAAACTCTATTCAATATTCCATGAGTGATGACAGAGAACCAAAAAATACTGCTGGTAGACCAAGCCTAGAGGTTTTAAAAGGTAGTGGAATTACAAATATTGGAGTAATAATTGTTCGATATTTTGGAGGAACATTACTTGGCACCAATGGTTTAGTACATGCCTATTCTGACAGTACTAAACTTGTTCTTGAAACCTTAAAAACCAAAGAACTTATTGAAACTGTAAATTTTGCTTTTAAAATTCCTTATGATTATTATCAAAGTGTTAAATATTGTCTTGAAGATTTAAAGGCTTTTGAAATAATAGAAAAATTTGAAACTATAATTACAATTTCAGGTGAACTTCCAAAAGATAATTTTGAAAAACTAAAAGAGTTCCTTACTAAAATTTCTTCCGGTAAAATTAATCTTTCGAATTAAGATAACTTTTTGTTTATTAAACGCAAACCAATTGACAAACCCTTAATCAATTAATATATTTAGAACCTGACTGGAGAGGTGTCCGAGCGGTCGAAGGAGGCGGTCTTGAAAACCGTTGAGGCGCAAGTTTCCGGGGGTTCGAATCCCCCCTTCTCCGTAAAGTCAAACAATAAGTATTCCTTGGAGAGGTGCGAGAGCGGCCGAATCGGGCTCCCTGCTAAGGAGTTGACCTGGTAACGGGTCCGGGGGTTCGAATCCCCCCTTCTCCGAATTTAAGTCTTTGCGTTATGCAAGGACTTATTTTTTTAATAAATTATGACAGTTTTAACCTTTGTTCAAACCAGCTCTGTAAAGCTTCCATCCTTCGACTAAAAGAAGAATTTAGGTCTACTGTATAAAAAAGGATTTTCATCTTTGGTTTTCTATCCTGAATTGAAGTCATTGTAGTAAAAAGGATGCCTTCTTCAATTTGTTGAACATCAAAAAACATATTTAGTTTTCCCTTTTCAATTCCTGTAAATATTAAATATTTCATGTCAGTAAAATTGGTAATCTTTAATAATATTTCAGAGATAGAATTTTCATAAGAGTGAATATAAACATTTGAATTAAAAGCAGAATCCTTTTGATAGACGTAAGAAACAACATTTTTGTAAAGCTTGTTTGAAACTGGGTCTAATATTTTAGAATTCATATCGTTGGGATCTGAAAGATAATAGGACTCTGAAAATAAATCTTTTTCCTTATTTCCAGCACGACGCGAAATATACTTTATTCCTTTTTGACTTGATATCTGTCGAAGAGTATTAAACAAAGAAAGTTGAACTTCATATTCACTTTTATCTTTCCAATTTTCTGGATAAGGGAAAAGTTTTACTGAAGAAATAAAAAAACTATTTAAATCGTTAAAAGCCTTATTAACATTATTATAACCGTTTGAATCAGGAACAAAGAAAGGAAGAATTAAATCACCATCTGAAGTTGAAATTTGTAAAGTTTTTCCAGAAAGGATCTCGCTTTGTTTTTCAATACTTAAAGAAGGCAAACTCTCTTGAAGGGTTTTTCTTTCTGCAAACAAAAACATCACACAAATAAATATATAAATTAAGAACAATATTTTCTTTTTCATTTTATTCCTTAAATGTAATATTACATTAAGATAGCTGGCATTTACAACAAATAAAAAACATCTAGTGAATAATTCTTTTAAGAATATTTCCACTTTAACAATAATTATGCTATCATAAGAAGAAAAAAATTGAGGTCTTAAATGAAAAAGATAAAAACTGTTCAAATTGTTAATATCGTTCTTCTTGTTATATCCACTATAATTCTATTTTGGCTGAAAAATCTTATGGGTTTTTCAGCTTTTTGCAAGTGGGTCCCAAACTATAATAAAATTTTTATGATACTTTGTTTTTTTGATTTACTAGTTATAATTCTTTTCATAATTTCAATTTTAAAATTGAGAAATGAAAAAATTACAAAAATCTTTAAGTGGATTTCTCTTATTCTTGCTTCAATATTTACTTTAATAATGTTAGGACTATTTATTTTTTTAGAACTCCCAGTTTTAATAAAGGCTGAAGAAAGTTATACAGTTAATGAACTTGGAAATAATACTTTATTAAGTGAAAAAGAGCCTCTTTCTTTGGCGGTAGCTTCAGACCCTCACTGGGGAAGTGAAAGAAGTAACAAAGAAGCAAGACAGCAAATAATTGAAAATA
>JBAYZQ010000112.1:0-7864 GCA_041672385.1 Sphaerochaetaceae bacterium | reverse complement strand
TTGAACCGCTGACCAATAGTGTGTAAGACTATCGCTCTCCCGCTGAGCTACGCCTCCGAAAATTGATTTTATCAATCAATTGCCTATGCAAAATATCATTTCTTAGATATAATTGTCAACAGTAAAAATGAAAAAAAGTAAAATTTTATCAAAAAAGAGAGGCATTTATGAAAAATTCAAATTATAAGAAAATACTTGAGGAATTTGAAGAAACTCTTATTAAAAATAACAGATCGATAAATTCAGCTAAATTAATGGCTGTTAGTAAAACTAGAAGTTTAGAGGAAGTACAAGAAGTTTATAATCAAGGGCAATATCTTTTTGGGGAAAATAGGGTTCAAGAAATTCAAAATAAATTTTCTAACAGGGAAAATTGGGGAAAAGATTATAAAAAGATTTCCTGCCATCTTATTGGGCATCTTCAATCCAATAAAATTTCCAAAGCTCTTGCTCTTTCGGATTGTATTGAATCAGTCGATAGTGTTAAACTTCTTAAACAAATAGAAACCAAAGCTGGAGAAATAGAAAAAACAATAGATGTTTTATTGGAATACAATACTTCAAAAGAAGAAAACAAAAGTGGATTTATTTCAGAAAAGGATTTAGTAGAGGCATTTTCTTTGATTAAAGATTTTAAATGGGTAAAAGTTAAAGGATTAATGACCGTAGGTCCAATTGGAATGGGAATACAGACCAAACAGTGGGAGAAAGCTACCCATGAATCTTTCATTCTACTTAGAAATTTAAAAGAAAAATATAAAGAATATCTTGATGGAGAAATACTTTCCATGGGGATGAGTCATGATTATAAAATTGCGATTGAAGAAGGTTCAACACTTGTAAGAGTAGGGACAGCAATTTTTGGAGAAAGGAAGTGAAAAAGCTAATCTTTTTATTGATATTTTTAAGTCTTTCGTTTTCTCTATTTGCAGTAGAAGAAAATGAAGTAGAAGTGCAATTGGAAAAATCAATAGATGGATTTTCTTATACTCCTTATCAGAAGGAGGAATTTCCAAAATGGGCTTTAAAAACAAGAAGAGCTGAAACTCTTTTTTTTGGAGGTGTTCCTTTGGTTTTTCCAGTGGTTTCACTTGCTTCAAATTTAATTTGGGAAGATGCAGATTTCTATAGGATATTGGCTATAAGTGCTTCAATTAGCGCTGTAATAGTTCTAATTGATTTTATTATGGGTGAAATAGATGAAAATTGAAAAAAACCTTGAACTTGTTTCAAAGTTGGAAGAAAAGGTTAGGGTTGATCAGTTTATTTCCCTAAATTCTGAATTAAGTCGATCAATGCTTTCAGATAAAAGTGTGGTAATTACCATTGATGGAAAGACTGCAAAACGAAGTTCTATGGTTCATTGTGGACAAATAGTAAAGGTTGTTTTTGAACAATATGTTTTTGATGGAATTGAAAAAGAAAACATCGCTTTAAATGTTCTTTTTGAAGATAAAGACATTCTTGTAATTAATAAAGAACAAAATATGGTAGTTCATCCTGCCCCAGGAAATTTTACAGGAACTCTTGTAAATGCTCTTGCTTATCGTTATGGAAACGAATTTGTCGAAGATATGAAGGAAGATGATGATTTAACAAGACCTGGAATTGTTCATAGACTTGATAAAGATACAAGTGGAGTTATGGTAATTGCTTTGAATTGGAAAAGTCATAATAACCTTTCTTTACAGTTTGCCTCGCATACTACCGAGAAAATTTATAATTGCATTGTCAAAGGAGTTTTTCTACAAACAAGAGGGAAAATAGAGAATTTTATCGGAAGGAACCCAAGAAATCGCAAAAGCTTTTCAGTAGTAGAAAATGAAAAGAAAGGACGCTATGCTTTAAGCTATTATCGCGTTATTCAACAATTTAAAGAATATGCCTTAGTTGAAGTCATAATAAAAACTGGAAGAACCCATCAGATAAGAGTTCACATGAAACATATTGGACATCCGATACTTGGAGATACAACTTATTCTAAAATTGACTCAAAGTTTCCTGATGCCTCAATGATGCTTCATGCAAGGTCTTTAAGTTTTAACCACCCTGAAACCGGAGAAAGAATGAGCTTTGAAACAGAATTGCCCGAGCGTTTTAATCAAATTCTTAAAGCTCTGGATTTAATAACTTTAAATTTGAGATAGTTTCTATTGTTGTTACAGGATTATTTGCAGGATAAACAAAAAGTTGATTTTTTTCATTAGAAAAGAACTTATCATATTCAACACACCCTGAGAAAATTTTATCTTCAATTTTAATTAATAATTCATTATTTGAAAGAGGAATTGAATAAATTGGAGTTTTTCCAATATATTCTGTTTTATTTTTCTCAGGAGTCATAATTTGAGGTTGATAAATTTTAAAAAGGGTTTTTAATCCAATGATGGAATACCCTTGTCTATCAGTAATGTAAAGAGTTTTAAGTTTATAATTTTCAAGGCAATTTATAAGGGAAATATCTATTTCAAATATATTAATTAGTATAGCTTGGTGTGTTAACTCATCACAAATCAAATAAGAAGTTTTGGAATTTTCTGAAGTAAAGAAAGGTTTAATTACCATTTTTCTTCCTCCTTAAGGAACTTTTGTTCAAGTTCCTTATCAAACAAAGCATGCAAAACATTTGAATATTTAAAGCTAGAACCTTTAATAGAAGCAAGTTTAAAATTCGTTTTAATTAAATTGCAATCTTCAAAATTACAATTTTTAATTGAACAAGCTTGAAAAGAGCATTGGTGAAGATTATTTAAAGAAAAGTTGCAGTCAGAAAGAAGACTTAAAGAGTAATTTGAATTTAGCTGCTCACTATCAGTAAAGTTACAATTATAAAAATTACAGTTTAGAAAAGTGGAATAGTTTATGGTACATTTTGAAAAATTACAATCTGTAAAATTACACCCATGGTAATTCTTAAGGATTAATTGGGAATTAGAAAAATCCTCATTTTTATAATTGCAATATTTTATTCTTTTCATAACTTAAGAATAATGGAATAAAAAATGTTGTCAATAATCCTAATTCAAGTTAAAGTACTTTTGTTGGAGAATATAGGTGAAAGGACAAGTAATTTTTACAATTAATAATATAATTTCAGTTAAAGAAACTAATGGCCGGTATTATGTTTGTCGGTTTAAAGGAAAATATTTATCTGGTTTGGATGTAGAATATAACCCCTTAGCTGTGGGTGATTTTGTTGAATTTGATGATATCAACGAAAAAGAAGGGTTGATTACCTCCAGACTAGAACGAAATAATTGTTTTCAGCGGTTTAATGGTAAGAAAAATTGCAACCAAACTGTAGTGGCAAATATGGATATTATTGCATGTGTTTGTTCTGTTTCTAGCCCTCCCTTTAGGCCACGATTTGTCGATAGAGTTCTTGTTTGTGCTAAAAATGTAGAAGTAATGGTAATACTAAATAAAAGTGATATTCTTTTGACCGAAGATGAATATGATCGAATAGCCTTATATAAAAAACTAGGATACAAGGTGAAAAGTATTTCCTGTAAAACTGGGGATGGGGTTGAGGAGTTAAAAGAAACCTTCAAAGGAAAGAAGATCGCTTTAGTAGGTCAGAGTGGTGTTGGAAAATCTTCCTTAGTAAATATCCTAATGGGAAGTGAAGAGCAGAAAATTGGAGAAATATCAACAAAATATAATAGAGGTCGTCATACCACTAATTTTTCAAAGATGCTTGAAGCTGATGGTTTTATTTTAGTGGATACACCAGGGGTCAGGGAGTTTGTTCCCCCTCATGATGATCCTCATGAAATAGCTAAAGCCTTTATTGAATTTAGAGAACCTTCAGAAAAATGTGCTTTTGAAGGCTGTTTGCATGATCTTGAACAGGACTGTGAAGTTAAAAGATTAGTTGAACAGGGAAAAATAAACGCTGACAGATATAATAGCTATTTAGGCCTAATCCATAGCTTGAAAGATAAAACTCCTTTTTGGACAAGGAAATAAGGATGCAGGAAAGAACTATACACGATTTAGCTTTTGACAGAGTAATAAAACAAATTGAAAGATTTTCTTTAAGTTATGAAGGAAAAAGCAAGATTGAGGAAACTTACATAATAAAAGACATCGATGAATGGAAAAGAAGACAGGGTGAAATCGATAGCATTATTTCCATAATGAATTCAAATAATCCCGAGGTTTCAACTTTTCCTTTTATTGGATTTATCCTTGATAAATTTAAAGATAAGTCGATTTTTACTCTTGAAGGTACTGAGATTTACAATGTTGCATTGTACATTAGAAGTGCTGTTTTACTTAGAAATTTTTTGGCAATTAATGTTGATGATAAAAAAATAAAACAATTCCCAGTTAATAGTTTTTTTGATGAAGGCTTGAATGAACTTGAAAGCTTAGAAAAGGAAATTAGTTATATTTTAGAGAGTCCCGGAAAAGTTAAAATGTCACATCCCTCTATTCAATCAATTATAAAAAAAATTGATGAAAAACGATCTCTAAGAGCCTCATATAGTAGCACTTTTATTAGGGAACACCAGAATGTAATGAGATCAAGTGAACCTAGCTATAGAGATGGAAGAATTGTTTTACCCATAGTAAGTGGAGAGAAATCAAAAATTCCAGGATTTACTCATAGTTCTTCTTCCAGTGGTTCAACTGTTTACTTAGAACCCTATAAATTAGTAGGTTTTAATAATGATGTTGTAATGGCTGAAGAACAACTTCAAATACAAATATCAAAGTTATTGGGTTCTTTAATTGAAAAGATACTTGAAAATGAAGAAAATCTAAAAAAAGTTGGTGAAAGTGTCAAAAATGCTGATTTTTTATTTACTTTTGCTTCTTGGGCAAAAAAAAATAAATGCACAAAAACTTTTTTAAGTGAAAATAACGAATGTAATTTGATTGAAGCTAAACATCCCCTTCTTGGAAATAATGCGGTAGGACTTAACCTAAATTGTAAATTCCCTATTAAAGCTGTAGTTCTTTCCGGTCCAAATGCAGGAGGAAAGACAGTTTCTATAAAAACTGTTGGCTTGTTTGTTTTACTAAATCAAATTTGCGGTTTTCTTCCAGCAGGAGAGGGAACTTCTTTACCAATCTTTGATAATATTTTTACTGACATAGGTGATGATCAAAGTATTGAAAATTCCCTTTCAACTTTTAGTGGCCATATGAATCAGATAGGTTATATTTTACGTAACCTTACACCTAATAGTTTAGTAATTTTAGATGAGTTAGGAAGTGGTACCGATGAAACTGAAGGAAGTGCTATTGCAAAGGCAATTTTGGAATATTCATTAGATAATGCTCTTTTGACCTTGGTAACTAGTCATTATAGTGCACTTAAACAATTTGCCTATGTTAATGAAAGAGTATTAAATGCATCCATGGAATTTAATGAAAAGACTCACAAACCTACTTTTAGAATAATAGAGGGTATCAGTGGTGAAAGCCATGCCCTTGATACTGCTAAAAGAATGAAACTTCCTTCTGAAGTTATTAATAAAGCCGCTGGTTATATTGGAAGTGAAACTATGTCCATTAGTAGTATAATCAGCGATCTTGAAAAAAGAAGAATGGAAATGGAAGGACAAGCTCTAAAAATTGAGTCAAAAATTAAAGAAATAGCTGAACAAAAGAGAAAAAATGATTTATTTGCACTAAAATTAGCCCAAAAAGAATATTTTTTAAAAGAAGGTCAATTAAAGGAAACAAGTAACTTTGTAGCTTCTTCAAGGAAAGAACTAGAAAATCTAGTAAGAATCCTAAGAGAAGGAGAAATGACAAAGGAAAAGACAAAAGAAGTTAAACAATTTATAAACCAGTTAGAAGTTCAAGAAGGTGGATTCAAGCAAAAACTCGAAGATTTAAAAAGAAAAACTCAAAAAGAACCAAAAGGGGAAACTTTTAAAATAACTCAAGGAATGGAAGTATTATGTGGTTCAAAGAGAATTGAAGGAGTAATTGTTCGACCTGATGGAAAAAGAAAGTGGCTTGTTGCTATTGGAAATTTTAAATTTTCTTTTAAAGAAAATGAATTGTTTAAAACAAATAAAAAGAGCAAAAGCTTAAAAGGCCTAATAGAGTATGATACAAGCTCTTTAAAACCTAAGCTTGTCATGGATGTAAGAGGATATACTCTAGAAGAAGCTTTAGACGCTGTAAAGAATCAAATTGAAGCATGTTTGGTACATTCACTAAATAGTTTTTCCATTATTCATGGTTTAGGGGATGGAATTCTTTCAAAAGGAATTCATGAATATCTTTCAAAACAACGACAAGTATCTTCATTTGAATTTGCAAGACCTGAGGAGGGTGGTAACGGAAAAACCTATGTTAAATTAGGTTAAATTGGGTTGTGTTTCAATTCAATTTCAGATTTTACTTTATTCCAAGCTTTTCCATCTAGTGGATAATGTTTAAAGGAAATAAAGCTAATTAAAAGCAAAAGAGCTGGTATTGCCATCCAAGCAACTAAAATTCCTTTTTGAGCTGTAATATTTTGAAGTGAAGCCTTTAAGTTCTTGTTATAGCCAAACCATTTTAAAATCATTAAAAAAGCTGAATTGGCCAAACTTATTGCTGGTTTTGTAATAAAGCTATTAACTCCGGCATACATCCCTTCTCGTCTAGTTTGAGTTTTACTTTCATCAAAATCAATTATATCTCCGTTTACCAAAGGTATTAAGTACATTCCTCCAGAAAATCCAATTCCAATGCAAACAAAAGCAATAATTGATATTATGATGAAATTACCAAAAAAGGTCATAGCTAAACAACCAGAACCAAAGATTGCACACATAATGAGAATTGATTTTTTATTTCCCCAGGAGTTCCTTTTAAGTATAAAAGTAATAATTCCTCCTAAAGCGCCTAAAACTAGAGCTCCATAGCAAAGTTCCATTGGTACCTTGAACTCATCAAAATAATAAATTACGCCTTGCATCAAAATAGTCTGACAGAAAATAACTGTAAAGCTAATTACTTCAAAAATTATAAAAGAACGATTTTTAAAACATGCTGCAATTGACTTAAACAATGATGGGGTTTCTTTGTTATCTTCATTGAAACCTTTTTCTTTATAAAGAAAAGTGGAAAAGAATATTATTAAGAATGCAAAAATACCAACACAGCCCATAATTAATTGGAAATGTGAAGGATCTTCTCCAACTTCCGGCTTTATTAATGGAAATAGTACCATTGGAATCCCCATACTTATAATTGAAAAAATAATTTTCCAAATAAAAATTCCACTTCTAGCTTTATTTGAAATTGCCATTTCATAAGGCATTATATAAAGGCTCGTTGCAATTGCAGTATAAAAGGTATCAAAAAGGAATAAAGATGCAAACATTTGGAAAAATAGAGCTCCCTGACTTTGGCCGAAGGGCCATTTGACCCAAGAAATAATGAAGATAAAACTATAAAGAATGGAACCATATCTTATGTAAGGGATTCTTCGGCCCAGAGAGCTTTTTGTTCTATCAGAAATGTACCCAAATAAAGGATCATTGAAAGCGTTCCAAATTGCAAATAATATCCAAACAAGACTGGCCAGTCCTTCATCCATACCTAGATATTTAGTAAAAAAATATGATAAGCCTCCACCTGTAATCAAACCATTCAAAGTAGCACACATTCCATCAGCAAAACTTACTGAAACTTTACTTTTAAGGGATATTTTTTCTTCTTCCAATTTTTCTTCCTTCAATTTATAATAATATATTAACAAAACTTTTCTGAAATTGCTATTATTATATATGGTTTCCTGCAAGGTTAAATGTCCATCATATTTCGAACTTTTAATAGTTTTTTTCATTAGATTGCCTCCAGAAATGTTGAATTAGGATAAAATTGCTTTATTTCTTCTTGTAAAGCTTCA
>JBAYZQ010000111.1:0-7886 GCA_041672385.1 Sphaerochaetaceae bacterium | reverse complement strand
GTAAAGTTTTCCAGGTCTTTCTTTTCGACCCATTGCTGGGTTTGTAAGTTCTGTATCTCCAGTAAGGGTTCCAGTTACCATCTTTATATAGGATAGTTTCCCACTAAATTGATCTATAGTTGTCTTAAAAACAAAGGCAGAAGGTTTTCCTTCAGGATTGAATTCAAATTCTTCCTGTTCTCCATTGTCTTTAATAATTGTTTCTTTCTGTCCAATTGGACTAGGAAAATTATGTGCAATAAAATTCATTACACTTGTAATCCCTGCTCCTGTTTTTGTACAACCGCAAAAGGCAGGTACAAGAACATTTTTATCCAAACCTTCAGTAACCCCTCGTCTAATTTCATCTGCAGAAAGATCCCCTTCTGCGAAGAATTTTTCCATCAAATCATCAGCACCTTCGGCAGCACTCTCAACTAAAGTTTCCCGATACGTGGCCACAATTTCTTTATAGTCATCAGGAATTTCAGCAACTCTTTCTTTGCCATCTTCGCTAAAATATGCTTTATTTTCAATTAGGTTTATTACTCCCTTAAAATCTTCACCACTTCCCATAGGAATGGTAATAGGTACAAAAGTTGTATTAAATTCATTTTTAAGTCTTGGAAAAGCTTTTTCAAAATCCACACGACTACGATCCATTTTGTTTAAAAAAATGATTCTAGGTTTGCTTCGTTTATCGAGTCTTCTCCATAGTTTAATGGTCTCAATTTGAGCACCATCTCTAGCATCTATCATCATTACAGCGCCTTCACAAGAACGGAAAGCACAAATTGTTTCACCAATAAAGTCTGCGGTACCTGGAGTATCCATGGCATTGATTCGTTTTTCCATCCAAATCATAGTTGCAAGACTAGAATGAATGGAAATTTGTTTCTGAATTTCTTCTTCAGTATAGTCACTGACAGTCTTTCCTGATTGTATCATCTCAGCCTTTGTAATGACGCCAGCGCAGGCAAGCATTTGTTCTAGGAACGCGGTTTTTCCGGTTCCGTTATGCCCCGCGATAGCTATATTCCTTAAATCTTCGCTTCTTTGGTCCATAATCCCTCCAATTAATAGTATATGCAAGCTTTAAATACACAAGTTCAATCTTAAAACCCAAAACGGCATCTGTCAACAAAAAAAAGTTTTGTTGACATTTGTCGTAAATCGTAAGGGACTTTGTCCCAAAATTTTTCTAAAAGGTAGTCTTTATAAAGAAGACTAAAAAATGAAAAATAAAAGACAAGTTCTAATGGAATTTAAGATTAATACTATTATTGATGTAGCCTAAGAAAGGGAAAAACTCCAGTTAATGATTTTTAATTGCCTGATTTCTTTTATGGTATTTTCAAAACTTTTTAAAAATCAGAACCCGTTTTTAAGGTATTGATTTGGTTTAGGTATCTATCATTTACTTGTTGTTAATATTGTGATAAACATTGACTAGAGGTGAGTATGAACAAAAGACTATCAATTAAAATTTTAAGTATATTTTCCGAGATTTTGGCTCTTACAATTTTTGTTTTTCTTTTTCTTAATAATAAACTGCAAATGTGGCTTTTGATTTTTGGAATATCTGCACTTTTATCAATATTTTTAGGAAGATTTTACTGTAGCTGGATATGTCCGATGAATACTTTGTTTAAACCGATAAACTGGTTGTATTCAAAACTTAAAATAAAAAAAATTAAAACTCCAAGTTTTTTTAAGTGGAAAGGGTTTAGAATAGTTATTCTTGTTTTGTTTGTTGTTACTATGTTTTTAGTAAAAAAAATGGGTTTGAAAATTAATGTGCTACTATACATGACAGCTTTTTCTGTCTTTTTGAATCTTTTTTTCGAAGAGAATCTGTGGCACAGGCATATTTGTCCGTTTGGAACAATCCTAAGTTTGACCTCCCGTCCTTCCTTTTACAGAATGGAAATAAATGAGAATGATTGCATTTCGTGCGGAAAATGTCAAAAAGTCTGTCCGACAAATTCAATTATAACCCTTGAAAATAAGAAAAGACAAAATGTAAAGAATGAGTGCTTGCTCTGTGGCCGATGTGTTGACGTTTGTCCAAAATCAGTTTGTGTTATGAAGTTCGGAGGAAATAAAGTCAAAATTTCTCCTAATGATAAAAAAAATGCTTTGCATATTTAGAATTCAAAATTTGCACAGGTTCATGTTAAGTGGCCACTGTAATTATTCATTTGCATTTAAATGTTCAATTTACAAATAAGAGTTTATTAACATTTTTTTTGAAATTTTATTGAATTTAGGCTATAATAACTCAAACTCTTGGAGGATTTTTATGAGAAACGTATTTTTTGGATTGTTAATACCGTTTATAGGGACAACCTTAGGTGCTTTGATGGTATTGTTTGTTAGTGGTAGTGTTAACCAAAAACTTCAGAAGGTACTTTTAGGATTTGCTTCTGGGGTAATGATAGCAGCTTCTGTTTGGTCGCTTCTAATTCCTTCAATAGAAATGGCTGAAGCACAAAATATTATAGCTTGGGTACCAGCTTCTTTGGGATTTTTATTTGGAATGTTCTTTTTATTATTGCTTGATCATATAATTCCACACTTGCATATCAACAATGTTGTAGAAGGCCCTAAAACCAATTTAAAAAAGAATACAATGTTGGTTTTAGCAGTTACTTTGCATAATATTCCAGAAGGAATGGCTGTAGGAGTAATATTTGCGGGACTTCTTTCAGGGGTTACTTCTATTACTGTTTCTGGGGCTTTTGCACTTTCTTTGGGAATAGCAATACAGAATTTTCCAGAAGGCGCAATAATTTCAATGCCTTTAGCAGCAGATGGTACTTCAAAATGGAAAGCTTGCTGGATGGGAATAGGCTCTGGAGTAGTTGAACCTATAGCAGGTTTTTTAACAGTTTTAATTACAAGACAAATAATGGAAGTCCTTCCTTACTTTTTAGCATTTGCTGCAGGAGCAATGATATATGTAGTTGTAGATGAATTAATTCCTGGTGGGCAAAGTGGAAAACATACAGACTTAACCACAGTTGGAGTCGCTTTTGGTTTTGTTTTAATGATGATTCTTGATGTAGCTTTAGGTTAATAAAAATGCATAAAGTCGTAATAATTGATGATAATTATAGAAGTATAATTTCTTTGTAGAATTATTGATTAGGAAATATATCTGGATTTTTCTGATAATAAGTTATAAATAATTTAATTCACTACTATTTAAAGTTATAAATATAAAGCTTAAAGGCACTTTAATAATTTTACAAATTTTGATAGAGTCTCCATGGAGTTGATTTATGGACACGCTTAAGACAAGAAATATTGGAATTATGGCTCATATTGATGCTGGGAAGACAACTACAACCGAAAGGATTCTTTTTTATACAGGAGAAAACTACAGAATTGGTGAAGTTGATAATGGTCAAGCAACAATGGATTGGATGGAACAAGAACAGGACAGAGGAATAACAATTTCTAGTGCTGCAACTACTTGTTTTTGGAAAGATGTTCAAATAAATATTATTGATACTCCCGGTCACGTTGATTTTACAGCTGAGGTTGAAAGATCCCTTAGGGTCCTTGATGGAGCTGTGGGAGTTTTTTGTGCTGTTGGTGGAGTTGAGCCTCAAAGTGAAACTGTTTGGAAACAGGCTGATCATTATAAAGTTCCACGTATTGCTTTTATTAATAAAATGGACAGAATGGGAGCGGATTTCTATTCTGTATTAAAAGATATAAGAAATAAACTTTCGGTAAATCCCGTAGCTATTTTTATTCCAGTAGGAAAAGAAAGTGAGTTTAAGGGTGTTATCGATTTAATTGAAATGAAATTTTTGACTTTTGATTCAGAGACACAAGGTTCTAAAATTGATTATTTACCCATTCCTGAAGATTATAACAAGTTGGCTGAAGAATATCGAGAAAAGCTACTTGATGAAGTAGCAAGCCTTGATGATGATATTACTGAATTATACCTTTCTGGAGAGACCATTAGTAGAGATCTTATTATTAGAGCTCTTAGGAAGGGAACTATAGAACAAAAGTTGTTACCAGTGTTTGTAGGTTCTTCGCTTAAAAACATTGGAGTCCAGCCTCTATTAGACGGAATTGTTGATTTATTGCCTTCACCTGATGAAAGTATTCCTCTTAAGGGTATTGCCGTAAAATCGAATAAAAGTGTAATAATTAAACATGATACTAAAGGACCTTTATTGGCTTTGATTTTCAAAATTCAGTATGATCGTGAAGCTGGCCCTCTTTGCTTTGTTCGGGTTTATAGCGGGGTTTTGAAAAAATCAACAAGTGTATTGAATTTTTCAAAAAAGAAAAAAGAAAGAGTAAACCGTATTCTTAGAATGCATGCTAATCGTTCAGAAGAATTAAATGAGCTATCAGCAGGAGATATTGGAGTAGTTGTAGGTTTTAAATTTTCTCAAACAGGTGATTCTATTGGTTTAGAGGGGCATCAAGTACTTTTGGAAAAAATGGATTTTCCAGAACCAGTAATTTCAGTAGCTATTGAACCTAAAACCTTGAGCGACCGTGAAAAACTGAAAAAATCTCTAGAAATTCTTTCAATAGAAGATCCTACTTTTACTTGGAAGGAAAATGAAGAAACCGGACAGATTTTAATAAATGGAATGGGAGAACTTCATCTTGATGTGCTAACAACTAGGTTAACGTCTGAGATGAAAGTTGATTCAAGAATTGGAAAACCACAAGTTACTTACCGTGAAAGTATAACAAAACCTGTAGAAATGGAATATAAGTTTTCTAAGGTCCTTGCGGGTAAAGAACAAGCAGCTGGAGTTAAACTTAAAGTTAGTCCTATTGAAACTGGAAAAGAATCACTGTTTGTAAATAATTTGAAAAGTAGGGGAGTTCCTCAAGAATTCTTAGATTCAATTAAGGATGCCGTTTATAATTGTTTTAAGGGTGGAATTAGAATGGGTTATGAAGTTTGTGATATGAAAGTTGAATTGACTGGAATTGACTACAATGAAATGACTGCTTCTAGTTTTGCTTTTGTCTCTGCAACTAATATGTGTTTTGATAAGGCTTGTATGGAAGCTGGCCCGGTCTTAATGGAACCTGTAATGGATGTTTCAATTGTAGTACCTAGTCAATATGTAGGTGAAGTTATTTCTTCTTTGACAAAAAGAGGCGGAATAGTTTCAAGTATGGAAAGTAAAACTAATTTTGATCAAGTAAATGCTCAAGCACCGCTTTCAAAATTGTTTGGTTATTCTACTATTTTAAGATCAGCAACTCAGGGAAGAGGAACTTTTTCAATGCATTTTAGCCACTTTTCTGTAAAGAACTAGACTATGAAAATTTTTGATATCCTAATTATTGGAATTGGACTAGCCATGGATGCTGTAGTAGTATCGATGGCAAAAGGAATGACAGACGGTTGTAATGGGAAATGCTTTAATACTAAAAAAGCTCTAATTCTTGGATTTTTCTTTGGGTTGTTTCAATTTTTAATGCCTATAGCAGGATATTATCTTGGAAATTCATTTTTAAAAAATCTTGAATTTGGCTCTTCATTATTTTCATTTATAATTCTTAGTATTGTTGGAATTAAAATGATTCTAGAAAGTTTCAAAAAAGAAGATAAAAAAAAGGAAGAAAAACTACAATTTAAGGAAATTATACTTTTGTCCTTGGCAACCAGTATTGATGCTTTTGCAATTGGAGTAAGTTTTTCTTTGATGGAAATAAATATTGTTCAAGCTTCTTTTATAATCGGGGCTATAACTTTTTTTCTTACCGTACTTGGTGGTATTATTGGCTTTAAATTTGGTCGAGTTTTTGAAAACCGAATTACTATCTTAGGTGGATTATTACTTATTGCTATTGGCTTTAAAATTCTTTTATTTTAATAATATTTTTAAATTTCACCATTGATTTATTTTTTTTTGTATTTTTTTGCTTTTAATAGAAATTATTCTATGTAATAATATTTAATAGATGTATTTGTTATTGTTGGAGTAATTTATGAAAAAAATTTGTTTGCTTACAGTGGTTTTAATATGTGGGTTTTTGCTTTTTGCAGGTATGGATTTTGCTGAGGTTGATTATCTATTTTTCCATTCGGATTTACAGGGTTGTAATTCCCAATTAAAAGAAATGCTTGAAAATGCTGATAATAATGTCGATAAATCTGAAGTTTTATGGAGACTTTCTCGTGTTACCTTAAGTTTAGGTGATGAATTAGAAGAAGATGACAAAGATGGACGTTTTGAATTGTTTGAAAAAGGTCAGGAGTATGGAGAACAGTCTTACAATCTTAACGAGAATCCAGAGGCTTTAATTTGGGTAGCAAGTAATATAGGAAGATGGGGACAGACAAAAGGTGCTCTTAATTCATTAAAAAAAGCTACACCGATGAAAGAGCTTTTAACGAAGGCTACTGATGAATTTAATTGTCTTGATTCTTCTGAACTTTGGTATTGTTGTGGGGCTTTGTATGATCAGTTGCCTGGTGGGTTTATAAGCTTTGGAGATTCAGTTGTTGCAGTAAGTTATATGCGTTTAGCCGTAGAAACTATAAGTGAAGATGTTTATTATGGTGGTACCTATAAAGAATTGGCTGAATTTTTTTATAAAAGAGATTGGAGTCAGAAAAAAAGAATTAGTGAAATAAAATCAATGCAAAAAAAATGGAACAAGGATAATGAAAGTAATATGCACCAAAATAGTTATTATGAAGGGCATCTTGGAGTAGAGTATGTTCCTCCCTATACAGATAAACAATTAGGTGATATGACTGATAGAGAAGAAGCCATTGAAGTGGTGAAATTTGCCATTAAGAAGTTTGATGAAAGACCTTTTGTTCTCAAGGATGATGAAGAAAGACTTGTTGAACTTAGGCAGATGTTTGAGGATTATACAAATAATTAAAAATCCGAGGAGAAAAAATGAAGAAGTTAAGTGTTGTTTTTTTGTTAATTTTGGTATTCAGTTTTTCTAGTTTTGCAGAAGGTGAAGAAACAAAAGTAGAAGAAGCAATTGAAAACACAAAAGCTAAAACAGATTTAGTAATTGATAAAGTGCAAGAAACTATTCCTGATATTAATTCTTTCAGTTTGCTTAAAAGAATAAATCCAGCTCCGGCTAAGGATAATCGAGACATATTTTTTGACACAACCCTTAACTATCCAGGTTTTTCTAGAGTAGGTATGGGGTTTGGAAATTTTTATGATGGCTTTCAAATAGATCTAGGTTTAAATGCTTTAGTTTCCGTAATACTCAAGAATAATTTTGGATTTTCTTCAAATGTAAAAATTAGTGTTGGAACAGGCGAATTTGCATTTATGTTGGGCGGAAGTATTATTCTTCGACAAAAGGATAATACAGTCTTAATTATAGATGCTGGACCTTCTTTTGTTCTTTCTCAAAATTATTTTCAAGTTGGACTGGATGTGATAGCTAGTTACGATTATTTCCTCACTTCTCATTGGTATTTAAAAGCAGGAGGAGAAGTAAATATGGTTTTCTTTGATAATGTTACCAAGGGAGGTTTCTCCTTTGGTTTTATTCTTCCAAGTATAGGTGTGGGATATAAATTCTAAAAGTCTTTGAAAAAAGAAAAAAGCTCAATTGGCGTTTGCCTTTTGAGCTTTTTCTTTGTTTGTGGTAAAAAAAAAGTTGCGTCAACGCAACTTACATCTCCGAGGGGAATTGAACCCCTGTTGTCGGGATGAAAACCCGATGTCCTAACCTCTAGACGACAGAGACAATTATGAGCCGCACAGGATTCGGACCTGTGACCCACGCCTTAAAAGGGCGTTGCTCTACCAACTGAGCTAGCGGCCCCCACAACGAAATGAAGAATACTAATTTATGATTGTCTTGTCAACTAGCTTAACAATAAAAACTATATTTTTTTTAAGGTGTCAGAATTGCCCATCATT
>JBAYZQ010000110.1:0-7892 GCA_041672385.1 Sphaerochaetaceae bacterium | reverse complement strand
AAGTCCTTGATCGTATTGGTGGAGGCGATGGCTTTGTAGCAGGACTACTTTATGCCATAATTAAAGGTTTTGATGTTGAACAGTGGATTCAATTTGGTTGGGCTACAGGTGTACTAGCTACTACTGTGCTAACAGATTTTGCAACTCCTGCCGACGAGGCTCAGGTTTGGAGTATTTACCAAGGCAACGCAAGAGTAAAAAGATAAGTTTAGGAGAAAAAAATGAAGAAAGGTGATATTGGTCTAATAGGACTAGCAGTTATGGGTGAAAACCTAGTAATGAATATGGAATCAAAAGGTTTTACAGTAGCAATTTATAACAGAACTGTTGCAAAAGTTGATAGTTTTATGGAAAAAAGAGCTAAAGGCAAGAATATAATTCCTTGCCACAGTCTTGAAGAATTAGCTTCTAATCTTTCACGTCCAAGAAAAGTAATGATGATGGTTAAAGCTGGTGCTCCAGTTGATACTTTTATTAATGCTCTTTTTGAAGTTCTTGAACCAGGTGATGTTATCATCGATGGTGGAAACAGTAATTTTATGGATACTATCAGAAGATGCAAACTAGTTGAAAGTAAAGGTCTTCTTTATATTGGAACTGGAGTTAGTGGTGGAGAAGAAGGAGCTTTAAAGGGTCCAAGTTTAATGCCAGGTGGATCACCTGCAGCATGGCCACTTGTAAAACCCATTCTTCAAGGTATCAGTGCTAAAGTTGAAGATGGAAGTGCTTGTTGTGACTGGGTTGGAGAAAATGGTGCTGGACATTTTGTAAAAATGGTTCATAACGGAATTGAATATGGTGATATGGAGCTTATTTGTGAAGCTTATCAATTGATGAAAGATGTTTTGGGTTACAGTGCAGATCAAATGCAAAAAGTATTTGCTGAGTGGAACAAAACAGAGCTTGATAGTTATCTTATTGAAATTACAAGAGATATTCTTGGTTACAAAGATGTTGATGGGAAACCTATTGTTGATAAAATTCTTGATACCGCTGGTCAAAAAGGTACAGGAAAATGGGCCAGTATTTCAGCCCTTGAAGAAGGTGTTCCTTTGACTTTGATTGGAGAAGCAGTTTTTGCTCGTTGTTTATCTGCAATGAAAGATGATAGAGTTGAAGCTTCCAAAGAATTTACTAAAGAAAAAGTCGCTTTTGAGGGTGATGAAAAAGAGTTTATTGAAAATATTAGAAAAGCTTTGTATGCTTCAAAAATAATTTCATATGCACAAGGTTATACTTTGATGAGGACAGCAGCAAAAACTTATAATTGGAATTTAAATTATGGTGGAATTGCTTTGATGTGGCGTGGAGGTTGTATTATCCGTTCTACATTCCTTGGAAAAATTAAAGAAGCTTATGATAATAATCCTGAACTTCATAACTTAGTTTTGGATCCATATTTCAAGGAAACAATTACAGATCTTATACCATCTTGGAGAAAGACAGTTTCAGCAGCCGTAATGCATGGAGTAAGTGTTCCAGCTTTTAGTGCTGCCCTTAGTTATTTTGATGGGTATACTTCAGAAAGGTTACCTGCCAATTTGCTCCAAGCTCAAAGAGATTATTTCGGTGCTCATACTTATGAAAGATTGGATAGCCCAAGGGGAAAATTCTTTCACACTAACTGGACCGGTGAAGGTGGTTCTACAGCAGCAACTACTTACAACGCTTAGAAGGAAAAAAGATGCTTAATAAAAAAGAAATTATTTCAAAAATCGAAGAGGCTCTGAATAATGAAAAAGAAGTAAAGAAAGTGCTTGTAATTCCACCGGATTTCACAAGATTTTTTTCAAATTCAGGTTTGATAACCAATATTATATACCATTATTTTGAAGATAAAGGTGTTGAGGTTGTTATTCTTCCCGCTCTTGGTACTCATGTTCCAATGACTGAGGAACAAGTGAAGGAAATGTATCTTGATATTCCTTTTGATAAATTTAAGGTGCATAACTGGAGAAGCGATGTTGTGAAGATTGGTGAGGTTCCAGCTTCTTTTGTTAAAGAAGTGACTGATGACCTTTGGGATCAATCGATTGATGTTGAAGTAAATAAATTATTTACTGATCCTTCTTTTGATTTAATTATTTCAGTTGGACAGGTTGTTCCTCACGAAGTAATAGGAATGGCAAATCATAGCAAAAATATTTTTGTTGGAATTGGTGGAAGCCAAATGATAAACCAGAGTCATATTGTCGGTGCTGTTTATGGCATGGAAAGGATGATGGGTCGTGATTTTACCCCAGTAAGAAAGATTTTCGACTATGCAATGGAACATTATCTAAAGAATATAAATCTATTATTTATGCTGACAGTTTGTACTGCTCCTGATTCAGTTATACAAACTCATGGACTTTTTATCGGTAAGGGAAGAAAGTGTCTTGAAGATGCTGTAAAACTTGCTCAAGAAAAGAATATTGATTTTGTTGATACAGGTATTAAAAAATGCGTAGTGTATCTTGACCCAAAAGAGTTTAAAAGTACCTGGCTTGGAAACAAAGCAATCTATAGGACAAGAATGGCAATAGCTGACGGAGGAGAACTAGTAGTATTAGCACCTGGAGTGGAAAAATTCGGGGAAGATCAAGAAAATGACCGACTAATTCGAAAGTATGGCTATTGTGGTAGGCTAAAGACTCTTGAGTTACTTAAAGAAAATCAAGATTTGAGAGACAATATGGGGGTTGCTGCCCATCTAATTCATGGTTCAAGTGATGGAAGATTTTCTGTTACCTATGCAGTAGATAAAATTAGTGAAAAGGAAATAGATAGCGTTCATTTTAAATCAGCTTCCTATTCAGAGATTTCAAAAATCTATGATCCTAAAAAATTAAAATATGGATATAATAAATTAGAGAATGGTGAAAAAATCTTTTTTATCCCAAATCCTGCACTAGGGCTTTGGATTAACAGAGAAAAATTTAAGGACTAATTAATAATTTCTCCTTTTGTTTTTTTTATAAATTTAACCTTTGAGGCTGCTAGAAATGGCAGCCTCATTTAAAAAACACCTAATCAACAGGTAATCAAGTCTTAACTTGATGAGGAAATCTATCCATTTTTTTAGAAAAATGTTACGATATAAATAACAAAATAGATGAAGTGAAGAATGCCTTATCTTAAAAAAATGTCAAGAATATTGTATTTGCTATAATCTTGACAAGAATGTTATACTGGAATATGTTTATTTTAACAAAATAAGAAAAAATGTCAGAAAAAAGGTGTAAAAATGCAACAAAAATATAATAGGATTAAAGTAGCAACCATGAAAACTTTGATTGATACTGTAAGTCAAAAATTTAAAAAAAGGATTGCTCTTAGTACTTTTGAAGATGAACTAAGTGAAATTAGTTATTCGAAATTAATATTTTATGTCAAGTCAATTGCAATTGCTCTTCAAGAAAAAGGAATGAAGAAAGGAGATAAAGCTGTAATACTTGGTGAAAGTAGTCAGAATTGGGCTTTGGCTTATTTTGCAATTACTTATTTTGGTGGAATTGCCGTTTCTATTCTTCCGAATTTTAGTAAAGAAGAAGTGGATAAGATTGTTGAACATTCTCAAGCAACTTTTGTTTTTGCAGATTCTGCAAATATTTACAAAATTCAAGATCAACCGATTGTTAAAATTCGTCTTGATGATTTACATTTTCTTCCGGAAGCAAACTTTGCTGATTTGAAATCAAAGTTAACAAAGAAAGAAGCTCTAAATCTTCCAGGGCTTGATTCTTCCAGAACAAAACTTACCAACAAACAACTAAAAATGGTTGATGAAGCTCAGGTTGATGAACAGGATTTAGCTTCTATCATTTATACCAGTGGAACAACAGGAACTCCAAAAGGAGTTATGCTTACCCATAAAAATATTATTTGGAATGCAGACATTTGTTCCGTGGAATTTCTTAAAATTAAAAAAGGATGGAAGTTTCTATCTATACTTCCTTTAAGTCATGTATATGAGTTTACACTTGGGTTGATTCTTCCACTTCTTTGTGGTTGTCAAGTAGTTTATTTGGGTAGACCTGCAACACCTTCAGTACTTATTCCAGCTTTCAAGAAGGTGAGGCCACAATTTTTACTAACTGTTCCTATTCTTATTGAAAAAACCTATAGAAGAGCTGTTCTTCCTGAAATCGAAAAAAGTCCAAGGATTCAACGACTTTTGAAAAATCCTCTTACCAAAAACTTTGTTTATCACAGTATTGGAAGAATGATAAAACAAAAGTATGGTGGAAAGGTGGAATTCTTTGGAATTGGAGGAAGTGCTCTTGATAAAGAAGTTGAAAAATTTCTATTTCAAACCACTTTTCCTTATGCGATAGGTTACGGTTTAACTGAAACTTCACCAATGGTAGCCGGGTGTGGGCCTCAAAGTAAAAATCATAAATTGGGTTGTATAGGAAAAATTGTTCCAACGATTCAAATCAAGTTTTCAGAAGAAAATGAAATATTGATAAAAGGTGATGGGGTTATGAAAGGCTATTACCGAAATGAAGAACTAACCAAGGAAGTATTTACTGAAGATGGATTCTTCAAGAGTGGGGATCTTGGGTATTTGAATAAACACAATCTTCTTGTTATCAACGGAAGAAGTAAAGCAATGATACTTGGTTCAAATGGAGAGAACATCTTTCCAGAACAGATTGAAGGTATCATAAATAACCAGAAATTTGTTCAAGAAAGCCTGGTTATTCCAGAAAATGGTGGCCTTTTAGCCCTAATTAAAATAGATCTTGAGGCATACGCGCAGAACTTTAAACTGAATATTAATGATGCAAGAACAGATGCTGACAAATATGTTAAGAAATTGAGAGAAAATATTAACTTGCAACTTAATCCAAGTTTGAGAATTAATCAAACAGAACTTCAAGATGAACCTTTTGAGAGAACACCTACTATGAAAATAAAGCGTTATCTTCATATTGATCAAAGAAAGAAGGGTAATAAAGAAAATAAAGATATTAAAGATAAAACTGAATAATAGTTAATTTAAAGGCTATCGTTAAAACGGTAGCCTTTTTTATAACTAAAAATATTTAATTTAGCATATTTTAAAATTATGTGTTAAAATATAATTACTTGTACTTTAGGAGGTTGGCATGTATGACTATAAGATGAAGTTGACAAAGCCTCAACTTGAGATTTTGTCAGGCGAAGAAGGGGAAATAAAAGCGAAAGTTATGGAAACGCTTGTCCGTTTCGGAGATATTTTTGAAGCTAAGAAAATGGTCAAAGTAACTCATGAATGTGGCCATCTTGTTACTAGCTTTGGAATAGGAATTCTAAAACCTGTTTTTTCTACTATGGATAAACTAATTGAAGCTGGACTAACGGTGAAGGGAAAATTTACTGTTGATCCACGTCCTTTAGATTATGAAAATGTACCATGTAATGTACTTGAGAAATTGGTTTTTAATAAGTTTATATATAGTAAACAGAGTTTGTATGAGAAACAGTTAGAAAAGATTGGACTTAAGAATTCAGATGCATTTACTTGTACTTGTTATTTGGATGAAGTCGGAAATACTCCCCAAAAAGGGGATGTCCTTTCTTGGGCTGAAAGCAGTGCTGTTGTTTTTGCAAACAGTGTTCTTGGAGCGAGGTGTAACAGAAATAGTGGAATGTTAGATATTTTTGGTTCTATTGTAGGTTATGTTCCATATTTTGGTTTTTTGACCGATGAAGGAAGAAAAGCAACATGGAAAGTAACTATAAAGACAACACAAAAACCTGAAGCTCAAATTCTAGGTTCAGCTATTGGAATGAAAGTTGTGAGTGAGGTACCATATGTTTATGGTCTTAATTCTTACATTGACCCTGATATTAATAATCCTGATACAATTAGCTATCTTAAGGATTTTGGAGCCGCTACTGCAAGTAATGGTTCGGTTGGACTTTATCACATTGATAAGATTACTCCAGAGGCAAAAGAGCTTGAGGATAAGCTTTTAACTGAAAATATGAAGGAATATGTTATTGATGATGCTGAAATGGAAAGAGTCTATAAAAGCTACCCAATTATGTGGAAAAATAAGAATGCAAAACCACATATTTGTTTTATTGGATGTCCGCATTTGACCTTAAAACAACTTGAGGATTGGACAGTAGCAATTGAAAAGGGACTTAAAGCTAATAACAAAAATAAAGTTTACTGCCATACAGTAATGACTACAGCTCCAGAAGTTTTGGAAGTTTTCAAAAAAACAGAGTTTTATGATAGAGCTCTTGAGACGGGAATCAAGTTTTCAAGTATTTGTCCTTTGATGTATGCAGAAAGTCCTCTTTCTCAGAGACATGCAATAATGACCAACAGTAATAAGTTAAGAACTTATTCCTGTGCTAGATACTACAAAGATCAAGAAATTCTAGATATTCTTACAGGAGGCGGAAAATGAAAGAATTCAAAGGAAGAGTAATTTCTAGTGGAACCTTTAAAGGTGAAGCTGTGGTTTCAAGACAAGGCGTGAATACCCTTGCTACCTTTCAGAGTTCTGCTTTGAAAAATGCAAAAAAAGTTATAGCTGGGGACCAAAACAACCCTGATATTTATAAAAAAAATATTACAGGTAAGGCTCTTTGTCTTCCAGAAACAATAGGATCCACTACTGGTGGAATGGTAATACAGACCATCTGTAGTATGAAAATTAATCCTTCTGCTTTTCTTTTTTCACAGCATATTGATCCACTGGCTGCCAGCGGAATTGTTCTCTCAAGAGTATGGGAAGAAAGTGATGTAATTGCCATTGATCAACTGGGAGAAGAGTTTCTAAAAGCGGTTAATACAGGGGATCAAATAGAAATAAAAGAAGATGGTACTGTAATAATTTTGTAATACTAAGTAGACAAATTTGAAAACTTGTTATAGTGTGGTTATATGAAAATTTTAGTTTTTGGTTCAATAAATATTGATATGGTTTTTTCAGTAAATCATATGGTGCTTCCAGGTGAAACTATAAAAAGTTCTTCTATGACGAAAAATGCAGGAGGAAAGGGGGCAAATCAGTCAGTGGCTCTTGCTAAGTCAGGAAGTGAGGTTTATTTTGCGGGAAGGATTGGGTCTGATGGTCTTTGGTTAAAAGACCTTTTATCTGATAACGGGGTGGATATTACCTATCTTAAGGAAGTTGAAGGCCCAACTGGACAAGCAATAATCCAGCTTGATAAAAATAAACAGAACAGTATTATCATACTATCTGGAGCAAATGGTAAAATCACTGAGAATGAAATTGATGAAGTTTTATCCAATTTTGACTGTGACGATTATCTTGTGCTTCAGAATGAGATTCCAAAAGTTAATTATCTAATTAACAAGGCAAAAGCAAAAGGTATGAAAATCTGTTTAAATCCTTCTCCTTTTGAAAAAGAAATACTTGATTGGAATTTGGAAAAAGTTGATTTGATGATTGTAAATGAAATCGAAGCCTCTCAACTTTTACAAACAGAAGAAAGTGACTGCTTAAAACTTTTAGATTTATTAACTGAAAAATACATAAATTGTGATTTTGTATTGACCGCTGGTAGTGAAGGTGCTTATTACAAGGGGAAAGAAGGGGTTAGTTTTGCAAGCTCTATAGATGTAAAGGTCGTAGATACAACAGCTGCAGGTGACACCTTCTTAGGTTATTTTGTTACCTTAATAAGCGAAGGAAATGCCTGTGATGAGGCGTTAAGTGATGCCTGCTTTGCTGCCGGTCTTGCCGTATCAAAGTTTGGTGCTATACAATCAATTCCAACTAGAAAAGAGGTTAGGGGGTAATTAAAGTTGGCTCCCTAACTCTTCCCATCTTTTATAAGAGTCTTCTAAATCTTTTTTGATTTGGTTGTACTCTTTATTTTTTTCTCCCATTTTTTCAAGTTCTTTTCCAGAGGTGAAATATTCTTCTATTTCTCTTTGACTG
>JBAYZQ010000109.1:0-7938 GCA_041672385.1 Sphaerochaetaceae bacterium | reverse complement strand
ATCGTCAATATTTCCAACTTCTATGTCAGTTAAATCACTTTGATTATAATCAATCATTTGGATAGTTGGAATTTCTATTTTTTGTTCACCATTAAAAATCAAGTCCCCAGGTACTTGTCCAATAGTCTTTTCATTTTTCTTTAGAAATCTTGCCATATGCTCCTCCCAAGTAAAACTTAATCTACAATTAAATTATTTATGTTTAATTTATTATGGCTTAGCTTTGGTTTAAAGTATAGTATTTTCTTGAATCTTGATTTTTATTTGAAAAAAAACCAGCAGTTTTGTTATTTTTCCAAATCTGTTGGTTCTACAAAAGTCTTTAAATCTTTCTATAATTTTTTACAGTACTCAATCTTTTCACCGGTAGCAGATTTCACAAAAAGAATTTCTACTCCATTTTCCCATATCTCTGGAAGAACTAGTGGTCCATTAATTATTTCAAGTCCCATTTTTTTAGCTTCTTCTGCTTCTTTTTTTACATCATCTGTACCAAAGGCAATATGATCAATAAATCCGTTGTTATTTTTTGCTATATTTGCTTGTTCAGAATTTTCTGGTCTTTGAATTAACTCTAACATAACTCCACTTTCATTATTCTTAATAAAAATAATTTTACTTCCATTAACATCAAAAGTACCTACTTTTGAGAATTTTGCTACTTTCATATACCAAGCTGCAGATGCTTCAACATCACAAACAATAATTCCTATATGATCTAAATTTTTAATATTAAACATTTCATTTTCTCCTTTTGAGATTAATTTATTCTTTCAATTGTAAATATAACTAATTTTAAGATTTTTTACGATATTAAATAGAAAGTTTATTCCACTTTCAAGTTAAAAAAGGGGGAAACTTAGCAATTAATTATCAAAGTTAAATGAAAAAGGACCAATATAACAGTTGCCTCAATTCTTAAAAAGTTAATGTTTGATAAAGTATTTTTAAATATTTAGAAACTTAAATTTCTTCTTAAAAAATTACTTTTTTATACTTTAAATCGTTATCTTTCATATTGATAAAGTAAGATTGTAAAATAATAAGATTGACAAATTGTCAAACAATGTTATACTTAAAAAAAATACATTTGGGAGGTGTAATATGAAGCATACAAAGATTGCTTTAGTTTTGTTATTTTTATTGGTGTTCGCAGGTTCGTTATTTGCAAACGCTACTGCGGAAGAATATCCAAGTAAGCCAATAGATATCGTTCTAGGAGCTTCAGCCGGATCGGGTGGTGATATTTCATCACGTATTATTGCTAAATATTTAGGTCAAGAATTAGGAGTAACCATAAACGTAATAAATACTCCAGGAGGATCGGGAGTACCAGCCGTTCAGAGTGTTCTTTCAGCACCTGCTAATGGTTATACTCTTATGAGTGATCAAGGTTTTTCTTCCACTAATCAAACGGTTCTTGAACAATTACCTTATGATGTATTTGAAGACCGAACTTACATTTGTAAAATTATAAGTGGACCTCAAGTTCTCTGTGGAAATCCTAAAATGGGTTGGTCCGATATTCGGGATGTTGCAACTTATTTAAAAGAAAATCCAGGTAAAGAATTTTTCTGGGCAGGAATTGGAAAAAACTCTGCTGCAAACTTTGCATATATCCAATTTATTCAACAGTTTGATTTAGATATTTCTAAAACTACAGAAATTCGTTATGGGGGAGGCGGAGAAATCTTAGCCGCAATTGCTGGAGGACACGTAATGATTGGTTCTTGTGCAGCCTCTGGCGTTCCTTCTTTCTCACAAGATGGTTCTGTTAAACCATTAGTAGTATGTGGAACTAAACGACTTGATAGTCTTCCAGATGTTCCTTGTGCTGGAGAATTAGGCCTTGATAATATTACATCAGATTTCTGGATTGGTTTATCTGGATCAAAAGATTTACCTCAGGAAGTCATAGATACACTTGCTGAAGCTGCAGCAAATCTTGGAAATAACCAAGAGTTCTTAGATAGCTTAGCAAAAGTTGGTATTGTATATAATTATTTAGGACCTGATAAAATGGTTGATGCCTTAAAAGCTGATGCAGTAAAAGTTAAAGAAATGATTATGTTAGGAGATTAAGAATAAATTTTTGGGAGTTCTCTTTGGGACTCCCAAAATTAGTTTAGGAATATTAATATGCAAAAAGCAAAAAAATCACTTTTTTTAATTGAAAATTTAGCGTTCTCCTTTATTCTTTTAGTAGTAGGTCTTATTACAATATTAGAAAGTGTACGCCTTACACAAAAACATCTTCCGAAAAACTGGCTTGCCAGTTCTGGTGGATTTATGATGATTATTGGAGCTATAATTCTCTTGTTATTTCTATTTGATCTTACTAGTTCAATAAAAAAATGTGTTCTAGGTTTAAAAAAGATGGAAGTTGAACCAGAAATAAAGAAAAAAGAAGCTAAGGGTGTTGAGGACAAAGCAAACCTCATGAAAATGCTTTATAGTTTTGCACTTCTTGGTGTATATACTATTATAATTAGACCCCTAGGTTTCCCGATTGCTTCAACAATTTATATTGGAGTAAATCTTTGGTTGTTAAAAAATCCTCTACTTAGAACCATTATTACTGTAGTTGTTATTTTTATTGTTTTAACTTTTGGAGCTCCAGCTTTTGGACTTTCTTTACCGAGAGGATTTTTAGGGATTTAGGAGGATTTTATGGATTGGATAATTAATGGTTTCTCACAGGTATTAACCTTACAAAATATTTTAATTTCTTTTATGGGTTGTTTTTTAGGAAATTTAGTAGGGGTTCTTCCTGGTTTGGGACCTACAGCTTCAATAGCACTGCTTTTTCCTTTTGTGTTAAAGCTTCCACCTTTGAGCATTTTAATTTGCTTGGGAGCAATTTATTACGGAGCTATGTATGGGGGTTCAATCACTTCTGTTTTACTAAATATACCCGGTGAAGTTGCGTCAGTCCCAACAGCTATGGATGGTTATCCTTTAGCTAAACAGGGAAGGGCAGGTTCAACTTTATTAATTTGTGCACTTTGTTCCTTTTTTGGATGTATGGTAGCTTTGGTTTGTCTTTCTTTTTTTGCACCACTTCTTGGTCGATTTGCTTTGTCCTTTGGTCCCTTTGAATATTTTGGATTAATGGTTTTTAGTCTTTTATGTGTTTGTGGGTTAACTGGAAAATCAGTTTTACAGAGTCTAGCAATGGTTTGCTTTGGAATTGTTTTATCTTTTGTAGGAGTTGATATTTCTACATCTGCATATAGACTAACCTTTGGATCTTTTAAACTCCTTCAAGGTATTGGAATAATTCCAATTGTAGTTGGAGTATTTGGAATAACAGAAGCTTTAGATGGAATAAGAAGTGATGCATCGTCAATTGTAACAGAAGAAGAAGGAAAGTTTCAAAGAGTTATGCCAACAAAGAGAGAGTGGAAACTTTCTTCTAAGGCTGCAGCAAGAGGAGCGCTAATAGGAACATCCCTAGGAATTCTTCCAGGTTTAACACCTTCAACCTGCACCTTTATTGCTTATTCCTTAAATGAAAAATTCTGTGTTGAAAAAGACAAGTATGGTCATGGGGCAATAGAAGGATGTGCTTGTGCAGAAGCAGCGAATAATTCAGCTGCTATGGCTGGGTTTATTCCTCTTTTAGCACTAGGAATTCCAACAGGACCCGTATTGGCTCTTGTTTTGGCTGCCTTAATTATTCAAGGTGTCATCCCAGGACCTCTTATGTTTACTGTTCATATTGATCTTACTGGTGCCGTTATTGCAGGATTTTTTATTGGAAATATAATCATGCTAATAATGAACATACCATTAATTCGTTTTTGGGTTAAAATTGCTAAGCTTCCTTATAAATGGCTTGCGCCAATTATCCTATTTCTTTGTATGCTTGGTACTTTTATTATAAGATATTCCTATTTTGATGTTTGGATAATGCTCTTAGCAGGTGCTTTTGGATTTCTAGCAAAGAAAAAAAATATTCCAATTCCACCTTTAGTTTTAGGGTTAATATTGGGACGTTCAATTGAAATGTACTTTAGGCAAGCATCCTCCATGGGATTTGAAAAAATTTTTAGTCATCCAATTGGTTTGGGAGCTATTGTTTTGGGAGTAGGTTTATTAATTTCAACCCAAGTATTAAAAAGTAAAAAAAAGATAAATTTATAGGTGGTAATTATGGAAAAAATGAAATTTCCAAAAGTTGTAAAATCTAGAGTTGCCGATCAAGCAGCTCAGATTCTTTATCAAAAGATTGTTGATGGAGAGTTAACACCCGGTTCTCGCTTACCTGGTGAGGTTACTTTGGCTAAACAACTCGGTGTGGGAAGACCAACAGTTAGAGAAGCTTTAAATCGTTTGATGGGATTAGGACTTATAGAACGTGGTGATTATACTTGCCTTGTAGCTAGCTCGGCAAATGAAATTGTTCGATCTAGTTTAGCTCCTATTCTCCTAAAGAACTGGGAAACTAGAGAACTTTATGAAGCAAGAATGTTGATTGAATGTAATATAGTATCTTTGATTATAAAAAAGGCTAGTCCTGGAGGTATTGAAGAACTTAAAAGAATTAATGAAAAGATGGCAAATAAGGATTTATCAGAACAAAAATATTGGGATTATGATGTTGAGTTCCATACCTATTTAGCATCACTCTCAAATAATGCGGTTATGCAATCAATTAGTGAAATTATTAGGGATATGTTCAAGTCTTATAAAAGTAAGGTGAAAAAATTGCATGGGGTTCATGCAACTACTTATCAAGACCATAAGAATTTAATAGAAGCTATAGAAAATAAAGATGTTGATTTAGCCAACTCTTTGATAATAAAATCTTTATCATATTCAGAACATGCTTTGTACCAATTAAATGAAGAAGGAAAAGAAAAATGAGTACTTTATTAAAAAATGCAAATATTATTGATGGGAATGGTGAATTTTTAGAAAAAAAAGATATTTTGATAAATGACAATGGAATAATTGAAAATATTTCAAATAATATTAAAGTTCCATCAAATGTAAAAATACTAGATATAAATGGTAAATATATTATTCCGGGATTAATAAACTTACACGTACATATTAATCGTAGACATCTATCTAGAAATACAGGAGTTTTTAGAATGGGAGCTCCTGCAGTTGAAAATTCGCCTGATGGAATGAGAATGGTTTATGCCTTAAAAAATGCTTTGTTTGAGTTATCGATTGGAATTACCACTCTTAGGGATTTATGTTCAGTAGGAAGAACGGCTTCTATCTTAAGAGACTCTATTAATAAAGGAATTATACGGGGGCCAAGACTTATTACCTGTGGGCTGGGAATTGCTACCACAGGAGGACATGAGACCCATAGATACCCAGGTGCTGTGGAAGCTGATGGTCCTGATGAAGTGTTAAAGGCTACAAGAAACGAAATTAAACATGGAGCAAACTTTATTAAACTTATGGCAAGTGGTGGTATTGGAGGAATGCCTGAAAAGGAACATCCTAATTGGGCAGAATTTTCGATTGAAGAGATTACCGCAGCCGTAATGGGTGCTCATAGTCATAAAAAAGGAGTAACTGTACATGCCATGGGAGCTGAACCTGTACTGAATGCTTTAAAGGGAGGCGTTGATGGAATTGAGCATGGAACTGTTTTAACAGAAGAAGCCCTTGATATTATGGAAAGTAGGGGTGTTTATTACGTTCCTACCATGAGTGGTATTACATCAGTTGCTGAGAGAGAAGAGAAAAATGGTAATATTGAGTTAGCTAAAGAGATAAAAGAAATAGTTGTTTTTCCTCAACGTGAAAGTGTTAAGTTGGCAAAGAAACGTAATATTTTAATTGGAGCAGGAAGTGATACTCTTGGTTCAGTACAAAAAGAACTTCTTTTATTTGAAGAATGTGGTTTTTCTAGGAAAGAAGCCCTACAAACTGCTACTGGAAATGCTGCTAAAATTCTTGGTCTTGAAAGTACTATTGGTTTTATAAAAAAGAATTTTGATGCAGATTTATTGGTGTTAGATAAAAATCCATTAGAAGATTTGAATAATCTTTCTTCTGTAAATATGGTATTTAAAAAGGGACAATTAGTTAATTCTGACTGGTTCCTTAACTTACAATAAAAAAATGACAATAGCTGTAATTGGTATTGGAGCCTTGTCTTTATCCATAGTTGGGCAATTTGCCTTGTCTGGGTGTGATGTAAAATATTTCAATCTTGAAAAAGGTGCAAAAAGTTGCAAAAATAGAGAAATTACCTTTTCTGGAGTAATTAATTCAAAAGTTAATTTTGAACAAATTACAGAGGGATTTGATTCATTGCCTGATTGTGAAGTAATTGCAATTGCTTTGATGCCTTCTTTTTATGATTCATTATTTTCACAGATTATAAAATATATTCAACCAAACCAAAAAATTATTTTTTTCCCAGCTAGTTTTGGTGCTCTTATTTTCAAAAATAGGATTCAAACCGAAAAACCTAATATTCTTAACTCAATTACAATATTAGAAGCTGTTTCTTATCCTTGGGTTTGTAGTTTACTTAATAAAAATTTAGTTTTTGTTCATAGTATTAAGAATAAATTAGGACTCGCAGTTTGGCCAAATTGTTCAGCAAGACAAGAAGTAGCTTTTTTTAATTCTTATTTTTCCATTTTTTATTTAGCGAAAAATTTTTTAGAAACAAGCTTGAATAATATTAATATGGTTCTTCATCCTCTTCCAGTTCTATTAAACTTAGGTTCTATAGAAAGAAAATGTGATTTCTTTCGCCATTATATTGATGGCATTAGTTTAACAGTAGGACAAATGCTAGAAGAAATTGATGAAGAACGAATTTCTATTGGTAATGCCTTTGGAATTAGTTTAACCCCTACATTGGAGCAATTGAAATCTTACTATGGAGATTTTAATTGTACTACTATTCAACAATACGTTAACAGATTAGACGGACCATATCCAAATGTTAAGGGATTTGGATTAAAAAGTAGATATATTGTTGAAGATGTACCTTGTCTTCTTGTTCCAGCAAAAAATTTAGCTGCGATAGGGAATATTAAAACCCCAATGATGGATTTATGCATAGAAATAGCAAATCACGCCAACCATATATGTTACCAACAAGAGGGTTTTAATTCTGTTAATCTAGGGTTAGATAACATGAGTTTAAAACAAATTTCTGAAGTAATTAATAATTAATTTAGTCGTAAAAAAGCTCCTTGCTAGATTTTTCAAATCATGAGATTCATACTATTAATCTGTTATTACTAAACTGAATTCTTGTCTTGTTTAAAAAAAGGAAAGGCCCAAGTTGTCAAAATAAACTGTTTTTTTATAGATAGAGCGTAGAAGATTTAATTGGTAATTATTTTAATTATATTAAGAATGAGTAAAAAAGATTGCTCGTAAGATTAGTAAGAATCAAGACACAAAGCTTGTTATTCATGGAGAGGATGGAAAAATTCAAAAAGCTGATAGTCATGGAAACGATTCATATCCTCCTAAAGATAAAAAATTTGGTCATACTATTCTTTAGTTAAAGATTATTTTTTTTGAAAGGTAAAAGTTCTGCTATCAATTTATAAACATCAGTATAGGGGTTAAGTTCATATATTTTAGAATTTGGATGACCTTCTGTTATAACTTTGTTTACTTTTTTTGCGTTTGCAATTGCGATTTCAGTTTTATCTTTAATTTTATTAAATGTTTCATAATCCTTTTTGGAATAATCAAAATTATATTTATGTTTTAAGTACGAAATGATTTTTTCACTTTTATCAAAAGCTCTAGTAGTGTAACCAAAATGTAGCAAAATCCAAGTTTCAAAAGATATAGAAGAAAAAGCTATTTTGACATTATTGTTAATGCTAAGAAATATTGGCAACAAACAGCTTAATCAAAATGCCGTATTCTGCTAATTCATTTTGTCAAAGAAATCAGCTTAAAATAATTCCCTTCATTAAAAAAAGGTCTTTT
>JBAYZQ010000108.1:0-7959 GCA_041672385.1 Sphaerochaetaceae bacterium | reverse complement strand
TATAAAAAAACCGTCAAAATTAATTAACGGTTTTTAACTTTTAAACTTCTTTTATTCGAAAGAATAAAGTGTAATTGTAAAAATCAATAGAGAATTAGGTTCAACACTTTGACCACCTGATTCTCCATAACCCAAATCAGGATGAATCCATGCAGTAATTGTTTCACCTGGACTCATAGTCATTACAGCCTCAGCAAAGCCTGGAACAACGCCAGTCAAAGCAAAGGTAGCTTTTTCATTCCTTTGAATTGAAGAATCTAATATAGTTCCATCAAGAGTTTTTAGTTCATAATCAACAGTAACAGTAGAAGCTTCTGTTGGACTATCACCTTCTCCTGGTGTAGTTACAACGTATTCAAGACCTGAAGCTGTACTAAGTACACCCTCAGCATTTTTATTTGTTGCAAGGAAGTCTTCTGCTTTTTTTAAATTTGAAGTAGCAAGCTCGGCTTGTTTTTCATCAAGAATAGCCTGAAAATCTGTAAATGCTGTCTGAATTTCTTCAACAGGAAGAACTGTTTCTTCTTGGAAAGCACCATCAAGTGTGCCATTTGCAAACAAAGTTCCATTGATATCAATTTGACTTATTAGTTGCATTGTACTTAAATAACCATATGCATAAGAAAATTGTTGGAAGATTTCTGTTGCTGGATCCAATTTTAAAGCACTTTCAGAAGTGAAAATTCTATTTACGTTGTAAGAAGCAACATTTCCAGTCTCCATTACTGTTTGATAAGTATCAAAGAACCCATACATTTCTTCAATTGTAAAATCTGGGGTGTTTTGCTGGGATGCATCTAGAATTCCTTTGACATAATAGTCAACAGAAACAAAAAGGCTCTGTTGGTTTAGATTGGCAATTCCCATATAACCTAGACCATAAGAAACAATATCAACCATTGTTTCAGGAACTTGACGCGTCGCAAGAGAAATATTTACTTCTCTTAAACCATCATATACCAAATCTGTTGTATTTCTTATATAACTTGCATTATTGTTTTCATCAGCAATAAATTCAATTAAGTCTCCAGTTTTAAGATCTGAAAGGTCTTTATAAAACTGAGTATCAAGATTGGAAGCTTTAAGAACTAAGGTCCCTTCATTTTCAGTTATAACTGAAATGTTGTACGTTCCGTTTTCTACTTCGATATCAGCAATAAAAGCATTAATCGAGTTTTCTTTTTGTTCTGTTATTCCTTGGGCTAATAATACAGAACAGGATAGAATCATGACCATCAAAAAAATAAAAACGTTTTTTTTCGTATTTTTCATAGCTATTCCTTTAATTTTTTATACTATTAAATCTATGCAAAATTCGTCATGATGTCAAATTAAATACTGTGAATTAATGTGTTTTTTAACATTAATTCACAGTATTCTTATTTTATTCTATTTACTTTTAATGTTTGACATGAAAATGTCATAAGAATTATCTAAATTTTCATTAGGTTCATATTCCTGTAATGGGTAATTTTCAAGAACAAAATCGATATCTTTGTCCCCTCTACCGGAAAGATTTACTAAAATGGTCTTATCTTTTGGAAGAGTCTTTGCTAATTTTGTAGCATAGGCAACAGCATGGGAAGATTCCAAAGCAGGAATAATTCCTTCTAATCTTGATAACCCATAAAAAGCTTCTACTGCTTCATGATCTGTAGCTGTCATGTAATTGACCCTCTTTATTGTCTTTAAATAAGAGTGTTGAGGTCCAACTCCTGGATAATCAAGTCCACTAGCAATTGAATATACAGGAAGAGGTTTTCCTTCTTTATCTTGAAGAACATAAGATTTAAATCCATGTAAAATTCCTGGCCTTCCCTTTGTAAGAGTTGCGGCATGTTGGTTTGTTTCAAGTCCCTTTCCTGCAGGTTCAACTCCATAGATGTTTACTTCTTTGTCATCTAGAAAAGCACTAAAGATTCCCATGGCGTTGCTTCCTCCACCAACACAGGCGACAATGTTGTTTGGAAGTTCTCCAGTCATTTCTTTAAATTGTTTTTTTGCTTCAATTCCAACAATTGATTGGAAGTCTCTAACTAACATTGGGAAGGGATGTGGTCCTACAACACTTCCTATACAATAAATCTGGGTTTCTGTATCTTTTAGATAAGCTTCAAAAGCAGCATCTACAGCTTCCTTAAGTGATTGTTGTCCCCTATAGACAGGTATAACTTTTGCACCAAGAATTTTCATTCTGCTAACATTTGGAGCTTGCTTAGCTATATCAACAGCACCCATGTATATGTCACATTCAAGTCCCATAAGGGTTGCAGCTGTTGCCAATGCTACACCATGTTGACCAGCTCCTGTTTCAGCAATTACTTTTTTCTTACCCATATATTTGGCAAGTAAAACTTCCCCAATACAGTGATTAATCTTATGTGCTCCTGTATGATTGAGATCTTCACGTTTAAGATATATTTGGGCTCCACCAACAGCTTGAGAAAGTCTTTTTGCGTAATAAACTGGGCTAGGTCGACCAATATAAGTTTTTCTTAACATCTGAAGTTCATCTAAGAATTCTTGAGTTTTTGAAATTTCATTGTAACTTTTCTCAATGTCTTTCATTACTTTTTGTAGGTTTTCTGGGATGTATGCTCCACCGAATTCTCCGAAATATCCATCTTTTGGCATGTTTTCTGTGTTTATATCTTTTGTAACTAAATTCATTTTATTCTCCAATAATAATTTGTGTTTTTTTTCGAACAACATACAATAACTTCTTTTTAGTTAGAGGTTTATATGTTTTTTTGTTTTATTGATTGTCTTTATAGAATTTAGCGACGCCAACTGATGGAGCAATTGGTTTTAATTAGAATTTCATGATTTGAATTATTTTTCATTAAAATTAGCTCCTTTAAATTTATAAATGTATGTTACTGTCTATAGTAGCACCTTGTCAATATTAAAAAAGTAAATATTTTAAATTAATTAAAAAATAGAATTCCAAGAATAATAAAAAAGAAAGTAGAGCAAATAGATGGGAATATGATTTTCCTTATAGAGGGAAGTTCTTCATAGTTTGTTCTTTTATTATTTCTACCAAAACCTCTAAGTTCAAGAGCCATAGCAGTAAGAGGAATTGTTTTTATTGCAATTACAAAAGTTGAAATTATATTTGGTAAGATTTGAGCTGATTTTGAAATTTTTCTTTCTGTTTGTCTTAACTTATGACTATCTCTTATTAAAAGAAAAGTTGAAGCTAGTTGTGGAAGAAAATTTAAAATAAGTGAAACTTGAAGACTAGCATTGAAACTTAAATGAAAATCATTTAAGGCTAAAAGGAGAAATTTCTGTTTTGTAGAAGCTAATAATAAACTGAAACCAAAAGTTATCAAAACAAATCTAGATCCAATAGTAAGTAATTCCTCTATTCCTGCGTGGTAGAGAATTGGGAAATTACCAATTAGTAGTAGGGGAGAGAGATTATCTTTGTAAAGAGGAGAAAATAAAGTCATTATTATTAGAATGGGTAAAATTGATTTAAAAACAGTAAAAGTTGGTTTTATTCCTACTTCAATAAGGGAGATTAGTATTATTACAAAGGCAAGAACAAAAAGTAAATAATAATTTACAGGAAGAAAAACAAAAATTAATAATTCCATTAGAGATATAATTTTTACCCTTGGATCCATTTTATGTAACATTGAATTTCTTTTCTGATAAACATCAAATTTCATTAATTGCTTCCTTTAATATTTGATTTTCAATGAAATAAGTTCGGTTACACCAATTCATAATTTCCTTTTCGTGAGTTATTAATAATATTCCAGCTCCTTTTTCCCTTAAGGCATTTATTAAAGAATAAGAAGTTTCATTATCAAGACTACTTTCGATTTCATCAAGAATGTAAAAATCTCTGTCAAGTTGGTAGTAAACGGCAGCTTGAAGACGTTTTCGTTCTGGATAGCTGATAAGGCTAGCATTTTTTTTGGGGTCAAGGTCAAATCTTTTACAGGTTTTTTCAATTTCCTCTTTTGTTGTTTTGTTACTTGGGGGATAAGAAAGTTCATCCATTACAGTTGGAAGAAAAATTTGATAATCTGGATTTTGAAATAAATAACCTACTTTTAATGGAAGATCTTGTTTTGAATAAGAAAAATTACCCATGCTTAAATTATCAAGTCCACAAAGTGCCCTTGCAAAGGTAGTCTTTCCACTCCCGTTTCTTCCAATTAAGCTGACAACTTCACCTTTATTTAACTTAAAAAAAGGGATTTGAAGGCAAAAATTAGGTCTGTGTTCAACAGAGACGTTTTCGGCGGTAATTAAAGCCGTTGAGCTGTTAATGGAAAATTTCTTATAAGTTTTGTTTCCATTAAAAAGTTCAGTTTCATCAATTTCAAGAAGCTTTTTACCTTCAATTTTAAATATTTTATTAAAAACACCTTTAAGACTTTCATTTACCCTGGATTGGAGAACTATTATTGTCTTCTTACTATTTTTAATTTTGTCTTTCAAATAGTCTTTCCAATTCTCATCAAGTTCATCAAAGGTTTCATCAAATATTATTATTTCAGGGTTTATTGAGTAGCAAATAGCTAAAAGAAGTCTTTTCTTTTCTCCACCAGAAAGAATTTGTGGATTAAAATCTTTTTTATCTTCAAGGTCCCATTCTTTCAAGCTTGAGGAAATCCTTAACTTTATTTCTTTTCTGTTTATACCCAAAGATTCCAAAGGAAAAGCCATTTCATCTATTACTGTGGTAGAAATAAGTTGCTCGCTGGTATTTTGTTCAATAATAGACAATAAATTCATTAAATCCCAAGGTTGTATATTTTTCAATTCCTTTCCGGATATGGATATTTCTCCTTCAAGTTTACCCTTAATATATTTATCGATGGCTTTGGTCAAAATTCGGGATAAGGTAGTTTTCCCACTGTTAGGGGATCCAGCAATTAAAACATGGTCACCCTTTGCAATTGATAGGTTCAAATTAGCAAAAATGGAATCACAATATTCAAATCCAATTTTATCATAGTTTTTATATGAAAAGGATAAGTTTTTAATTTCTATTGCATTTGACATATCGTGATAATAACAGAATTAATCTTATTGTTGAATACTAAGGGCTGAAAAACAAATTTAATGTTTAGATTGTTTTTTTTTTTATATTGTAATATGATAACGTATGCGAGGAAATTAATGGAACTAGAAATTTACCGAAAAGACGAGAATTTCAGTAAAGAGAAGTGTAGTGTTTCATCTATTTTTGATAGTAATGGAATTTCTTTGAGACATTTTAATTTTGTAAAAGGAAATATTAGTAGTGTTACTATTGATGAGGATGGAACTGCTGGTTCGGATTTTCTCTTTTATATTCTGTCTGGAAGAATTGAATTTAGTTTTTCTGATAAAACACACGAACTTGTTGGTTGCGATTCCCTAAAAATTCATGATAGTGATAATTTTAGCATTCATGCGTTGGAACAAACCGAGTTTTTACTTTTTTCCATGAATCCCGTAAATACTGATGTAGATGCAGATAAGCTTGAGAAACTACTTAAAAAGGTTAATGAAAAAGATGTTTATACAGCATCTCATTGTTATCAAGTTACTTTAATTTCCGAAAAACTTGCAGTTGCGATTGATCCAAAATACCCTACAAAAGTTCTTGGAATAGCTTCTCATTTCCATGATATTGGAAAAGTTAAAATTTCTGATGCAATTATTAACAAACCAGGAAGGTTAACCAAAGAAGAATTTGATGAAATTAAAAAACATCCAGTTTATTCTTATAATATGTTGGTAAAGCCTTATGGAGAAGAAATTGCTAAGGTTGCTCGACACCATCATGAAAAACTTGATGGAACTGGATATCCAGATGGCCTTAAAGGGGATGAAATATCTTTAAATGAAAGGATTCTTGCAGTTGCAGATGTTTTTGATGCTTTAACAAATCAAAGATCCTACAGAAAAGGATTTTCATTTGAAAAAGCTATGGAAATTATGAAAACTGAAGAGAAAGAACATTTAGATCAAAAAATTGTTGAAGTTCTTGAAAAATTAATCCAAAAGGGTGAAATCATTAAATATTAAGTTTTTCTATTATAACAAAAACATTGTCTATGTTTATATTGACATTTTTTCTTTCATTGTAATATTCTTAATGAGATTACTTAGGAGTGTTATTTTGGATTTATTTGATAAATGTGATAATTATAAGTTGGCTGATGAAGTAAAGCAAAAGGGAATATACCCCTACTTCCATTGTTTGGAAAGCAAACAGGGACCTGTTGTAACAATGGAAGGCAAACGCAGGATAATGCTTGGAAGCAATAATTATCTTGGCCTTACTAGTAATAATGAGGTAATAGAAGCCGGAATTAAGGCTTTGGAGAAATATGGAAGTGGCTGCAGTGGTTCGAGATTCCTCAACGGAACCTTGGACATGCATCAGGTTTTAGAAGAAGAACTTGCTTCTTTTTTGAATAAAGAAGATGTATGTACATTTTCAACAGGTTTTCAAACTAATCTTGGTATAATAAGTGCGGTAGCAGGAAGAGATGATTATATATTCTGTGACCGTGAAAACCATGCAAGCATCTATGATGGATGTAAACTTAGTAACGCTAAAATGCTAAGATTTTTTCATAATGATATGGAAGACCTTGAAGCCAAGCTTCAAAGTGTTCCTTTGAATGTGGGAAAATTAATTATTACAGATGGTGTTTTTAGTATGAGTGGGGACATTGCAAGACTACCTGAAATTGTAAAACTTGGTAAAAAATATAATGCACGAATTATGGTGGATGATGCTCATGGGCTTGGTGTTATAGGAAAAGGTGGAAGAGGTACAGCAAGTTATTTTAACCTTGAAAATGAAGTTGATATTTACATGGGTACCTTCAGTAAGTCTTTAGCCAGTCTTGGTGGATATATGGCTGCTAGTAAGAGAGTAATTTCCTTTGTACGTCATAATAGTAGACCTTTTATCTTTTCTGCTAGTATTACTCCTAGTTCTTGTGCTACAGCATTAGCTTCTTTAAGGATTTTAAAGAAAACTCCTGAATTAGTTGAAAATCTGCACAATTTAAGTGTTTATGTAAGAAATGGTTTGGCTGAAAGGGAAGTAAAGATGAAACCTTGTGAGAACCCTATTATTCCAATTGTACCAATTTATACTTATGACCTAATTTCTACTCTTACAAAGGGAAAGGAACTTTATGAAGAAGGTGTTTATGTTAATCCAGTTCTTCCTCCAGCAGTTCCAAGTAATGAATGTTTGTTAAGGACAAGCTACATGGCTACCCATACTTTTGAAGTTTTGGATGAAGCCATGGATAAAATAAAAACTGTAGTTGAAAGGTAGTTTATAAATAGATTTTAATTAGAATAAACTCAACCAGTTTTGCAGGAAGAATCCTTTTAAGAAGTGCAAGTGCTTTGTAATCAAAACCAACAGCTCTTCTTACTGCAGGGTTCTTTCTTTTTGTTTGGCGCAAAAATACTTTGGCCACACTTATTGGTGCTTTACCTTTATTTTCGCTAATTTCCATTGCTTTAACAGCTTTATTACATTCAGCGAAATAAGGAGAATCTTTTGGTTCATCATGTGTTCTTTGAGCAGTAAATTCAGTTTTAGTATCACCTGGTTCAACTATACAAGCTCTTATACCAAATTTTCTTCCTTCAAGTCTTAATGCTTCGGTGTAGGCTTCAAGAGCATATTTACTACTGGAATAATGACTTTGATAAGGAATTCCTATCAAACCAGCAACTGATCCTGTAATCAATACTAAAGAAAGTTTATTCTTTCTTAATAAAGGTAAAAATACCTGATTAGTATTTAGTACTCCAAAATAATTGGTTTCCATTTGAGCTTTTGACTTATCAAGGCTTATTTTTTCAGCAGATCCTGAAACTCCAAAACCAGCACAATTTATAATTATTCCCAAATCTTTAATTTTACTTTTTAATTTCTCTAAGGAGGAAAGGTCTGTTACATCAGCCTTAAAA
>JBAYZQ010000107.1:0-8063 GCA_041672385.1 Sphaerochaetaceae bacterium | reverse complement strand
TTTTACAAGTTGCCCTGAGGAAAGTATAAGAGGTTTAAACAATATCGATGATATGCCCACTTCTTATCAAACTTTGGCTTTTGTACACGGTTCTTCGGATGAAGGAACAGTAGACATTACTGATACAAGTATAACAATTACTTTGGGATCCAATCCATCATCTTTTGGAACTGATGCTTTGGAGCTCAATACTGAGTTGGCTTTAGCTGAAGGGTATACAATTGATGATGAACTATACTTTGGTAGTCACTACATTTTGACATTTACAAAATCTGGTAGTCCAAAAATTGGATTTACTTTATATAATTATTCAGATTATATTAATGTTGAAAAATTTGTTGATGATAATTTAGACCCCGACTTTGAAACAACCTTAACTTGGTAAAAAATATAGTAAGAATTACCCTTGTTGCCAAAAGATGCCAAGGCTTTTGGAATTGACAAGTTACTTTTTAAGCTATTTTTGTAAAATTAAATGAGATAATATTTTATATCGTTCAATTTATTCAAGGAGAACATATGAAAACTTACAAAAATTACTTTATTCTAATTCTAATTACTTTATTAGTTGTTTTATTTTTAACAAGTTGTCCTGATAGTGTTTTAACAGGTGTAAACAATATTGATGAAATGCCTGACAACCTAAAAACTGTGGGTTATTTAAACTATTCGGCTGCAGCAGGAACAGTTGTTGTTACTGATACAACTATAACAGTGACCAAAGGTTCTGCTTCTCTTTCAGATTATACAATTTGTGCTTTAGAGCTAAATACTAGTCTAGCTTTAGCAGCAGGTTACACAATCGAAGATGAATATAATGCTGATGATGAAATCTATATTTTGACATACACCCAAACAGGAAAACCAACCATTGAATATGAATTTGGTATTTATTTCGATTTTGATGTGTGTATAGAAAAATATGAAGGTGGAGTTTTAAATACAGATTTTTCAGCTTTCTTTTCTTGGAGAAATGATGATTTAATAGACTAATTTAATTAGTCTACCCTAACTGATTAATTTCTGCATCATTACAGACTTCAAATCTGTAGTGATGCTTTTTTTTAATTATTTAGCTAAATTTTTCTGTTTAACAGCTTCATCAAAATAAGAAATTAAAACTTTTCCTACCTTTATGGAATATTCAGCTACTAGGTACTTTAGCTCTTTAGGATAGAAACGTCCCCATTCCTGAATTTCATAGGTTAGTTCGCCTTCATAACCAATGTCAGCAAGTCCGGCCATTGCTTCTTTCCAGTCAATATTCCCATGGAAAGGAAGAAAGTGCTCATCTGCAAGACCTTTATTGTCTTGTACATGAATCGCTTTTAGCCTATTTCCTAGAACTTTAAGATTCTGCCTGTGAAAACCTCCCACGAGATTTGCGTGTCCAAAATCATAGCAGGCACCTACATGTTCCCTGTCATTGAAAGAATCAATGAGCTTAACCTGTTCATAGATGTTTGAACAAAAAATATGTTGATATGGAGGAGATTTATATTCAAAATCATTTTCAAGTGCTATTCCAATACCATATTCTTTAGCAGTCTTTACATGCTTTGAATAATATTCAAAGTTTTTTTCAAGAGAAACTGACATGTCTTGACCAGCACTGTAAACTGTACCAGGATGTGTCACTGTCCATTTCACACCTAAACGTGAAGAAGCAATTATAGAACGACGAATAAGCTCTTCCATTGTTTTATCAAGTTCATCATTTTTAAAGATATCGTAATATGGTAAATGAGACTGAGTAAAGACCACACCACATCGTTTTCCAGTCTCAGCAAGCTGCTCAACATACTTCTCCCAATCATCATCCCTCATTCTAGAAGTTGGATTCATTGCTTCACAGAAGTTGATATCAAGGTATTTAAAACCAGCTTTAGCACACTCTTCAATGCAAAATATCATGGGATATCTAGCACGTCCGGCAGAAAATGCACAAATATTTGTTGATGTAGATAATTTCATTTTAGCTCCTTATAAAGCCGTGAGCCATTATAGCTCACGGTTTAAGACAAATAAATAAACGTTTAAGAATTAAAAATTGGATCTCATATAGTTGTCAAGTAATCCTTGAAGGTTTTCCTTCATGCTTTCAACTGTAGCATCAACTGAAGCTCCACTATTAAGCATGCCTGTAACCTCATTCTGAATTGCATAATAAAAGTCAACTGTAGGTCCAACTGTAATACTTCTCATTGAAGCAGGAGTTTTAGCAAGTTGCTCCGAAGCAACAGAGAACTGTGGTGTTTTTGCAAGGAAATTCTTATAGTCCTCATTCTCAACTGAAGCCTTGTATCCAGGTGTATACCCTGTTCCAGCAGCAAAGTCAGCCTGTACCTTCTCTCCTGTCATATACTTAATAAATTCCCATGTTGCAGCCTTCTTGAGTGCATCATTGGAATCGAACATAACAAGACATGAACCGGACACTGTTGCACCATAACTTGCAGATGAATTTACACGAAGAAAGTTGGTTGCTCCAACTTCAAATTTTCCATCAACCTTACTTAAAAGACTGTTGACACTTGAAGAAGAACTTGTAAGTATAGCAACTTCGCCTGCAACGAATTGGTTGGTTGAAAGACTCTTATTCTCTAAAGCACCTGCATCATACATTGCCTTCCATTCAGTAAGAAAAGTCTTGAGGGCACCGTTATCTATACACTCAAGCTTTGTTGCTGTTGCATCAGTACCATTGTTGTTATTTACAATATAGCTTCCAAGTTGACCAAGCCAGTTAGCAAGAGTTGGTGAATTTGGAACTGCTCCAAAGACTGCTGTTTTGATTCCTTTAGCCTTCATGTCCTTGCTTAACCGAATGACATCAGCGAAGGTATCTGGACATTCGTCCCATCCTGCTGCTTTGAGTATGTCTTTGTTGTAATAAGTAACTGAAGTTGATGTTGCAAAAGGAAGTCCAAGCTGTGCGCCACTGAACTGCCAATTTCCAAGTGCTCCAGAAACATATTCATCAATAATATCATCATTAAAGAACTTTACCGCATCATCAATTGTGAATGCTTTGCCAGATTTGTAGTAATCAATTTTACCAGTTGCATCCAGCTGCATAATATCAGGAAGTTCCTTGTAGTTTTCTGCTGAAATAATTGTTTTCATCAAAGTTGCAGCATCTGAGTACTGACCCTGATAGATAGCATTTACAGTAATCTGGTATTCATTGTTTTCGTTAAAGTCCTTAATGTACTTATCAACAAGAAGCCCAGCATCATCAGAAGCAGAATGCCAAAATGTGATTGTTACCGGCTGTGAACCAAGTGTTACCTGTTGTTCGACCTGAGCAGTTTCTTCTTCTCCTACAGCAAACAAAGCTGTTAGAACACATAAGATAGCGAGCAATACTAAAAATTTCTTTTTCATGTTTTATCCTCCTAAGGATCAAATATAATAAATTCACCGTAAAACGGTCATTAGCCAACGAGAGCTCCGTCCATTTCCCCTTTATTCAAGTTCCTTCTCATTAGTATAAAGAGAATTAATGAGGGAATTAAAGATACGCAAACACCTGCAAGTACTAACTGATAGTTTTCATCTTCCCAAGAATTAAGTTTCGTGATTCCTACCATAATTGTTCTCATGTTAGGAGAAGATGCAGTAACAATCAAAGGCCAAAGATAGGCATTCCAAAGGCCGATAAAACTTTGAACAAAAAGTGTTGTTATTATAGGCTTGCTTATTGGTAAAAGAACATTGACCATATAACTGATATCACCATAACCATCAATTTGGGCAGCTTCTCTCATTTCTTTGGGGACAGATTTAAACTTTTGTCTTAGCATGAACATCTGCGAAGCACTTACAAAAGACACAACCATAACACCAATATAGGTATTTAGAAGACGCAGTCTAGAGACAGTTAGATAATTTGTTGCAAGAAGAACATCAGCGGGAATCATCATGGTTCCGAGAATTAAGAAAAAACAAAGATTCTTGAACCTGAAGTCATAATAAGCAAAGGCATAAGCAGCTAAAATTGAGAAACAAAGTCTTATGCTTGTTCCAAACAAAGCAATAATAAAGGAATTAACTGTATACCTTAAAAGATTACCTTTCTCAAATGCTTCTATGAAATTTCCAAGATATGCGAAACTACCTGGAAGAAGATTTGGTGTAAGAAACTCGTGAGGTGTTTTGAAGGCACCACAAAAGCAGTATATTAAAGGAAAAATAATAATTAAACCAATGAATACTGCTACTGTTGAGACTACTGAGTCTTGAATAAGATTTCTAGTTTTCCTTTTTATCATTGATAATGTACCTTCTTCTTTTCAAATACGAACGATAGAATTGTAAATCCGAGGGTGAGCGAAAAAGCTGTAATACTCAATACCGCTGCAAGTCCATAATCTGAACTTGAGAAACCCGATTGGAACATCATTGACATCAATGTATTTGTAGCTGAAGCCGAAGAACTAACCCCCATTATTATTATCATTGGGGCCGAAGTCATCATTGAAAGAACAAGGTTTGTACATAATACAAAGAAGATAGTAGGGGAAATTAATGGAATTTGAACTCTAAAGATTCTTCTTATTGGACTTATACCATCAACTTTAGTTGCTTCAATTATTTGATCGGGAATACCTCGTAAAGCCGAGAGCATGAGTAAAAAATTAAATCCTATACCCATCCAGATTGTTAGAATGAGAATTGCTGCAAGCGCCGTCTCTTGACTTTCATACCATCCAAGCTTCAAACCGAAAAAATAGTTTATAAATCCAACACTTGGGCTGAACATTGATTTGAAAATCATACAAGCTGCGGACATTGAAACAGCCATTGGTAAAGTGAACAGTAGCTCATAAACTGGGCTCAACTTACGCTTCTTGTTTGCAAGAAGGGCAAGAGCTATGGTAATAATAATTGTAATTGGAACATTTATGACAGCAATTGTAAGAGTATGTTTCAAAGCCATAATAAAATCTTTTCTTCCATAAGTGTACTTATAGTTGTCAAGACCAGCAAAGCCTCTAATAAGGCCTTTCGCATTAACAAGGCTAAAACTGTTAACTATAGTTTTTATAAAAGGATAGTAAACAAAGAGTACGGCAAAAATTATTATCGGAAGCAGCAGCAGGAAAACCTTTTTCCTTGTCCTGGCCCTTCGTCTATTCTGCAAAGTTAATGATTTTTTCATTATAATGATACCTCTGAGATTGCCAGATTCTTTCCAGTTTCACAATCAAAAATGTACATAGACTGTGGAAGAAACGAAAAGTGTATCATGCTCCCGTTTTCGTAGTCCATCTTCAAGTGATGCTTTTCATCTCTTTTTTGTGTTACAAGAATTATTTCTTTTTTATTGTAGTTAAGATGAAGGTGAACACTTGTACCCATCATCTCAACCACATCTATATGAGCTGCAGGATATTCATCGGATTTTTCTAATGAAAGCAACTCAGGTCTCAATCCAAGAATAATTTTACCAGACTTGACTCCGTTTTCTTTCATTACAATATTATCATCATCTACTACAGGAACCTTAAAACCACCAAGGTCCACACAAAAATGTCCATTCTCTTCTTGAAGAAAAGCTTGAAAAAAATTCATCTGAGGCGTTCCAATAAAACCTGCTACAAACCGGTTTGTTGGTTTTTCAAAGACTTCCTGAGGTGTACCTACCTGTTGGATGAATCCATCCTTCATGACTACAATCCTATCACCAAGAGTCATGGCTTCAGTCTGGTCATGAGTGACATAGACAAATGTTGTATCAATTTTTCTTCTTAACTGAATCAATTCAGCCCTCATCTGGTTTCTTAATTTAGCATCAAGATTTGACAAAGGTTCATCTAGGAGCATTGCCTTCGGATTTCGAACTATCGCACGTCCTATTGCAACCCTCTGTCTCTGCCCTCCAGAAAGATGCTTTGGCTTTCTATCAAGATAATCCGTTATTCCCAAAATATCAGCAGCTTCTCTAACCTTTTTGTCAATCTCTACCTTTGAGGAAGTTCTCTTCTTTAAAGCAAATGCAATGTTATCATAAACTGTCATATGAGGATAAAGTGCATAGTTCTGGAAAACCATTGCAATATCCCTGTCCTTTGGATCGAGCTCATTAACAAGCTTATTGTCTATGTAAAGCTCTCCTTCAGTAATCTCTTCAAGACCAGCAATCATTCTAAGCGTTGTCGATTTTCCACATCCCGAAGGACCTACTAGAACGACAAACTCTTTGTCTTTGATTTCTATGTTGAAGTTTTGCACTGCAACTACGCCTCGTTCGGTCTTTTCTAAATTGGCACTAGCCTCATCAGAAGGAGCGTGGCGTTTTTTTCTTTCACCAGGAACTAGAGGATAGATCTTTTTAATATTTCTCAATGATATGCCAGCCATGAAATCTCCCAAACAGCGTATTACGCCTTAAAAATTAAATAAATTTATCCAAATATTACCATCCCAAAATGTAGAAGTCAACGAATAATTTCTCTATGCGAAGGGCAACAAGCGAAATTTACTATTTAAAATTATACCTTATTTTATCAAAAATATTTAATAATGATATAACTAACTTCTTTACTTCTAAAAAGTAACACCCTTTATTTAGTACTTATTTAAAACGTTTATTTGTAACAAAAGCATACTCTAATTATTTTATTATTGACTTTGTAAAACTTATATAAATTCTTTATTTCTTATAAAAACAATCTTTTTTTTGATTTTTATAACATATATTTGTAACAATATTTAAAGATTTAAAATTATTTTATTAAAATTTCTATGTTTTTTTCAAAAAATGAAGTTAAAGAAGGCTTTAAAAACTGAAATTTCTTCTGACAAAAGAAGATTTTTAAGTTAATTTCTTCGCTATTGAAGACTCAAAATCTGCTATGGTATTTTTTAATATTTCAATTTTATCTTCTTTTGTTAGAACTTTTGAGTGAGAAATATTATGATTAAGGATTTCCCAGATAGAAGATACTAACTCAGGTTTTTTTACATGAAACATAAATGAGGATATAGTGTTTTCACAAACAAGAAATTCTTGATTTTCTTTAACCAAATAGGTTTGAAAACAACTTCGCCTTTCATTAATTTTAAAATCATAGTTTTCATATTTTATAAAAAGGTCCAATATAGACTTAAGATGAAGAAGATAACTTTCCTTTGTATAATAGAACCTATTAAAACTAAAAATTCCTGACAAAGGTAATAAAACTCCTTCATCAATTTCCTGTGGTGTATAAAGTTGGCACAAATCTGAAACTTTCTCTTTCTTCAAAGAAGCTTTGAAATTTTTAACTGAAAATTTCCAACATAAAATATATTCTTCATTCATACCCTTTAAAGCTTCTTCTGGAAGAGTTGGAAGAGAAAATCCGGGTTGAACGGTAAAAATTGGTCCCTCACAAATAAAAAAATCTTTAACAGCTTGGTTTTCTTCCTTATAACAAATTAAAAATGAACTAGAAATTTTCAGGAAATTTTTATATTCCCGACTTAAAGAATTAATAATCTCAATTGAATGGAAATAAAAATTTGGCATTTTTTCAGTGTTGTCCTTTACACTAGACGACAATATAGCTCCACTTTCTGGAGCAATGAAAAAACTTTGCTGAAAAATACCATCCCTCAAATGGTTGCAAAAATATGGTTTTATTCCCCCAGTCATGTATAGAGGAACCCATTTCTTCAGTGATTCATACATCTCATTTAAATTTCTGTTAAGGTTATGAATTATTATTATAGAATTTCCTAATTTAAGAATTTTAATAAGATATTTCTGCCAAGCATCAAAAAATACGGGATCAGATAGCAACCATTCCATATTCTCATTACTGTAAAGCAAAAGTGTCTGTTTTTTATCAATTTTCAAGATATCTTCAAAAAAACGAATAACAAGAAGTCGTTTCCCTTCATCTCCAAAATAACAATCAAAAGTTTTTTTTGATTCTTTAGGATAATCAGAAGGAAAAACATGTGCTTTTTCTAGAAACCATTTTTCAAGAGTTTTTTCTTTGTTTTCGGGAATTTCATCAAATCCAATATCTTTCCAATTCTCTTCTGTTAATTTATCAACAAAGAAATTAACG
>JBAYZQ010000106.1:0-8078 GCA_041672385.1 Sphaerochaetaceae bacterium | reverse complement strand
ACTCTTTAACTGGTGAATCTTTAAGGATTATTGGCCTAGATACAATGGTTGCTATTATGGCTGGTTTGATAATCTTTCCTGCTTGTTTTACTTATGATTTGAATTTAAACGCCGGTCCTGGGATTCATTCCGGGAGAATCCCCACCACTTGTAATTACTGCTATCTTCATAATTAAGCCTTATTTACGCTACCAAATAACTCAAATTTATGTTTAGCAATTTGATAACAAACATCTTTTACTGGTTGCATAAATTTCCTAGGGTCAAATTGTTCCGCTGGAAGCTCAGAACAAGCTTTTCTTAGCGCATCAGAATAAGCTTTCTTGAACTCTGTACCAACATTAATTTTACTCAAACCCATCTTTATACATTTTATAAAATCTTCTTCTAAAATACCAGTACCTCCATGTAATACAATAGGAACATCTGTAAGACTTAAGATTTTTTCTAATCTTGGGAAATCTAATTTTGGTTCAGCTTTATAAAAACCATGAACAGAACCAAAAGCAATTGCCAAAGCATCAATATTGGTTTCATTAACATAACGTGGGACATCTTTAGGATCTGTAAAAGTAGCTTCTCTAGTTGAAACATTAATATTGTCCTCTTGTCCTCCAACTTTTCCTAATTCAGCTTCAACGGAGCAAGGAAATCTTCTAGCATATTTTGTAATAATAATCGTTCTTTTAATATTTTCTTCATAAGGCATTGCAGATGAATCACACATTACAGAGGAAAAACCTGCATCTATTGCTGCTCTAATTAAATCTATATCTGTAGCATGATCTAAGTGTAAGCAAATTGGAACTTTAGCTTCTTCAGCCATTCCTTCTATCATTCCTACTACTTGATGCAACCCAATATATTTTAAAGCTCCCATAGAAGCCATTAAAATAACTGGAGACTTCATATCTCTAGCTGCATCAACCATTCCTTGGGCATCTTCATAACCATTGAAGTTAAATCCTCCAACCCCATATCCTCTTTTTCTTGTATCAGCAAGAATTTCTTGTAATGTAACAAGTGCCATTTTTTTCTCCTTAATCTCTTAACATTTTTTCTTTAACATTGAAAAAAGCGCCATACAATACTACTCTATCGTTTAGTGTAGAATATCTAACAGAGTCTTCTTTTACTTCCTGAATACAATACTTTTTTAAAGTTTTTATTAATTCATCGTGGAAGAATCTTTTTGATTTGGTTACTCCTCCACCCAAAACAATACATTCAGGATTCATCATATTAAATTGATTAGCTATACTTACTCCTAGGTAATATCCTTCTTTTTTAAACAAATCCAAGGCGTATTTTTCCCCTTCACTAGCAGCAATATCTAACAAATATCCATTAATTTTTGTTTTATCATATTCCGCTAATTCGAAGACTCTACTTTTTTCACCTGCTTCCATATCATGTTGCATCTTTAAATTCATTGCTGTTCCAGAAGCATACAATTCAAAACAACCTTTGCTACCACAGGGACAATCTAAACCATTTGGATCAATTGTCATATGTCCCACTTCTCCAGCGCCATCTGTTACTCCATGATAAACTTGGTTGTTAATGATTATTCCTCCACCACAACCAGTGCTTACCGTCATATAAAGAATATTTGATAATCCTTTAGCAACTCCACATCTTACTTCCGCTAGAGCTCCTAAATTTCCATCATTATCTAAAAAAACTTTCTTTTTATAGTTTTTTTCTAATTTTTCTACTATTGGAAAATTTCTCCAACCCATCAATGGGGCATGAATAATGATTCCTTTTTTAGAATCTAACGGCCCAGGACTTCCTACTCCTATGGCTTGAACTTTATCCATATTTAAAGAAAAATGCTCAATCACCACATCTAATACGGATTTAGTATTTTGGTATACGGCTTCTTGCCCTTCATAAGTTTTTGATTTTGCTAATGCAACAAAATTATCTAGTAAAGTTCCTTCTTGGTTAAATAAAGCACTAGAGGTTTTCGTAGCTCCAATATCCATGGTTAAATAGTATTTATCCATGGATTAGTCCTTCTTAATCTTAGAATTCAAATCTACAATAACTGCTAGGAGAATAATTAAACCAACAACTACTTGTTGCCAATAAGATGAAATATGCATTAAATTCATGCCATTATTAATAACAGCAATTATAGCACAACCATACATTGCTCTACCCACTGATCCACTACCACCAGTAAGAGATGTTCCACCCAATACAGTAGAAGCAATTGCATACATCTCGTAACCTGTACAAGCAGCTGGCTGTCCATTTTGAAGTTTAGAAGCAACCAACACACCTCCGAAAGCGGCTGTAATTCCACACAGTGTGTATGAAATAATATTAACCTTATCAACATTAATACCACTTAATCTTGCTACTTCAGGATTAGAACCACTTGCATAAACATGCCTTCCAAAAACTGTTTTTGAAAGTAATATATGCATAGCGCTAATAACTATTACTGTAAATATTACGATAATTGGGAATATCCCATTAGGGTAAGTTTCCGAATGAAATAATCTTCCAGCTCCTAACATTGAAAAGCTTGAAGGTAAACCATAAACGGCGGTACCACCGGTTACAACATAGGTTAATCCTCTTAAAATAACCATCATAGCCAAAGTACAAATCATTGGAACTACATGAAGTTTGGTAACCATTACACCTGTAAATAAACCTGCTAAACCACCAACTATTATTGCGACTACAATCAAAACAACAGCAGCTATAAAATTATTTAAGGGAAGAACCAATCCAACCATTGCTGCAATCACACCAGCAAAAGCTGCTGTAGAACCTACAGCGATATCAATACCACCAAGAATTATTACAAAAGTTAGGCCAGATGCTAATAAAGCATTAATACACATTTGAGAAATAAGGTTCATAATATTTCTCATAGTTAAAAAAGTACTAGTAGCTAAACAAAAGGTTAAACATAGTAATACTAAAAATACAATAACCATATTGTTTTTTGCCATTTTCTTTATTCTTTCTTTTTCCATTTTTTTTCTTAAACCTCTCTATTATTTTCAAATGTGCTTGCTAAAGACATAACTTTTATTTCATTAGCATCTTTAAAATCTAAGCTACCAGAAATCGAACCTTCTCTCATTACAATTATTCTGTCACTTATTCCTAAAATTTCTGGAAGTTCTGAAGACACCATAATTATAGTTCCACCTTTAGCCACAAAATCATTCATTAATTTATAGAATTCACTTTTTGCATTTACATCAATACCTCTGGTGGGTTCATCTAATATCATAATTTTTGAATCTGCAACTATCCATTTTGCTAGGATAACTTTTTGTTGATTTCCACCCGACAAACTCTTTATTAAGGTATCATCAGAGGGAGTTTTTATTTCAAGTTGTTTTATTAATTTTTTACTAGCTTCTTTTTCCCACTTGGTATCTACAAAGCTTTTATTATCAAGATGTTTGACTAAGCTAGGAAGAGAAATGTTCCTTCTAACAGTAGAGTCCAGTAATAAGCCTGTCCTTCTTCTGTCTTCTGTAACCATTCCGATTCCATGAGCAATAGCATCTTTTGGTTCTTGGAAATCCACTTCTTCGCCATTAACAAATATTGAACCTTTTTGTTTTTTTCTAGCTCCAAAAATAGTTTCCATTATTTCTGTCCTTCCTGCACCAATCAAACCTGAAAACCCTAAAATTTCACCTTGATAAGCACTGAAGGAAATATCTTTAAATTCACCCTTACGAGTTAAATGTTCAACCCTTAAAGTTTCCTTGCCTCTAGTATGCTTTTGACGATTATAGTAATTTTGCATTTCACGTCCAACCATACTGGCTACAAGTTTTGTTTCTGTGATTTCTGATACGTTAAAGGTATCAACGTAAATACCATCCTTTAATACAGTTACAGTATCACAGATCTGAAATATTTCTGCCATTCTATGAGAAATATAAATTACCACAACACCTTTATCTCTTAAAATTTTAATTTGTTCAAACAAGGAATTAATTTCATGACTTGATAAAGAGGATGTAGGTTCATCTAAAATAACAATTTTTGATTTTCTTTTTACAATCTTGGCAATCTCAACCATCTGTTGTTCAGCAGCAGTAAGATACTTTGCCACAGTTTTTGCACTAATTTTCACTCCCATACTGTCAAGAACTTTTTGGGATTCATTGTTCATAGTAAGTTTATCAAGAAAAAATTTTGAAGAATGTGGTTCCTCCCCCAAAAAAATATTTTCATCAACTGTTAAATCTTTTGCGATACTTAACTCTTGATGAATTACAGATATTCCTGCATCAATTGCAGCTTTTGGGGTTGTAAAATGGACTTCCTTCCCTTCAATTTCAATGCTACCTTTTGTTTGATGGTAAATACCTGAAATAATTTTAATTAACGTAGATTTTCCGGCTCCATTTTCACCTAACAAAGCGTGGACTTCACCTTTTTTAAAGTCAATCGACACATCTGATAAGGCTGTTACGCCAGGAAAAACTTTTGTTATATTTTTAACACTTAAATATGGTTTCATATATTTCTCTCTTTATAAACAATAGCAAGCTCAATTTTATTCATTAAGCTTGCTATATTCCTTAACTACCTACTTTTATTTTATAAATCAGCAGCTGTAAAGATATATGGGTTAACCATTATTACTTTCTTTTCTACAGAACCGGTTGTTAAATATTTGTAGATCTGTTCTGTAATTTGTTTACCAATTCCGACTGGATCTTGAGCAACTTCAGCTACCCAATACTTTCCATTAATTGGGTCAAGCATTGCAGCTTTAGACTCTGGATTACCATCAAAACCAATAACCTTTGTTGAAGCACCTGATGCTTTAACTGCTGCAAGAGCTCCTGTAGCTGCAGGGTCACCACCACAGAATACTGAATTAATATCAGGATTTGAAGTTAATGCATCTGTCATTAGGTTTTCAGCTTTTGAAGCATCGCCATGATATTGTCCAACATCAATCATTTTTAAGTTTTTATTGGATTCTTTTATTGCTTTAATCCAACCATTATACCTATCAACACAAGATTGTGGGACATCCCAAATTGCTGCAACTTTTGCACCTTCTGGAGCTATTTTTGCCGCATATTGTCCTGCCAAGTAACCACCAGCAAAGTTATCTGTTCCTACAAAACATTTAACAACATCTGTTGTAGTAGTTGTACAGTCAAATGTAAATACAGGTACGCCATCTCTATCAGCAGCTTCAAGAGCTGGTGTAACACCACCTGGATCGTTACATGATAAAGCAATAGCATCACAGTTTTCTGCTACTAAGTTATTGATATGATCACTAAAAACGTTTCCATCTAACTGACCATCCAACACAACAGCTTCAATACCTAATTCCGCAGCTTTCGAATTTATTCCTTCTTCGATTAAGTTATAGAATACGTGTTGTCTTGATCCAACAATGAATCCAACCTTATACGAATCTGAACTGACTTTCTCATTTGTACCTTCTGCAAATACAGTAGCAATTGAGATTACTAAAACTAACAATACAACTAAAAATTTTTTCATAGTTTGTCTCCTTCTATTTTTTAGTACATTAACATTATTAGCCCAAAAAATTCATATGTCAAGAAAAAAAGTAATATTTTTTAAAAAATATAACATTTCTTTAATTCATATAAAATTTTATTTCATGAAATTTCCCTATTATTTATCAATTTCTATAAAAATTAAAATAAATGTTGCATATCAAGCAATAATATTAGATAATTAGGTAATATGAATGAAATATCCATGCAACAATATTTATTTTTTCAATATGAAATATTGCATTTATCTAATATTTATTGTATGATAATTGAATGAATTGTTAGTTTTTTTTAAAGTAATTTGTTATAAGGGAGACTTTATGTATGATATTGTGACGGTTGGAGAAATACTTACAGAAATATTAGCTGAAAATAAAAATCAAAAATTTTCAGAAGTAGGTGGAACTCTATTAGGAGGTTTTCCAAGTGGAGCACCAGCCATTTTTATTGACCAGTGTGCAAAGATGGGAGCAAAAACTGCAATCATAGCTAAAGTTGGTAGTGATGATTTTGGAACTATGAATCTTAATAGATTAAAAGATGATGGAGTAGATATTTCAGGAGTCAAAGTAACAAAAGATAATGTTACTGGAACAGCTTTTGTTACATATCAATCTAATGGAGAACGTAGCTTTATCTTCCATTTTGCTACGGCGGCTTGTGGAGAATTGTGCGAGGATGATGTAAAAGAATCCTTTATTGTTAATTCAAAATATCTTCATATTATGGGTTGCTCCATTACAGGAAGTCCTTCTATGTGTAAGGCAATAACAAAAGCTGTTAAAATTGCAAAAGAAAATAATGTAAAAATAAGTTTTGATCCAAACATTCGACCAGAATTACTAAAAGGGTCAGTACTTACTGTTTTTAAAGAAATATTAGATAATTGTGATTTGTTACTAAGTGGTAAAAAAGAACTTGAAGAATTATTTGAAAATGTACCTTTTAGTTTATATAAAATGCTTAGAAAGAACAAACAAAGAATAATTGTTATTAAAGATGGTTCTAATTGTACTCTAGTTTATACTAGAAAAAAATCATTTAAAATATCAACATTTCCAACTATTGAAGTAGATGCAACAGGTGCTGGAGATAGTTTTGATGGAACTTTTTTAACTATGTTGAGTAATAATGAATCTTTAGAACAAGCAACTCTTTATGGTAATGCTTCTGGAGCCTTAGCTGTTTCAAAAAAAGGTCCAATGGAAGGCAATGCTCATAGAGATACAATTGAAGAACTAATTCGTAATAATCCAAATATAAAACCAATAATTATTCCTGCTCTAAGATAAACAAGTACTTATATTTTTATAAATATAATTTTTTTTGTATTTAAATTTTGGATTTATTTACGTTTACTTTTATAGTTTTTTACAGAATTCAATTTTTTCACCAGTAACAGATTTTATCAAAACATATTCTAATCCATTATCCCATAATGTTGGTAAAAAGACTGGACCCTCAATTATATCAAGTCCCATTTTTTTAGCTTCTTTAGCTTCCCTTTTTACGTCATCTGTACCAAATGCGATGTGGTCAATATAACCTTTATTATCTTTTACTGCATTTGCTTGTTCTGAATTTTCTGGTCGTTGAATTAACTCAAGCATTACTCCACTTTCATTATTTCTAACAAAAATGATTTTACTTCCATCAATATCAAAAGAACCCATTTTTGAAAATTTTGCTAATTTCATATACCAATCTGCAGATGCTTTAGCATCATTTACAATTATTCCTATATGCTGCAATTCTTTTATATTCAACACTTTTTTCTCCTTAAACAAATCATTTGCCCACTTTGAATTTTTCAAAATATCAAAATTAATTCTGAACTCTTAGAGAGAAAAAGTCAAACAGTAAATTTTTACATTTCATTTTTTTCTTTAGAAAATCTGCATTTGATTTTTCAACCAACCATTTTTCACATGATTATTAGGAAAAATTCACATTCTAGAAATGTTTCTATTTTTAAAAAAGTTTAAATCAATAAGTTAACAATATTATCTGCCTTGAAAGATAAGTTTAATTTTTCATAAATTGGCGTCTCAGATTGAAAGTCTAATAAGCTCATTGAAAACAAATTAGCTATTTTTTTTAAATTTACGATTTCTATAGTTCTTTCGTCAGATTCAATCTTTGATAAATTACTTTGGTCTATTCCAAGAAACTTCGATAATTGAATTTGATTTAATTGTGCTGTTTGTCTTGCTTCTTTTATTTTTAAACCTATCCTTTTATCCATCGCATTTCTCCTTTATCCTTACCTACAGTTTTATATTAATGCTAATTGGTCATATTTTCATGTAAATTTTTATCAAAATTTATGACAACTTTAAAAGAAAGATGAAGGAAAAGTAGAAAATGATACCTTTACTGCCTTTGCATATGTTATGAGCAAATTAGAAGCAAAAATAAGATTAACATTCTCAAGCAAAATGAAATTTCTTTCTTATTTTCTTTCATATTGGTAACTATAACTTGAAAAACCTATTTTTCAAGAAATTAAATTTTTTGCCCATATCGGCAATTTTTTTA
>JBAYZQ010000105.1:0-8082 GCA_041672385.1 Sphaerochaetaceae bacterium | reverse complement strand
AATTTTTATTTAAATTTTTATTAAAAACATTAAATATTATGAAATATTGTTGACAATTGCCAAATTTAATTTACAATTAAGAGTGTAAAAACTTGGGTTTAGGAGATTATGTATGAGATAATAAGTGATGGATCTCATCTTCGACCTCAAGTTTTGAAGTTGATTTATAAGATTATTGGGCCAACTAGAATGTGTACTATTTCATAATACGAGGAAAATGGAAGAAAATTCTTAGTTTAAGATTACATAGCAAAACTTTACGATTGATCTGCATTTGCAGGGAATGTTATTCTTGGTAATAATCTTAGGTAATTCATAGAGGAAAGGTTGTTTATTCAAAATAAAAAAAATATTTTTGAACGCAGTAAGAATGAAAATGGGCATGTCTATCTTGTCTATATTTTGCTTTTAATTTGTTTTCTTTTTTCAGCTTTTTTACGTATTTCAACTTCTGTTGTTCTTTTGGAGATCCAAAATGAGATTCCTCTTACTCTCTCTCAAATTGCCTTTGTTTCAAGTGTTTATTTTTATTCTTATGGGTTAATGCAACCTTTTGTGGGTTATTTAAATGATAATAATAACCCAGTAGTTGTTGAAATTATTGGTCTTTCAATTGCAGAAATTGGGATAATTATTTTTGGTCTTTGTAAAACCTTTGGTGGTTTGGTTCTTTCAAGATTTCTAATGGGAATTGGTCTTTCTCCTATTTTTAGCGCATTAATTGTTTACCAAAATCTTAAGTTCCCTGTTGAAAAATATTCTTTTTATTTAGGTATTTCAATGGCAGTTGGAAATCTTGGAGGTGTTGTTGCTTCAAGACCTTTGTCTTTTTTACTTTCACTCTGGGGAAGAGCTAATCTTTTTATAGTTCTATTTTTTGTTATATTAACTTTAATAGTTTTTCTTTTTCTTATAAGTGAAAAGCCTTTTCATCTAAAAGTTAAGTTTTGTAAGGATGATGACAAACCCGATTATAGGCAAGTCTTTTCAATTATTAAAAAAAGCAAGGCCCTTAGACGTAATATTGTTATTGTCATAGTATTTGCGGGAGTTATTACTTGTTATCAAGGTCTTTGGGCTTATTCTTGGTTTAAAGAAGCTTTTGATGGGAATGTACGGCGAGCAGGGTTAGCTTTGGCTTGTTATAATTGTGGATTAATTCTTGGTAATCTTTGTAGTACTAAGATTTTTCCTTCCACCATGCATAGAATGAGAAACATAGAAATTTCAAGTTTTCTGTTTTTTGTACTCTTTTTAACTCTTCTTCTTTTCTTTTTATTTAATTTTTCTTTTATTTTAATTGTTCTAATTGCTACAGCAGGGGGATTTGTTTTTTCAATAGGTGGGGTTCAACGTTCATCTGGAATTAATGATCTTTCACCAAAGAATCTGAAGGGCTCAGTTTTCGGAGTTGTAAACTTATTAATTTTTGGATTTGATATAATTTATCAAACAGTGACAGGTCTTCTTATAGATGGTTTTAAAAACTGGACAACTCTTTCAAATGCTTTTATTTTAACTTTTGCAATTGTAGAATTTACCGTTTTTATTGCCTTTATTGAAGCTCATAAATTAGCAAAAGATGAGAATTAGAGGTTAGCTTAAAAAGATTTAAAAACATAAATTGACAGAGATTGCTACAGTTGTTTGTTTAATTTTACTAAAGTAATAAAAATAAAACTTTATCTTAACTTTATAGATTTTTTTTATTTTATTATAAGCAGTTAGTTAAAGCTTCCCTGTTCTTGTTTGCTTAAAGATGAGAAAAAAAGTAAAATAATAGATGAAAATGCTCTTTTATAATAGCTGGAATAAAGCATTTTATTTTAGAATTTTTAACAATTGGGGGTATATTTTGAATTTGGTAAAACTGCTGATTATTGATGATAATGAAAAATTTCGTTTAAGTTTGGCAAGAAGTTTAAAGATTAGGGAATTTGAATGTTTTACTGTTGGTTCTTCTAAAGAGGCTATGAGGTTTCTTGAGAATACTGAAGTTCAGGTAATTCTTTTAGATTTGAGACTTGGAAATGAAAATGGAATTGAAGTTTCAAAAAAAATTATGGAAAAGCATAAAGGAATTCCTCAAATAATGATAACGGGGTTTGCCACAATAGATTCTGCTGTTGAAGTATTAAAGAATGGGGTAGTTGATTATATCCAGAAACCTATAGATTTAAAAAAACTTGTTAAAACTATAAATAATGTTATTAAGGTGTCTCAAAAAAGTGAAAAAGTGAAAAAAGAAGAATCTTCATGTTTGGATTGTTATTTCTGGAAAACTGAGAATCAAAAGATGAAGCATTGTCTTAAGCTTGCAAAGCAACTTGCGGATTCAGAAATTCCAATTTTAATTCTTGGTGAAAGTGGAACTGGAAAAGAAATAATGGCTGAATATATACATCAAAACTCAAAGCGTAAAAATAAACAATTACAAAAAGCGAATTGTGCTGCTTTTTCTGAATCTTTGTTAAACAATGAATTGTTTGGTCATGAAAAAGGTTCATACACCGGCGCTATTGATTATTATAAAGGAATTTTCGAAAGGTCTGATAAAAGTTCTCTTTTCCTTGATGAAATTGGTGATATGCCTCTTCCTTTGCAATCAAAAATTTTAAGAGCAATACAGAATCAAGAAATTCAACCAATTGGAAGTGAAAAACTTGTAAAGATTGATGTTAGATTTTTATCTGCAACAAATAAAGCTCTTAATAAAATGATGGAAGAAGGAAAATTTCGAAAAGATCTTTATTATAGGCTTAATGCTGGTTTTATTGAGCTTCCCCCTTTGAGGGAAAGGCGAGAAGATGTTGTTTTGTTGGTTAAGTATTTTATGGAAGAAATTTCTCCAAAGAATTTAGAAGTAACAAAACCTGTGATGAATTTATTTATGGAATACCCTTGGCCGGGTAATATAAGAGAACTAATGAATACTCTTCAATATTCTAGCCTTGTTTCTGTAAGTGACCAGATTGAAATTAAAGATTTACCTTCTTCTTTTATTAATAATCTTCAGAAGAATGAAATTAATGTTGATGAAAATCCAAATGAGAAATTTTTACTTGAAGAAAAAGAAGCTGAGTTTATAAAGAAAATATTGAATAAAGTGAATAATAATAAAATGGAAGCAGCAAATTTGCTCGGAATTAGTCGCTCTACTCTTTATAGTAAAATGAAAAAATTTAGCCTAGATGAAAACAAGAGTGATTATGAATAATTTTATTGAACTTAAGGATGTAACGGCTAATTTTGGAAAACTAAGTGCCTTAAAAAAGATTAATTTTAATATAAAATCTGGAGAAGTTCGTGCTTTAACCGGTGTTCAAGGATCTGGCAAAACTACTTTGGCAAAAATAATTGCCGGGAAACGCAATATCCAAAAAGGACTTTTATTAATCAATGGTGAAGATAGTTGTAATAATAAAAAGATTTTCTTTTCTAACCGTATTGAATATGTTCCTCAAGGTTTTTCTCTTGTAAATCATTTTTCAATAGCTAAAAGTTTTTATCTTTTTAAAAGAAATAATGAGAAAGATTTTTTTTACAATAAATCTCGTGAAGTTCAGAATATCAAAGAATTCTTTGAGCTTTGGAATATTAATCTGGATCCAAAAGAATTAATTGGTAACCTCTATTTATCAGATCAAATGCTGATTAGTATTCTTCAAAGGATTTATAGAGATCCTAGGTTTTTGATACTTGATGAATCCTTGGATAGCTTATCTGCATCTTCTTACGATAAAGTTTCAAGAATAATAAAAACTAAAAATGAAATGGGTATGGGATGTTTAATAATAAGTCAAGATATTGAAAATACAAAAGATATGGCTCAAAGCATCTCTATAATGAATAAAGGAGAAATTCTTTCAACCGAGAATTTAAAAGATATTGATACTTTCAATATTATTAAATTAACTTATGCGAATTTTAGGAAGCATGAAAATAGTGAGAATGCTAGAGATTTTTATCAATTGCTTAAATACAATGAAGCAATTTTAGAGTCTTTGCCTGTAAATATTATTATACTTGATAAGAAAAATCAAATCAGGCTAATTAACAATTCTGCTGCTGATTTCTTTGGGGTAGATGGTAATTCTATGATAGGATTTAATTTTGATGCTCTTATTTCCAGTAATGATAAGGGCTTAATTGATTTAATTCTAGAAGGCCTTAAGAAAAAAAATAAGATCAATATTATTAACCAAATAATTCATTTGAAAGAGAAAATAAAAAATATTAATATTTCTATTTATCCGGTAGAAGAAAATGAACAAATCATTGGAGAAATGTTAATTTTCTTTGATACTAGTGAAACTGTTAAATTAAGAGAGAAAATATCGTTCATAGATAAAATGTCATCAATTAGCATCTTGTCTGCTGGGATTGCTCATGAAATTAATAATCCATTGGGAATAATAAATAACTGTTTGGATTTTCTTTCAAATGAACTCGTTGATTCTGAACAAAAAAATGTTATTAATGAAGTGGAAGAAGAGATTGTTTCAATATCAAAGATTATCTCCAGTTTAACTTCATATACTTCCCAAAAAGTAAATTCACATATTAAATTTAATGTAGAAAAATTAATAAACAGCGTATGTATTTTTTTCAAGTATTTTGCTCGAGAGAAGGGAGTAACTCTTTACGTGAATGATATTGAGCAAGATCTTTTTGGTAGTGCTTCTATTAGTGAAGTAAAACAAATTTTATTGAATGTTCTCAAAAATAGTGTAGAAGCAATGAAAAAAGGTGGAGACATATATATCAGTTCCAAGCCTTCAAACAATAATAAAGAGGTTTTAATTATTATTGAAGATAATGGGCCAGGTTTAAATTTAAAAAATATGAGTGATGTTTTTTTACCATTTTACTCCACAAAAGTTGGGGAAAATATTGGACTTGGCCTTTATATAAGTTACAGTTTAGCTCAAAAAAACAAAGGAAATCTTCAAGTTGTAAATGTTAGTCCTCATGGATGTAAGTTTACTTTAAGTTTGCCCAAAGTTTAACTAAATTTCAATGGTTTTTAATGTTGGATATAGTTTAAGATATTGTTTAGTTAGAGAATTATATTGTTTTGAAATTTCTTTTTCTGGAGTGATAATTTTTTGATTATTCCTTAATTTAATTATTCCGGGTAAATTTATAATTTCTTTAAGAGAATAATTTGATGTCAAAGCAATTATTCCATCGCCAAAGGAGGCGTTAATTCCTTCATGAATTTGGAGTTTCTTTCCTGTTATATTTGAAATTATTTGCATTACTGATGAGTTTTCAGAAAGGCCCCCAGTACAGTTAATAATATTTATTTTTTCTCCAGTCTTTTCAATTTTATTAATAAGCAAAAAGATTTCATATCCTAAAGCTTCCCTAGAACCAAGGAAAATTGAATCTCTATCTGTTTGTCCATTTATCCCGTAAATTGTTCCTTTAGCCTTTGGGTCATCAAAAGGGGTTCTAGCTCCATCTATATATGGTAACATAAGAAGTCCTGAAGGTGAGGGGCTGATGCCTTTTGTATCCAAGTGATTTGTAAAATTAAAGAACGAATCAATTTTGGACAGGAATCGAACTCCAGAAGAGGTTGCAGCGCCAAGTCTATAGGTATCTTCAAGAAGTGAAAAACCCGAGATAAAACCTTTAAGTTGTTTTTGTTCTTTCATTGTATGAAGCATGCTTATGGTGGAACCAAATACACAAATTGTTTCTCCAGGAAAAGCACTAAAAGTTGAGAGGGCTTCTGCATTTACATCACAGGCTCCTGTGAATACTGTTATTCCTTGAGGTAAACCAGTTTCCTCAGCTGCTTTTTTAGTAACCTTTCCTAGTGGTGAAAGGGGCCATTTGAGGTTCGGAATTTTTGTATAATCTATTTCATATTTTTCACAAATATCTTTTGGAATTGTTTTTGTCGTTGAATCCACAAGCCTTGCTGCGGCTGCAGAAGGAAAATCCCAAGCAACGGTATTAGTTAATTTTGCGGTTATAAAATTGTTACTTTCAAGAAAGTATTTACTCTTTTGATAAACTTGAGGTAAGTTTTCTTTTATCCAGAGAATTTTTGGAAGTACGGAATGCGTCGTAAATTTTCCACCCATTCTTAAGTTAAGTTCTTGTTCTTCATAATCTTGGTTCATTCTATTAAGTTGTTTTATTGCACGGGTATCAATTCCATACATTATGGCATTGTAGGTTGGATTGAAGTGTTCATCAGTTGGAACAAAAGAACCACAAACTGAACTTATACATACGCTTTTAATTTTGGGAAGAAATTCTTTTAAGTCCAGACAAATTTTTAGAAATCCATTCCACCAACTATTAATAGGATCTACTTCAAAGTAACCTTTAGTTGGGTTTAGTAGAGTGTTGCTTACTTTTGTTTGTGAAATTATGTTTCCAAATGAATCAATGACTGTAGCCTTCGACGAACTAGTTCCAACATCGATTCCAAAGTATAAATGATTCATTTTTTATCTCCTATAAAAATACTTCCCTTAAATAAAAGGGAAGTATTAAATTTAATTTTTATTAATCAGCTAAAGTTGCCTTTGTTACTAAAGGTGCATCAACATAAATAATTTTTGAACCTGCAGCTTCATTTGGATCCATACCATTTGAAATTTTTGTAATTATTTCACTTGCTTTGTTAGCCATTTCTTCGAAAGGTTGTGCTACTGTAGCTGATATTTTTCCGGCTTGAATTCTTCTAAAAGTTTCTTCATTACCATCTACACCAACAATGATTGAATCATTATAACCTTGGGCTTCCATTACATCGGAACATGCATAGGCAAGTTGGTCAAAGGCACACCATACTCCATCAATTTTATCACCATACTTTGTTGTAAAAGTTTCCATTGCGGAGGTTGTGTCGTCCATGAAACGTGCTGTTGCTGCTACTGTATATTCATCCAATAGAGTTATTCCAGGGTATTCAGGTAAAATAGCATCTAAGACTTCTCCACGTTTTCTACATCCAGCGTTTTTGATAAATTTGATTGCTACAATATTTCCTTTTCCACCGAGTGTATCTAACAAGTATGAAGATACTTTAGCTCCCATTACAAAGTCATTTGCTGTAATGTCTGCAACTACTCCATCTACATAACCAGAAGCTATCGTGATTACAGGAATTCCTGCTTTGTTGGCTTCGTCAAGTTGTGGTTTAATTTCTGATGGATGGCCCATTGCAAGAACAATTGCGTCTACTTTCATTTGAATCAAATTATCAAGTTGATTTGCTTGGGTTTCAATTGATCCCTGAGAATTAAGCAAAGTAAGATCCCAGTTTTGTTCTTTTTCAATTTCTTCAAATCTTTTTGCAACTCTTGCTTGGCTTTCTGCTGAAAGATTGGTAGCGATAAATCCAACTTTTAATGTTTTTGTTGCAGTATCAGTGGAATTATTGTTGGCTGAAGAATCGGTGGCTTCTACAGTAGTAGTCTCTTCAACATCTTTGTTGTTTGATTTACCATCATCTACTGTACATGATAGTAAAAATACTAAACTTACAAGAATAATTAATCCTAGTTTTAGTCCTTTTTTCATAAATACCTCCTAAAGTATCTTTTTTAATTTCTAGTCATTTTTTTAGCCTGACTTGAGGCTATTGAAACAGAAAGTATTATAATAATACCTTTTGTTATATCCTGCATGTAGTATTGAGCACCTGCTAGGGTCATTCCATTGTTTAAAACACCAATCATTAAAGCTCCGATAAAAGTTCCGATTGGACTAGCGAGTCCCATGCTTAATACTGTGGTTCCTAGAAGGGCAGCTGCGAAGGTGTCCATCATGTAACCTGAAGCGGCTTCTGGGTTTGCTGCTCCAAGTTTTGAAGTTAGTAATATTCCTGTAAAACTAGCTGCAAGTCCACAAAGGATTAAAGCTAAAATTTTATAGAAATCAATGTTTATTCCAGAAAGTCTTGTTGCTTCTGGGTTGGCTCCAGTGGCTTGAAGATATATTCCAGTTTTTGTGTTATTAATTAAAACGTGAGCTAGAAGTATAACTAAAGTCATTATTACAATTAATGAAGGAATTCCTAAGAATTTTCCTCTTCCTAGCATAAGGAAAGAAGAT
>JBAYZQ010000104.1:0-8085 GCA_041672385.1 Sphaerochaetaceae bacterium | reverse complement strand
ATTCTAAACCAATCAAAAAGTAAAATAAAGTCTAACTGGCAGAATGGCTTATCATTTTGGCTTATTTCAGACAGGCATCTGTAGCTGTCTTTGGTCATTATTAGGTAGCATTAACAAAATTCGACCAGTTATTTCTCAAATTAATAATAAATAATTTTTTCGACTTGTTTATCTAATTATTTTGTTTTCTCAAAAATTCTTTGTTTTTACCATTCTAATAATTTATAATTGCTGATTTGTGAAATATTTAGAAATTCTTTTGCATCTGTTTTATCTTTCTCAGAACGAGTATAAATAATCCATTTAGTTGAATTAGTCAACATAGGAACAATTATATCTCTATAATATGGATAATCCAACCCTATAATAGAATGTCCCATAATAATTAATTCATCAATATTTCCTCTTGAAATAAATCTTTTTAATGGTTCGTAATTATTATTTATTTTTTTTGAAGCAACATCACAATACGAAATTATTTCATTAACACCTGGTTCAATTGACACAGTGTAATAATCATCTCGACCATAGAGTTTTTCTAAATTGTTTCTAATTTCATCCGAATCATTATAAGTTGATCCAAATTGTAAATTGCTTGTATTTTTAAAATCAAGATTCCCATGAATATGCATTACATTGGTTGGATTTATATGATAAAAATTTTCTAAAACTTCTGTATAATTGAAAGTAATAAATAATCCATCCTTATCCATTTTTATCAAAGAACTTGGATAAAAAAAATCAATTGTTTTAAACCATTCATAAAAATACTGACCAGTAAAAGCATATACAAATTCCGTTTGTAGTTCTAACTCATTACCAATATTATGCCATCTGGAATCACTATCATCATTCAAAACATCTGGATAATATAAATTAAGGACATCCTCCATACATTCTTCATACTCAAAGGTAAGAGCATCTTCTAAATTTGACCACCTATCAAAACAAGGTGAATTTAATCTTAAATATGGACAATTTTCAAAAGACATTAATGCGTCAGGATAATTATTTAACAAAAAATCTCTATAATCCCTATAGCTTGTCTTAAATCCATGGTGTAAATCAAATCCATTCCCACAAATATATAATTTCATTTTTCCTTTTCTACAATCAAAATATTACTCTAATAAACCGTTAAAACTAAGGTCCATATGCTTTTAATTACGAAGTTGATTCTTCTATTTAGTATTTATTCAACTCATAAATTTAATTAGAAATTGCAACCTCAACCATATTGTTAATTTTATTAATAATGGGCGTATACAAATCAACTTCTACTTTTGGCGTTTCAATTGAAACCACAAGAGCATATCTTACTTTTTCCTTATATTTACCAAGATGAGCCCTTGATTTCCACCAACCAACAACTGGATAAACTGCTATATAATTTGCATCACATAGATTAACAGCTGAATCCTTACAAAAATCTGAATGTATCGAACCAACATCTCGATTTTCAACACCTAAATACCAATCTCTACCACTTCCTCCTCCATTATCTTTTGTGTCCTCACCTCTCATTTTAATATTAATACGCTTTTTAAAACCTTCTAATGATTCATTAGAGTTCATAACATCAAATTTTAAACCACAGGAAGGATACCTATATTTATCTTTCCAACCGACTTCTCCTGGACCTGGTTCAATAAAATATGAAAGAGTAACTCGTATTTTTGCCTCTGTCTCTCCTAAGGATTGTAAAATTTCTTTAGGCCAAGGTATTTTGTGCAAATGCATTTCATTCATATGGTCTTTGGTAAATGGTTGTAATTCATCCTGAACAATCAAATTTACGGAATTATTAAAACATTGAATCGCTTTGGATAAGTTAGGAACTCCATACCCACAAGTATGCAATAACTGTTTCCTTCCTGTAGTCTTTTTATCTTTTTCACAAAATTGTCTTTTCATTTTATCAGTCCATCTAGCAGAATGTATTAATAAAGCTCGTACTGTTTCTGGCCATATTCCTGGATATTCTGCATAAATCTGTGATGCCATCCATGCAGCTTGTGCAGTAGCTGAACTAGTTCCACAGATATTTGAAAATAGACGTTTTAAAGGTTTGTAATATGTAGTTAATAGAGATAAATCATCGCATTCTGTATAATCCTTGCCATTTGTGGCCATGTTACCACCATCCAAAAGTATTTCAGGTTTAATTGGCCATTTATTACCCCACATTACAGAAGTAGAACTATAGGGTGATAATTCTCTTTTATCAGCTACTGGTTTATAATTTTTATAAAAAGAGTCCGAAATTTGAATATCATTTGCTAACGCTCCAACAGTGATTGCATTCCATGATTGCCCTGGATTTTCAACACTATGAAGAATACTGGAATTAGGATAATCACTTTTACTCAATTCTTCAGGTCTTACATTTCCTGCACTAATAAAAAACAAATATTTTTCGCCATTTTCATTTGCACCTGATGTAATACTATCCAAGGCAGCAGACCAAGAAGTAGGACTCCCATCTTCTGTATTAAATTTTGGAGCAGTGACAGCCATACATAAGGTCCTATCTACATTTGGATTGGATATTTCCGCCAAAGCAACCGCTTGTTCCGTAATTGCTCCATACAACTTTACAGGATTTTCACCGTTAGGTGGAAGTATTTTAACTGATTCAATTTTGTGATTGATAGCAACTTTATTGGTTTCTATTAATTTATCTTTTAAATTATAATACAAGGCAACCCCTGCCATTTCGGTTCCATGCCCATGATGGTCATAAGATCCCCAAAGATTATTAACAGCTTGTAATGCAGTTTCATTTTTTACCGCTGGATATATTAAGGGATGCGAACTGTTTAGACCTGTATCTAGCAAGCAAATATAAGAATTACTGTCCACAAATTCAGTTCGATTCAACAAATCATCAGCCCATTCTTTTTGTTCTAATCCAGAAAGTTTATCAAAAAAACTTGTAGGTTCAGGTGCTCTACGAAGTTCAGTTATATATTCACAGCAACTAATCAATTTAGATAATTGAGATTTATTTGCCTTTATCAAAAAAACCATTCGTTCTGGAAAAACCAATTGTTTATCATCGATATCTATTTCTAATATTTTACAGCATTCTAAAATATTGGCTTTTGAATCTTCAACAGATGAATTATCATATCTAATCCATACTTCACACCATTTAGCAATCCCATTTGGAATATTTTCTGTTCTGCCTATCCAAAAGGACTCTAACATTGCTAATTTTATATTTTCTATACTAGTCCCTAAATCATAATATTTAGGGTTTCCCTTATCTGTAAATTTGGATGAATATGCTTCAATTCTTTCAATAAAAAATGATTCTTTCCCCGAAGGAATATAAACTGTTGCCCTAGTTATTTTATTCTCTTTATCAGCTTGAACATTTAAAAGGCATATTCCTTGAGTTCTATTTTCTAACATTGTAGTTGCTAAATCATAGTTATAGGCACCAGAAAATTCAAGAAACATTCCTTCTTTGCATCTTACAGTAGCAACTTCCTTTTGAAGTGCAGATTGTGCATAACTTTCTTTCAATTTTTTTTCAATAAATTCAGCATGCGCCTTAAGATTATCTCGTTTAGGATAATGATTCGAACCTCTACCTTGAGAAGAGTAAGGAGATGAACTAGCGGTATCTTGCAAAAAAATATTCTTTTTTTCAACCGACAAGCATTAAGCCTCCTTGCCAGAATATAAAGTTAATCTTTCTTTAACTAGTTTAAGCATTTTAGATTGTATTATTTTATTATCATCCAATATAGAATCTTTAATAGCATCTTCACATACCCTGATTATTTCAGAATGACTTAGAGCAAGCGACGCCTCAAGTAGTTTGTCAGATGGAACAAAATCATTTTGATAAACTGATAGTTTATATTGATACAATCTTTTTACTTCTCTTTCTGTTGGCATTGAATAATGTAAAACATCGTCAAAACGCCTAAACAAGGCCTGATCCAACAATTTTTGATTGTTTGTTGCTGCAACAATAATGCTATCTGATGAATCTTGTTCTATAAATTGAAGAAAAGAATTTAATATTCTTCTCATTTCTCCAACTTCATTGTCTAAGTTCCTATCTGCACCAATTGCATCAAATTCATCAAACAAATATACGCCAGGACTACTCTCAACAGAATCAAAGACTTGTCTCAATTTTGAGCTAGTTTCACCCATAAACTTAGTAACAAGCTTATCCATTTGAATGGAATAAAATGGTAATCCAGTTTCAAAAGCAATTACTGAAGCAGTAAAGGTTTTTCCTGTTCCAGGTTTTCCTTCAATAAGAATTTTTCGACGATTACTCAATCCATAACTTTTCAATTTGTTTCTATTTTTAAATTCATTTAAAATTCTTTGAATTCTATCATAAATTTCATCTGACACAATTAAATCTTTCAATCTTTCAGTTGGAATAGACATTGATAACATAGGATTATTTTGTAGCTGATTAAATTGAAGTATATTCTGACTAGAATTCCCCACAGTTTTATCAGCTAATTTTTTTAATTCCTGAGCAATATTTTGGTGATTATGTTTTGCCTCATAAGCAGCAATCTGCAATACAACAGTCTTGAATTTCTCATTGTCACTATTATTATGAGCTTTAATTAAACTTTTAATTTGATCTGATGTAGCCACAAATACCTCCCTTTTAAAACATAACTTCAATTATTGTATATTTTCACTTAGTAAAAGTCTATCTATTATACAACTTCACAAAATAAATAAATTTATATCTTTTCACTTTACTCATTTTACCATAAAACATCACAATCGTCTGCAAGTATTTACCCATTAATAAAAAGTTGCGACCGATATAATAAAATATTGAAAAGAATCTGCTAAGATTAATATCACTGCAACCAACAAAACAATTTTATAAAATGATTTAAACTTGATAAAGAAGGTTCAATCTTTCTGAATAATTGAAAGAACCTTCCATTAACCATATGAATCTTAATATTAAAATATCTTAATCAGCATCCTCGTCCATTGTTTCAAGCAAAAAGCTAACTGGTCTAAAACCATCATTGCAAGAAAGCATTGCAGACTTCTTATTTTTCATCCAACCGTCATAAAAGTTTTCTCCACCATGAGAGAGTGTCATTACAAAGGCTGATATGCTATCCCAAGCACTGTCACAAAAGCCTTCTGGTCTCTGCCATCCATTCGCTATGAAAATCTTGCCTTCTTTCATTTCACAAGAATGAGGATTAGGATTCTCATATTTCTCAATCAAATCTTTATAACAGGCTATCTTCATAACGGTAATTCTAACTTTTTTCATTTTTTTAATCCTCACTCAGAAAACAATAAGATAATTAGCTAAAAAACTCACCTAATTGTTAAATTATAACATTTAAGTAAGTTTTTGTTTCTATAAAAATAAATAGCCTTTCTTATCAAGCAAGATCAAAGCGATCTGCATTCATTACTTTATTCCAAGCTTTTACAAAGTCATGTAAGAATTTCTCTTGAGCATCATCTGAAGCATAGACCTCTGCAATGCTACGAAGTTGAGAGTTCGAACCAAAAATAAGATCAACATTAGTTGCTTTGTATTTAAGTTCTCCTGTTTTTCTATCATGACCTTCAAATTCTTCGCCAGATTTAGATATTGGTTTCCAAACAGTATCCATGGTAATTAGATTTACAAAGAAATCATTGGTTAGTGTTTCTTTCTTATCAGTAAATACTCCATGCTGTGTTTGATTATAATTAGTGCCTAGAACACGCATACCACCAATAAGGACTGTCATTTCAGGAGCTGTTAATGTTAATAATTGTGCTTTATCAATCAACAAATCCAATGCAGATACTCCCATATTGGCTTTCATGTAATTTCTAAAGCCATCAGCTTTAGGTTCAAGAACTTCAAATGAATGAACATCTGTATTCTCTTGCAATGCATCTGTACGTCCAATTTTAAAAGGAACTATTAATTCATGTCCAGCATTCTTTGCAGCCCTCTCAATGCCTACACATCCACCAAGAACAATCAAATCAGCAATTGAAACCTTTTTATTGCCCTTTTGTTTCTTATTGAAATTATTTTGAATTTCTTTTAAAGCTTTAATTACTATTTTTAGTTTTTCTGGCTCGTTAACCTCCCAATCTTTCTGTGGAGAGAGACAAATACGTGCTCCATTAGCACCACCACGTTTATCAGAACCCCGGAAAGAAGAAGCTGATGCCCAAGCGGTTGAAACCAGCTGAGAAATAGTCAATTTTGATTCTATAAGCTTAGTTTTAAGCTCCTTGATACTTTTCTCATCAATCATATCATAATCAGCTACAGGTATCGGATCTTGCCAGATTAAATCTTCTTTAGGGACCTCAGGACCAAGATAACGAGATTTTGGCCCCATATCACGATGAGTCAGTTTAAACCAAGCACGAGAAAAAGCATCCTTAAACTCTTCAGGATTATCACGATAATGTTTGGCAATTTTATTATAAATTGGGTCCATTCTTAAAGAAAGATCAGCTGTGGTCATCATAGGTGGATGACGTTTTGAAGGATCATGAGCATCTTCTACAGTGGTAGCTGCTTCAGGATCAGATGGAATCCACTGATAAGCACCAGCAGGACTTTTAACCAGATTCCAATCATATTTGAATAAAGTATTCAAATAACCCATATCAAAGGTAGTAGGTTTAGGTTTCCAGGCACCTTCAATGCCGTTGCTAATTGTATCTACACCTTTACCACTTTTAAAACTACTCTTCCAACCAAGGCCTTGATTCTCTATAGGTGCTCCTTCAGGTTCTGGCCCCACATGAGTTGCAGGTCCCGCTCCATGACATTTTCCAAAAGTGTGACCACCTGCAATAAGAGCAACTGTTTCTTCATCATTCATTGCCATACGGGCAAAAGTTTCCCTAACATCACGAGCTGAAGCAACTGCATCAGGCACTCCATTAGGTCCTTCAGGATTAACATAAATCAAACCCATTTGAACTGCAGCAAGAGGATTCTCAAGATCCCGCTCACCAGAATAACGCTTGTCACCAAGCCATTCTTTTTCAGATCCCCAATAAACATCTTCTTGAGGTTCCCAAACATCCTCTCGTCCACCACCAAAACCAAATAACTTACATCCCATGGATTCAAGCGCACAATTTCCAGAAAGAATCATAAGATCCGCCCAAGATATCTTCTTTCCATATTTTTTCTTTATTGGCCAAAGTAAACGTCGAGCTTTATCGAGGTTTACATTATCCGGCCAGCTATTAAGTGGAGGGAACCTTTGAGTTCCATCACTTGCGCCTCCACGGCCATCATTAGTTCTATATGTTCCTGCACTATGCCAAGCCATACGGATAAACAGTGGACCATAGTTACCATAATCAGCAGGCCACCATTCTTTTGAATCAAGCATTAATGCAAACAAATCTTTCTTGATTGCATTAAGATCAAGTTTCTTAAATTCTTCAGAATAATTGAAATCAGAGCCCATAGGATTGCTCAAGTTTGAATTTTGATGCAACATCTTTAAGTTAAGTTGATTAGGCCACCAGTCTTTATTTGAAGTTCCAACACCTGATATAGTTTTTTTTGTGTGACCGGTAGCTGAAACCGGAAATTTTTTTTCTTCCATAATACTCCCCCTTAAGATATCTTTTATATATTTGCTATAATTACAAATACATTATACATCTTAAAAATTCTCAACACAATGAAAAAAAGGAGCTTAAAAGCCTTCTAATTTTATTTACCACAAAAAATAAGAGCTAAATCACTTTTATAGGTTGACGAATAACTGTTTTAAGTTTATCTATTTTTACTTTTCGAGGATCACTTAAATAAATCTCATGATGGTATCTTGAATCTGTTATATTAAGTTTATAACCTTCCCCTTGGGCATACTCTTCCATAATTTTTACTGTAGCAGGTTCATCATCATAAGAACCAAGATGCATACATTGGACACACAAACCTTCTTTATAGGTTAAAAACTCAACTTTTGAGAAATCTTTTTTCTTTTTTCTTGTAGCTTCTTCTGTTGCCCAATCAAATTCTACTTTATCGACAAAATCAGGAAGACGAATCAATGAAACAAAGCTAAAGTTTTCTTTATGAGA
>JBAYZQ010000103.1:0-8093 GCA_041672385.1 Sphaerochaetaceae bacterium | reverse complement strand
TTACTTTTCTTTGGTCATAAAGATAGGGGATATCAAGATAAATCCCATGTTTAGGGGTATAGAAATCAAAAAGGTAATGAGTGTCAATTTTGTAAACATTATCTCTTCCAACATTAATATCCACATCATATTCAAGCATTTCATACTCATAAGTTGCCGCAAACAGCGAAAAAGAGCATAAAATAAGAACAAATAGAACTAATATATTTTTAAACTTCATAGGCTAAAATTTAATTTTAACATTTTCACGAGCTGCACTTTCTATTTCAAGATAATCTTTCTTAGAAAATTTAGAACTGAACATGCTAGCAACCAAAGAATTTGGGAAAGTTGCAATAAGAGTATTAAAGGTCTTTACCACGGCATTATAGTATTTTCTTTGTTGTAACAAAGCTTCTTCAACACCAGTAAGTTGTTTTTGTAAATCAATGAAACCTTGATTGGCTTTAAGGTCAGGGTAATTTTCAGCCAAAGCAAAAACAGTTTTAAGACTATCTGATAAACCTCTAGCAGCTGAATCTTTATCCTTTAGGTTTTTAGCGTTCATTCCAACGTTTCTTGCTGTTATTACCGCTTCAAGAGTTTCTTTCTCGTGTTTTGCATAACCTTTTACAATTTCAACCAAATTTGGAATCATATCAAATCTTTGCTTTAAATGAGCATCAATCTGTGCAAGGGATTCCTCTGACTGATTATCCAATTTGACAAATTTATTGTAGGTACTTACCAAATACAAAAGCAACAAAACAACAACAATAATTACAATTATCCACTCCATACCCATTTCTCCTTTTTTTTAATAATGTGGAGGCCGCCTATCCGGCCTATTTTCCATATCAAAGTCTTCAATTTTTTCACTTAAATCTTGAATTTTATTTTTCATTGTTACCATTGCCAATTCCTGTTTGGTAACTATTTTGTTCAATTTCTCAACAATATCTTCTAAATAAGACAATTTTATTTCTAATTCTGTAGTTTTATCTTCTTCCATAAGCAAACCTTAACATACTTAATATCAATTTGACAGACTGGAAACTACTTTTCAAGTAAAATTACTGCAAGAAATTTAAGATCTTTTGTTCCGGAATTTCTTATTGCATGACTATTATTCCATCCAGTAATTACAACATCTCCAGCACTTACAGCCTTCTCTCCGTCTTTTTCACTTACAATCCCTTCTCCCTCAAGAATGTAATAATATTCAATTTCACCACTGTGAACATGGGGACCAATACTACTACCTGGAACCAAAGTTAAAGTTGAAAACAATCTACTATGTAATAAATATTCAGGCTTTACAACTTCTTGGAAAATGACACTTTTATCACCACCTCTCATCGCAACACGTTCTGATTTTTTCATATCTTTTTCTTTAATAACCATAATTTTTCCTCCAATTTTTATTATTATTATATTTCTTTTTTCAAAATGCAACAACTTTTACTTTTTTTTCTATTCCTTATTGGGTTTTGTTGCGACAATTGCCAAAAATGATATAATGAAGAAAATATTTATAAAGAGGTTCCTATGAAGGGAGAAAGAATAGCTCAATTAGAATTGTTACTACATTCTCATCCAGAAGGATTAAGAAGAGCAGAGATAGCAAGAAGACTTGGTGTTCATAGATCAACAATTACCCGTTATGTTAATGAATTAAAGCAATATGCTGAAATTAATGAAGAAAATAACCTTATAAAAATTAATGGAAAAGATGGGAATGAAGAACCTATAGCCCTAAGTATTTATGAAAGCTTGGCCTTTAATTTGGGTGCAAAGATGTTTGCAACAAATACAGATATCCAAAACCCTCATCTAGTTTCAGGGCTTAGAAAAATTGCAAGAAACATGGAAAGTTATGCCCCTCAAGTTAGTGAAAATATTAGGGTTCTAGCTGAAGACATCGACAAACAACTTTCAGTTCAACAAGGTAGCAAAAAATATAATTTTATCCTTGAGGCTCTAATTGATTCTTGGGTTTCTGGAAGAATATGTAGAATTCACCATCTAAACGAAGAAGGGGTTATTGAAGAAACCGAATTTGCTCCTTATTTCATAGGATATGTTGAGGAAGAAACAGGAAGAAATCCTATAAGTGTAACGGGAAGACTTCGTCACAGTACTCAAATAACAACCTTAAGTATTGAGAAAATCAAAGATGTGCAGATTCTAGAAGAAACTTATACAATTCCAGACAACCTCAAAGCTTTTAAAAAACCGGAAATTGAAGACGGTTATAAAAGTCCAGATATGGTTCCTCTTGTTTTGGAAATGGAAGAAAAATCAGCATTAAATTCTTTTAGTACTCTTGTTCATAATCCTGCTATAATGGAAAAACAAGAAGATGGAAAATATATTTGCCATATCAAAGTTGAAAACTCAATCGAACTAATTCTAAGAATTGTTCAAGGAGGAAATGCTGTAAAAGTACTTGAACCTGAAAATTTCAAAAAAAAGTTTTGTTCTTTCTTGTCAAAGATTTTAGATAAATATAAGTAGGTACAATATGAAAAAACTATCGTTAATCGTTTTATTTTCATTGTTTATTATTTTTAGTGTTTCTTCAATATCCGTTGTTGGACAAACTTGGAGTGGAAAACTTTTGGGTCAGTTAGACTTAATAGTTCATTTTAATTCTGAGACTACAGGAACTGTAGATATTCCACAACAAAATGCAAAAGACCTAAAAATCACCTATACATTAGAACAAGATTCTTTGTCTTTTAAATTTTCTGATATTGTTGCGGATTATGAAGGAACAATGAATGAAAATCAAATAAAAGGAACCTTCCGCCAAAATGGAGGATCTTTCCCTCTAGATTTTACAAAGCAAGAAGCCTCTTCATCAGAAGGAACAGCAATTCCTGAAAATTTTATTTCTGAGGATATTCAGTTCTTTAATAAAAAGAGTGGAATTTTCCTTGCAGGAACAATTACTAGACCAAAAGACTATAGGTTCCATCCTGCTGTGATTCTAATTTCAGGCTCAGGCTTACAGGATCGAGATGAAGCTCTTCTAGGAAAGAAACCTTTTTATAATATTGCAGTAGCTTTGAGTAATGCAGGTTACATAGTCCTAAGATTTGACGACCGTGGATACGGAAAAAGCCAAGGAGACGGTGAAGTTGCTACAACGATGGATTTTGCTTCAGATGTAAGTGCTGGAGTTGATTTTCTTCTTACTAAAAACTTTGTTAATAAGAAAAAAATTGGACTTATTGGACATAGTGAAGGTGGAATAATTGCACCAATAGTTGCCACCCAACGAAAGGATATTGATTTTATTATCCTTCTTGCTGGACCTGGAGTTGATGGAAAAACCTTAATTTTAGATCAAAGTAAGGTTATGCTTGAAAAGTCTAACGCTCCAAAAGACTATATTGAAAAAGCTTTAAAGATTAATGAAAACATATACGATACAGTCTTGGATGATTCTCTTTCAGAGGATGGAAAAAAAGCCATTATTCAAGCTACTCTTTCAGATTTTGGAATGGAACAAAACGCTATTGATGCAAATATAGATGCAAGCCTAAGCCCTTGGTATCATATGTTCTTAGGACTAGACCCCAGCGTCTATTTAAAGCAAATTAAAATTCCTGTTCTTTCTTTAAATGGAACACTAGATACTCAAGTAACTGCTTCTCTTAACCAGGAGGGTATTGAAAAAGCCTTAAATCAAGCTGGAAATAAATATTATGAAATAATGAAATTGGAGGGATATAACCATCTTTTTCAAAAAGCAAATACAGGCCTTGTAACCGAATATGCAACTTTAGGTAAAGCTATGGATGACGAGGTTTGCAAAATAATAATCAATTTTATTCAAAAACAATAACCTTGGAGGAAAATTATGAATAACACCATTACATTAATTAAAAACAGACGAAGCCTTCGTTCTTTCAGCGACCGTACAATTGAAAAAGACACCTTAGAAGAGCTTAAAAAAGCTACCCTTCAAGCTCCAACGGCCGGTGCAATGATGTTTTATTCAATAATTGAAGTAAAAGATCAACTTCTTAAGGATAAACTAGCTGTTCTTTGTGACAATCAAGAAATGGTTGCCAAAGCCCCTTTGGTTTGGATTTACCTTGCAGACAGTCAAAAATGGGAAAATTATTACAAAGAAAGTGGAGCAATAGAAAGAGGAAATCAAAAAGGTATTAGTTTCCGTTCTCCAGGACTTGGTGACATGCATTTAAATATGCAAGATGCAATTATTGCAGCTCAGACTACTGTTATAGCAGCAGAAGCTCTTGGGATTGGCTCCTGTTATATTGGAGATATAATTGAAAATAATGACATTGTTCGTCCCCTCTTAAATTTAAAGAAACACACTATTATTGCCTGCATGTTAATAATGGGATATCCAAAAAATGAAAACCGAAACCTTAATCCAGGAAAAAGGTGTCCAGAAGAGTATATTTTCATGGAAAATGAGTATAAAGAACCTCATCTAAAAGAAATGTCTTTAGCTTACAAAGAACAAGAAGAAAACTTAAGAAAGCAAAATAGTCTTCCTTATGATAACAAGGGAACTCTTGCGGATTATTATTATCTAAAAAAACACTCCAGTGAATTTATGGCAAATATGAATAAATCTGCTGAAGCTTTTATCTTAAACTGGAAATAAAATTGCAAGTAGGCACAAAACCCACTTGCAAAACACTTTTGCATTATTCTTTTTCAGCAAGATAATCATGAAGTAAAGTACCTTTATCGAAGGTATATCCATTTCTGAATTTATATCCTCCAAGAACTTCTTTAGGTGCCAAAGGCATATGTTCTTCTAGTTCAGAAGCAAAGAATTCAAGTTCTGCAGAGCCTTTCCATACTACTGGGTCTGCTTTCCTATTGATTGATCCTAAACTAACAAGTTCACAAACCGATGGTTTGCCAATTTCTGTAATACTTGGGAAGTGTCTAAGATGAACAAGAGGTCTCCTCATTAGAGATGGAATATCAGAAGGGGAAACTTGTTCTTCGATTGACAAAGTGCCCTTAATTAATCTCTCTCCGTGTGAAGCAACTGTACCTGAAACTTTTGCTCCAACACCCATCTTTGGCATTCCTGGATTATAAGGATTATAGTCAGTAATGCTAACTTTTCCAAATTTCTTAGGAAATCCCATTGCCCATCCTCTAGCCATTGTAAAATCATTATCAACCCAAATAGGAAGACACATCTGAAATTGTTCAGATTTGTATGAACAACCAACCCAAATTGCCGCTTCCATATACTGAGTACGCTCTGGATTAATCCATGCTAAATCTTTGTTATCATCCCAAACAGACCACCATTTACTAAAGGCAACATAAGCCAAATCTGGATTCTCACCAAGAGTAACAGGCTCAGGAAGCCATTTTTTAACAGCATCTGGATCAACTCTATACAGAATGTTCAAATATTCAGTTCCATAATGCCAAGGTGGGTTACCAAGTAAAGAACACTTTCCTTCAGGTGAAAGGGGATAACAGAACCCCTTTAATTCATTAATTTTTGCCATATCACTTCTCCTAACGCAACGCCATAAAAAACAACGTGCCATTTTCTTAAAATGAGCTCCTGCTCATTCATATTTAATTCTTTCCTAATGCTCTTTTGAGTGATTGTATAGTCCTTTCATTTTCGTTTGGCAAACCAAATGTGATTCTCAAGCATTTAGGCATTCCCTGAAAGTTTAAAGGCCTAACTATTACGCCATCTCTAAGCATTTTTTGAAACACTTCTTCTGCATTTGCATTGATATCAACACAAATAAAATTTGACTGAGACTTAAAGAAATTCAAGCCCAACTTGTCAAACTCTTTATAATAATACAATCGTGATTTTGCATTGTTCTCTAGAGTTTTTTCAACAAACTCATAATCATCTAAAGCCGCTAGTGCTCCAATTTGAGCAATTCTGTTAACAGGAAAGGGTTCTCTTGCTTTCATCATTATTTTTATAATTTCTGGACAAGCAACACAATAACCACAACGTATTCCTGCCAAACCCATGACTTTTGAAAAAGTCCTCAAAACTATAAGATTGTTGAAATCATTTAATATTTCTATTGAATTAAGATAATCTGGATCATCAGCAAAGTCATAATATGCTTCATCAAGGAAAACAAGAATAGTCTTTGGAATTTTTTTCAAAAAGGAGACAATCTTTTCCTTGGGGGTAATTGCCCCAGTAGGATTATTTGGATTACAAATGAAAACGGCTTTTGTCTTAGCAGTAATTGCATCAAAAACCGAATCCATATCATAGAAACCACCACTAGTCAAAGGAATCTTAATCAACTTTGAACCCATCTTGGTTGTGATGTTCTCATATGCTGGGAAGGTTGTGTCAGCAGTAATTATTTCATCTTCTGGATTAAAGAATGCTAATCCAAACATTGTGATGACTGCATCTCCTCCATTGTCAACATAAACTTGTTCCGGTTTTACACAAAGAGAAGATGCAATTTTTTCAACTAGTTGAGTACAAAGACCAACTGGATATCTTGCCGAATTCTTCTGTATCTCTTCAATCATCGCCTTAATGGCTTTTGGAGAGGTACCAAGAGGGTTCTCATTCGATGCCATCTTGATAATATCGGTAATACCAAATTCTTTTTGAACTTCTTCAATTGGTTTTCCGGGAATATAATCCTTTCTATTTAGGATACATTTTCTAGCCCATTCTTTCATTATTCACCTCTTTTTCCCGAACATTTGTGGCATGCCACAAAATGATTAGGATATATTTCTCTTAGTTCTGGCCGAACCTTTCTACATTGTTCATCAGCCAAAAGGCATCGTGGATTAAAGGGACACCCAGCTGGAACATGCATCGGACTCGGAACTTCTCCCTTTAAAGGGAGCCGTTCTCTTTTTTGTTCTTCATAATAATCGGTAATTGGAATTGCAGATAACAAAGTTTGTGTATAAGGATGCAATGGCATTTTATATAAGCTTGTTGACTCTGTGACTTCTACAAGATGACCAAGATACATAACACCAATACGGTCACTGATATGCCTTACAACTGCCAAATCATGTGCTATAAACAAATATGTAATGCCCATCTTTTGTTGAATCTTCTTGAAAAGATTGATTATCTGAGCTTGAATTGAAACATCAAGAGCAGACACGGGTTCATCACATACAATGAGGTCAGGATTACAGGCAAGAGCTCTAGCAATACCTAATCTTTGTCTTTGTCCACCACTTAGTTCGTGGGGGAATCGATAACTCATCATAGGATCCAATTCTACAGTAGATAAAAGATCATTGACGTTTTTTTGTAACGTGTCGTGTGAACGATGTTTTCCATCACATTGTATTGCTTCACTTAGAATTCCCAAAACAGAACTTCTAGGATCTAATGAACTATAAGGATCTTGAAAAACCAATTGAATCTTTCGCCTTAGTGGCGCAAATTCTTTTTTACTCATGCTAACAATCTCTTGTCCGCCATAAAAAATTTTTCCAGATGTAGGTTCATGAATTTTTAAAATACACTTACCTGTAGTTGTCTTTCCACAGCCACTTTCACCAACAAGGCCAAAGGTCTCGCCTTGTTTTATTTCAAAAGAAATATCATCAACAGCTTTAACGGTACCAACATTCCTAGCAAAAACTCCACTTGTCACAGGAAAAAACATTTTCAAGTTTTCTACACAAAGAAGACTCTTTACTTCTTTCTTATCATCTGACATTTACTTCACCTCCGTCAAATAGCAGGCCGAAAAATGATTATCCCCAAGATCTTTCAATTCAGGCTTGCCACTTACCCTGCATTTGTCACAAGCAAAGGGACATCTTGGAAGGAAAGAACATGTCTTAGGAAGATTTGATAATAAAGGTGGCATGCCAACAATTGGAATTAATTCCTCATTCTTATCTGACTCAAGTTTTGGCACTGAATTAAGAAGTCCTTTTGTATAGGGATGACTAGGATTTGTAAGAATCTGTTCAGTAGTGCCTGACTCAATAATTCGTCCTGCATACATTACATAAACTCTGGTTGCATATCTTGTCACAAGGCCTAAATTGTGAGTAATGGTAACCAAAGATTTATTTTGTTTTCTTACTATTTCAAGAAGCAAATCCATGACTTGCGCTTG
>JBAYZQ010000102.1:0-8098 GCA_041672385.1 Sphaerochaetaceae bacterium | reverse complement strand
AACAAAGATTGAATTTTTAAATCTTTAACTTCTTTTTCATGTTTATCAGAAATTTCTTTTGCTAAAGCTTCTTTCATCATATCAAGAGTTTTGTATTCTTCTTTTACGTCTTGTGCAAATTCATCATCAAGTTCAGGAAGTTCCTTCACTTTAATTTTCTTTAAAGTAATTTGATAATTCTTTTTGACCTTATCCTTGGTTTTACTAACAGACTTTACTTCGTCTAATTTCATTCCAATTATTTTTGAATCAAGTTCAAAAGGTTCTGTTTTATCAGAAATTGTAAATACATAATCTTCTCTAGATTCTGCTGCGATTTCTGTTCCTTCTTCATCACTTACTTTTACATCTAGAGTAACAATATTACCCTTTTCAGCAATTTTATCTTCTTTCTCAATAATCATTGCATTCTGTTCAAGTAGTCTGTCAATTTCATCATCTAATGCTTTTTTAGCATCAAATTTGACTTCATTGTATTCAACATCAAGACCTTTGTATTCAGGTAAATCAAATTCTGGAAGAGTTGAGTAAGTAATCTTGCAGACTACATCCTCATTTTCCTTTATTGGGAAAATATCATCTTCATTCTCAAAATGTAGATTTTTTGGATTTATAGGGTTATTAACCTTGTCCATATCTTCATTTGAAAAAATCTCTTCAATTATTTTGTCAATATTATCTGAGAAAGCTTCGTTTCTGATAGTTTCTCCATATTTTCTTTCAATCACTGAATTTGGTGCTTTTCCCTTTCTGAAACCATTAACTGTAAGTTCTTTAGCATATTTCTTTACTGTTTTTTGATACTCATTATCAATCTCAGTAGCTGGAACTGTAATTGTCAATCTTTTTGTAGAATTATCAATTTTCTCAAAGTTTTTTGTATAATCCATATTATCCTCTCTGAATTTTTTAGTACATCTTAACTAATATAACTAAAATATTTTCTTTAATCTATAACTTAAGGTAATTTATCCAAAAAAATGTTTATTTTAGTCTAAAATCTTTTTTTTAAGAAGTTCTTTAAATTCATAATTTTCAGAAAAACAAACTTTATCAGTATTACTTAAAGTTATAAATTCAAATTTATTTATCCCTAATACCTTAAATGCAGAATTAAAAATTTTTTTGCTGGAATAAAATTGGTCTAAAAAATATGGAGAACCTCCCGTTAGTATCACTAGGGCATGTTTTTCTTTACCAATTGGGGGTTTTTCCCAAAAGATCTGAAAGCGATCAATAATAGTCTTTAATGCCGAGGGCAAACCAAAGAAAAAAACTGGAGAAATAAAGATTAGACGATCTGATTCTTGGATATCCTCTACAACTAAATCCATATCATCATTAAATATACATTTATTATTTTTTAAGCAAGAATTGCAACCAGTGCAGGGATTAACCTTAATTTTATAAGGATCAATTATTTTGGAATTTGAAGATAGGTTTGAAAACAAAAATTTTACAATTTGAGAGCAGTTACTGTTTAAATAGTTTGATCCGGTAAAAATAAGATTTCTCATAATTTTATTCTAATTCTAAATAAAGAATTTAACAAGTTTGTTGTAAGAAATTTCAAAACAAAGTAGTATATTTTTCAATATGAAAAAAAATGAAGGTGATTTTAGTTATGGTGAAGGTTTTCAAGACGGAATTCCAATACTTTTAGGTTATTTTTCGACAGCAATTGCTTTTGGTTTAATTTGTAGGAATGTAGGAATTCCTTTTTTTGAAACCTGTTTATACAGTTTTACAAACTTTGCTGGAGCAGGACAGTTTTTAGCTGTTAATCTTTTTGCCTCTGGGGCCTTATTGTTTGAATATTTTATTGGCATTAATTTAATAAATCTTCGTTATCTTTTTATGGGAGTTGCCTTAAGAACCCATTTAGCTCCGGGGGTGAAGGGAATAAAAAAGATGATTGTTGCTTTTGGAGTTACCGATGAAATTTTCACTGTAGCTTCAATGAAAAATAGTGATTGTATAAGTTTTGATTATATGGCCGGTTTAATCAGTTCTTCTTACCTGGGTTGGAATTTAGGTACAGCAGTTGGCTTTATGATGGGAATGATTCTTCCAAAAGCACTTCAAATGGCGGTAGGAGTTACTTTGTATGCTATGTTTTCAAGTTTACTAAGTGTTGAATTTAAAAATAAAGGGCCAAAAGTACTTATAATTGCTGGTTTTTCTGCAGCAATTAATTCGTTTTTGATTATTGTTTTATCTTTTCCCTCTGGCTGGTCTTTTGTTATTTCGATGGTTTCTACCGCTGTAATTGGAGCTTTATTAATAAAGGAGGAAAAGTAGATGAAAAATTTACCCATGTATTTGATTGTTCTTGTTGCTGGAGTGGCTACTATGATTCCTCGGTTCATCCCTTTTTATCTATCTTTTTTGAACAAAGTTCCACCTTTTGTTAAGAAATGTATGAAACTTTTACCTGTAACAGCTATTGGTGCTTTGATTTTTCCTTATACAATTCTTGATTTTTTTCCAGTTTGGTATGCAGGTCTGTTGGGCGTTTTAGCTGCCTTTTTGGTTAATTTTCTCAAACCGAGTATGCTACTTTCAATTATTGTAAGTGTGATTGTTACTTATATTGCACTTCTAGTTTAAATGAATTATTATCAAAACATGAATAATAATTTGATTGAGAATGCACCTTTAGTTTCTGCTTTTCTTGCTATGCTTATAGCACAGTTTTTTAAACCCTTTATTAATGTTTTAATAACTCATAAACTTGAATTAAAAATGTTATATACAACTGGAGGTATGCCTTCAAGTCATACAGCAAGTGTTGTTGCCTTGGTTACAAGTGTAGGAATTGTAAAAGGGGTGGGATCTACCGAATTTGCAATTTGTTTTGTATTTGCAATAATTGTTATACATGATGCAATGGGTATTAGGCGTGCTGCAGGCCAACATGCCGAAGTCTTAAATGAATGGAGCCGTATTTTAAGAAATGTTTCAAATGAAGGAAAAATAACCGAACAAAATCTTAAAACTTTACTTGGTCATACGTTTCCTCAAGTTTTCTTTGGCGGAATTTTAGGGATTATTGTTGGATTCATTGTAACAAATATTATTTCCGGAGTTTGATTTATGTCAGATATTTTTGAATATTTAAGTTGGAGAGGAGATCTTTCTTTTAAACAAGATCCACTAAATGAAGTAGATTATTTGATTTTATCTAGGTTAAGCTATTTACCATTTGAAAGGTATAGCCTTAAAAAAGATTCAAAAGTTAAAGATTATTTAGAGCTTATGGAAGGACCTTTCTTAATGGAAAAAGACCAAACTCTTGTTACTTCTCTTTTGAATAGTCCAAGGTTTTCAGCTCTTAACTTGTGTGATTATCAATACGATTTTAATAAAGAACTGGTAAAACAGTTCTTTGCAGTAACCCTTTTTGATCAAGAAGGGAATTGTTATATGCTATTTAGAGGTACAGATAGTACGGTTATTGGTTGGCAAGAAGATTTTAGAATGAGTTATATTACTCCGGTACAGGCTCAACTTGATGCAAGAAAATATTTTGAAAAACATTTTGGAAAATTTAATTCTTATGGATTATTCGGTCATTCAAAAGGCGGAAATCTAGCTAGTTATGTTTATTTTACTTCAAAATTAGAAGAAAAACAAAAAATAAAAACTGTTGTAAATCTTGATGGACCTGGTTTTCAAGCTAGTAAAGTAAAAACCCTTTTTGAGGGAATGGAGCAAGCTAAAATTCACTATTTTGTTCCACAAGGGTCAGTAGTTGGTAGATTGTTATTTCATGGAGGAGAACCGATTGTAATTAATTCAAGTTCTTTTGGTATTTTTCAACATGACCTTTATAAATGGGAAATTGAAAAAACTTGTTTGAAGCGGGATGAAGAAGTTACTTCCTCAAGTAAAATAACGGATAAAGCCATAAAAGAATGGGTTTCCAATCTTACACCAAAAGAACAAGAGCTTTTTGTAGAAAATATGTTTAATCTATTTGGAACTGGTGGAGTAAAAACTTTAAAGGATGTAAGAAGACATTTTATCAAAAATTTACCTGAAATGAGAATTAAGTTATCTTTGCTTGATGAACAAACAAAATCCAAAATGATTGAAATTATTAAACTATTTTTTAGAGCTGCAAAAAGTTCAATAAAACTTTATAACCGAGAAAGAAAGAATCAGAAAAACCAAATTGAGTCTGAAGAAAATTTCTTTTATTTAGAAGAAAATGAATTAAAGTAAGAGCTGAAATCATAATCTTGTCCTATACTAGGATAATCTCGTTTATGTTCTTCATAATTTTTCTTTTGTTTCTTTTTTATGGTATATACAATAAAACCAAAGATAATTGAAAAAACAGTAATTAAAAGCATTAAATAAGCAAATAAATCACTGTAAAGGGTGTAAAAAGTTGGTTTAAAATCTTCATGACTGTAGATTGGAACATCGTAGGTATGATAGTCCATAACAAAAGGTTCCATCGGATCTACGATTTCACCTGTAGGTTTTATCAATGCCGATATACCGCTATTACTTGATCTTAATTCAGACTTTCGATTTTCAACAGCTCTAAAGGTAGAAAGAGCTATATGTTGGGTTTCTGCACTTACACTTTTAGACCAGCTGTCATTTGAAAGATTGATGAGCAAGTCAGCTCCATTTTTTACGAAACCTGCATTTAATGAACCAAAAATATCTTCAAAACATAAAGTTGTAGAAAATTTCAATCCTTTATAATTAAATACAGTTTCTTCAGTGCCTTTTTCCCACCATTTATAGTCATTATTAATTAAAAATTGAGTAAACTTTGGAAATTGTTTTTGATAAGGAAAATGTTCTGAGAAAGGTACAAGATGTTGTTTTCGGTAGGTACCGAGAATTTTACCATTCCCAAACAAAATTACAGTATTGTAGCTTTTTCGATTCCAATCCCCATCGCTCAAGGTTGGAGGTAGGCTTTCATCCTTCAATGCTCCCTCAGTATTTCCTGTTATCAAAGGAACAGGTAGGTTTTCTCCAAATTCGACGAAGGAGTTAACCAAGTTGCTAGTAGCTTGGTTCGTTGGGTAAGCAGTATGCCAAGCAACCGAAGGAACAAAAGCAGTTTCAGACCATACAATCATATCTGGATTATCATCAAGAGCTTGTATACTGAGTTCGGACAAGTTCTCAAAGTTCTTTTTGTAAGTCGAATAACCTCCAATCCAACTGTCAGCATTGTGTTGGACTGCTGTAATTTTAACCATTTTGGAAGGCGTTGCATTACTCCATTTATTAATTGAATAGAATCCAAAACCGACAGTAGCAACACAAAGCATAAGATAAACTAAAATATCTAGGCCAAAATCTTTACATAAAATATGGAACTTAACTGAAATTCCAAAATTCTTATCACCTAAATAATTACCAAAAAATGCTTGTGGAATAAGCATCAAAAAGGTAATTCCCCAAACACCAAATAACGATGCTGATTGAATAAGAACTGGATAATTATAAAAACTGTAGCCAAGAGTTCCATAGGGATAGCCTGCAAAACCAATTGAACCTAAATAGTAAAAGGCTGTCATAAATATAGATAAGAACAAATAGGAACGTTTTTTTAATACTTTGTTAACAAAATAAAGAAAAGGGAAAAGAATCATAAATTCAAAACCCTTAAAAATAGGTCCAATAAAAATTGCTAGAGGATGAAAAGTTGCTAACCAATAATTGAATAATAAATAGAAAACAAATCCAAAAATAAAACCAAATAAAAAACTCAAGGGTAGAGTAGTATGCCTAATAGCAATAAACATTGGAATTAAGGCAATTATTCCTAAAAATCCAAAACCCTCATATGAAAAATATCCTGGAAAAGATAGAGAATATAACGCAGCTGAAAAGAGAATCAAGGAAAGCTCAAACAGAAACGTAAGGAAGTTCCTTCTTTTATAAATTTTCATAATTTTTCCTTTCTATTTACTATAATAACAGATAAGAATCTATTTTGTTACCAAAATAGGCATTTTTTAACTATAAAGCTATTCTATCAATTATTTTTTTTTCAAAATCCATTATCTTAAAACTTCTATCTTCAAGAATAACATAAGAATTGGGAGAGGAATTTTTAGGAATTGAAACAGAACCAGGGTTGATAAAATAATTTTCTTGAGAAGTATATATTGTTGGGATATGAGTGTGTCCAAAAAGAATAATAGAATTTGGGGGAAAGGTCCTTTCTTGTAAATGGTGTCCATGGACTAAATGTATAGTGTAATCTTTTAATGGTGGAAAGGTGAGTATTTTTTCAGCCTTTGAAAGATCAAAATCAAGAACCATTTCATCGACCTCTGCATCACAATTTCCTTTGACACAAATTATTGAAGAGGCAAAAGTGTTTAATAGTTTAACTACTTCTTTAGGATTATAGTCTTTAGGTAAATCGTTTCTTGGCCCGTGATAAAGAATATCTCCCAACAAAATTAATTTCTCAGCTTGACTATCTTTAAAAGCTTTTACAAGCTTTTCAGTCCAATATAGGCTCCCATGTAGATCGGATGCAATTAATAATTTCATAAAATCATATTAACTTGATAATAAGAAATTTTCAAGCTTGTGTTTGTTGCATGTTGTTGCATAAATCCAATTGACCACGTAGTTAACAAATGATAAAGTTTACTCATGGAAAAAATAGTGGATCAAATTATTAAAAAATTACAACCAGCCAAGATAATTGGTATTACAGGAAGTGGAGGTAAAACACAATCTTTAATTGAACTTGCCACCTCTTATAGTAAACTGGGGCTATCAGTATTGATGACTACTACCACTAAACTTGAATTGCCAGAAAATAGAAATTTTAAAGCTGATAAATATTTTTTTGATAAGAGTATTTTTGAATATAAAGTTGAAAAGGGTGAAAAAATTCTTTTTGCATATAAAGAAAAAAAACTCATAAGCCCTCCATTAGAAGAAATTGAAAAGCTTTCATATAAATTTGATATTGTTTTATTTGAGGCTGATGGAGCTAGAAATCTCCCTCTGAAAATTCATAGCTATAGAGACCCTGTTATTCCCTCTTTTACCCAAGGAGTATTAAGTGTTGTGGGGTTTTTCCCTTATAATGAAGAATTAAGCAGTTTAAATTGTTTTGGGGATATTGATTATAAAGGGAAAGTTGATATTGATTTTTATAATTATTATCTTACATTAAAGGAAGGCCCTTGTAAGAACTTAATTAAAAACAGTTTGGTATTTTTTAACCAAGCTGATATAATGGAAAAGCAAGAATTAAAGAAAGTTAAAAAATACCTTAGAAGTGATTATGAATTAATTTTTGGTTCAATGCTTCAAAATAAGGTTTATTGATGGGATTAAAATGTTAAAACCCTTTGAAAAAGCCGCTGAAGCGGAAAGAAAAAATGTTAGTTTTGCAATGGTAGCAATTGCTGGTTATTCTGGTAGTGTTAGTAGAAAAAATGCAATTATGATGGTTGATTGTCAAGGAAATTTTTATGGAACCATTGGTGGTGGTGAACTTGAAGCTTTTGGTGTAGAAACTGCTTTAAAATGTTTAAAAGAAGGGCAGGGAAAACTAGTAAAGTTTGTAAATGAACAAGGAAATAACCCACTTTCAGGAGGTGAAGTTTTGCTTAATGTAACTGTTTGTCAAAAACAAAAAAAGTTAATACTGGTAGGTGGAGGTCATGTTAATCAAGAAATTGGGAAATTGGCCTCTCATACTGGTTATGAAGTACAATTAGTTGAAAATCGTGAAGATTATTCAAAACAAGAACTTTTTCCTTATGCAACTAAGATAGTTTGTAAGCCTAGCCTACTATCTGGATTAAAAGAGTTAGAAATTAATGAATTTACTCAAGTTGTTGTCTCTAGTTATGCTATAACTGAAGAAGGAATAAGATATCTTGTAGATAGTAAGGCTTCATACCTAGGAATTCTTGGTTCTAGAAATAAAACTAGAGATTTTAAACAGCGCTTTAATCTAACCAAAGTTGAATCACAAAAAGTTTTTGCACCAGTTGGATTAGATCTTGGTGGACAGACTCCAGAAGAAATAGCTGTGGCCACAGTAAGTGAAATGATGAAAGTTTTTAACAAGAGGCCAGGAACTTCA
>JBAYZQ010000101.1:0-8195 GCA_041672385.1 Sphaerochaetaceae bacterium | reverse complement strand
GTTCAAGCTGATAATTTTATTGTCCTTTTAACAGCTCGAGAAGATACCGATTTTAATCTAAGAGTAAAAGAACTTGAAAGAAAAATTAGGTTTTTGCAAAAAAATTCTCTTCTAATTTTAAATATTGGAGTTTATAAAGCTGAGGACAGATCTTTCGACGTAAGTCAGATGGTTGAATACTCAGCACTTGCAAGAGCTTCACGAAGGGAAAACCCATCACAGAATATTATTTTTTATGATGAAAAATATCACCAAATGAGAATCCAAGATAGTGAATTGATTTCCTATATGCCAACAGCTCTAAAAAATGGAGAATTTAAAGTTTACTTCCATCCTAAGTTTGAAGTAGGTACCCATGACATTATAGGCGCAGAAGCCTTAAGTAGATGGTTCCACCCTAAATTTGGTATTATTTCACCATTCCGTTTTATTCGTTTATTTGAAGAAAATGGAATTTTAGCTAAACTTGATTTTTATATGTTAAACCAAGTTTGTGCTTATCTTAGAAACCTTATTGATAATGGATATTCAATAATTCCAATAAGTGTGAATTTTTCAAGAGGAAATCTAGTAGATGAAAATCTACCTCAAAAGATAATACAAATTGTTGATTCTTTTCATATAAGTCATAATTTGATTGAAATTGAGGTAGTAGAAAGTACAGTTGCAACAGTAGATGAAGAAGTTTTAATCTCTGCTTTAACGTTTCTAAAGAAAGAAGGTTTCATTATTTCAATTGATGATTTTGGTTCTGGTCTTTCTTCTTTAAGCACTTTATCTAAAATTCCAGCGAATGTAATAAAACTTGATAAATCCTTCCTTGAAAATAATTCAAACAGCGAATTTGGTAGAAGAATATTAGAAAGTATTTTTTACATTATTAACAAACAAGGTTTGATTTCACTTACAGAAGGGGTTGAGACCTATGATGAATTCAATTATATAAAATCCTGTGGTTGCTATGCGGTTCAAGGTTTTCTTTTTAGTAAACCAATTAATGGTGATGATTTTATGAAAATGTTACATACAACTCCAGCTCATTTACCAAATCCACATGGACTAGGAGATGTTTTTTCTACTCTTGGAGAAAATGAAGTTTCGGTTGTTCAAGAAAGAATTATTCTTCAAAGTGTTTTGGATTCAAGTGCTTTTTGTTCTTTAGTTAATATCTCTCAATCATCTTTGTATATTTTGAAAAATGATCTTCTTTTTAACAGTGAATTGAAAGATACTGTGGACTTTGATTTTTTCTTATCTAGCGTAAAGAAAGCAATAAGTAGTGAGTTAGCAAACAAAATTGATGAGAAGTTTTCCTCCGAGGCGCTTAGAAAGGCTGTTTTAAATAATGAATCAGAAATAGTTTTAAGAGTAAAATCTTCATCAAAAGAAGAAAATAGGCGGAAAATTATTGAATATTGGAAAATTAGTATTTATCTATCTACAATAAGATTTGAGAGTGAAACTTTGGGATTTCTAAGAATTCAAAAGGAGGCTATTGATGAAAATTAAAGATTCCTTTATTAAGCATCTCGTAGTTGGTGTTTTTATGTTTGCCATTTTTATGGTAGTGGCAACCTCTTTTTTTTCAGGTGAAAATTATATTCCAATTAGAAAAACCGTTCAAACAGATTTTAGTGATGACTGGACTTTAATAATGGAAGGAAAAGAAAGTCAGATTAATTTTCCTACTTTTATAGATATTGGTAAAACAAAGAATATAATTCTTGAAAAGACTTTACCTAGCATAGGAGAAAGTTGTGAAATCTATGAAGATTCTCTTGTTTTTTTCTCAAACCATGCAAAGGTTAAAGTCTTTATAGATGAAAAAGAAGTCTATAGCTATGGATATGGAAATAAAAAACAACCAGCAGATTCGTATTTTACAATTTTGAATCAAGTAGTTTTAGGTAAAAGTGCAGCAGGAAAAATGCTGACTATAATGCTAGAGTATCCTGCAGTAAAAACCTATTATTTTAATAACTTTGCTATAGTTCCAACAAATGGGATTTCTTCATACTATTTTAATCTTAAAGCTTATGACCTCATTTTGGCAGTAGCATTCATTATTTTATCGATATGTATTGGTCTACTATCGCGATTAGATGGGACTAGACATGAGAATTCAAACGAAAATTCCTTTACTGTTTTAGCTGGGTTTTCAATCTTGTGTGGGTTATGGGCTTTGGGGAGTAGTCAATTTCTTCAATTCTTTAATTTTGGGTTACAGGTTTCAAATTATCTTGAATACTTTGTATTTTTCTTGTTAGTAATTCCTTTTCTGGAATATTATAACTGTGTTGTAGAAGGTGCGAGAAATTATCTAAAATATGTAAATTTTGGAATTGCCTTGCTTTTTTGTTTAGTTCTTACACTTCATTTTATTTTTGGTTTCCAGTTTGAATTAATTGTTAATTTATATGTTTTAATATTTTTATTAGCTGATTTATTTGTTATTTTCCTTTGTTTTGAAGATTTTAAGAAAAAAAAAGATAATATTTCTTTTGAGAATATGATTGTTGTTATGGGTTTTTTGATATGCTTAGTTTTAATTTTTGTGTTTGAAAAGAATTGGTTTTATATGTATAGACTTTCTTTGATAAGAATGGTTTTCTTTATTTATATTTTAGCTCTTTATAGACTTCAGATTTCTAGAATGCGTTTGGATATGCAGAGTGGAATTGAAGCAAACGTCTATAAGCATTTAGCATTTACAGATAAATTAACTGGACTTAGAAATAGAGAAGCTTTTTATTCATCTTTAGATGAAATTAGCAAACAACAAATAAGTGTTGAATCTTGCCATCTTGTGACTTTTAACATTTGTGGAATGAAAAAAATAAATGATAGTTTCAGCCGTTTAGAAGGTGATAAAGTAATTGTTGATTTTTCAAAAATGTTAATCAAGGTTTTTTCAAAGAAACAATATATTTATCGCTATGGTGGAGACGAATTTATAGCTATTTTGCTTGAGAAAACTGAAAGTCAATTTCAAAGTATTTTGGACAGTTTTGAAAAAGAAATAGAAATTTATAATAAAAACGATACTAATGAAATAAAAATAAAATATACAACAGGAATTGCTAGTAGTCTTTCTGTTTTAACCTATGATGTTTTGAAACAGCTTTTTTATTCTGCAGATCGACAAATGGGTAAAAAAAGGTTAGGACTATCTGAGGAAGAAGAAAATGGGAAATAGTAAAAGGTTTGATTCTGGATTTTCAAAAGATGGAAGTGTTAAACTTTTTGAGTTAAATAATGGCTCAATTAGAGTGGGAGTTTTAAATCTTGGTGCTTCAATTTGTTATGTTGAAGTTCCCGATAAGAATGGAAAAATTGATAATGTTGTTTTAAACTTTGATAAAGCACAAGATATGGTTACTTCCAATGGCTTTTTTGGGATGACTGTTGGTAGATTTGCCAATAGGATTGCTAATGCGGAGTTTTTACTTAATGGTCAAACTTATAAATTGGAAAAAAATGATGGTAAAAACTGTCTTCATAGTGGATCAAAAACATTTGGAAAAGTTATTTGGCAAGGGGAATACTTTGAAATTGATGGGAATAAAGGGGTTAAATTTTCTCATTTTTCTCCAAATATGGAGGGAGGTTTCCCTGGAAACCTAAAAATTGAGGTTTTCTATATCTTGAAAGATAATGGTTCCCTTTTAATTAATTATCAAGCTACCTGTGATAAAGAGTGCCCATTGAATATCGTTAATCATTCATATTTTAATCTAGCAGGAATTTCAAGTGGAAAAAATGTTCTTAATCAAAAGTTATTTTTAGATTGTAATAGGTACCTTGAAGTTAATGAAGATTTGATTCCGACTGGTAAAATTCTCAATGTTGAGAATACTGGATTCGATTTTCAAGAGATGAAACCAATAGGGCAAGACTTTAAATCTGTTGGTAATGGCTATGATAATTGTTTTGTAATTAACAAGAGGAAAAAGGATTCAAAGTTTGAAGTTTTTGCCTTAGCTGTGGATGAAGATTCAGGAAGATATTTAAAGGCTACAACAAATATGCTGGGTGTTCAATTTTATACTGGAAATTTTTTAGATAAAGAAAAATACTATCCAAAGTATTATGGATTTTGTCTAGAGACTCAATATTTTCCCGATAGTCCAAATCATAGTGAGTTTCCTTCTTGTATTTTAAAACCAGGACGTGTTTATGATCATACGACTATTTATCAATTTGGATGTGTGAATTAAAGGAGTTTGTATGGAAAATATTAAGATAATTGGAATTACTGGTGGAAGTGGAAGTGGAAAGTCTACAATTGTAAGAAAAATTTCAGAAGTTTGTAGTGATTTTGTTTTTGTTGCACAAGACAATTATTATAAATCTGCAACTTTTATTAACAATTCCAATATTACTGCTTTTAATTTTGATCATCCTGATGCCTTTGATACAGAATTGTTAGTTCAAAACCTAAAAGATTTAAAGAACGGAAAGTCAATTGATATGCCCCAATATGATTTTGTTCATCATAGTAGAAAGGCTGAGCCTATACATGTACACCCTCAACCTTTGATTATATTAGAAGGATTGATGATTTTATATGAAAAAGAAGTTCGAGATCTTTTAGATATAAAGATTTATGTTGATACTCCTGATGATATAAGATTTATAAGACGGTTAAAAAGAGATATCCTTGAAAGAGGTAGAACAACAGAAAGTGTTATTCAACAATATCTTGAAGTGGTAAGGCCTGGTCATTTTGATTTTATTGAACCAACAAAAGAATTTGCTGATTTAATAATTCCAGAAGGTGGTTACAACGAAAAAGCCTTAAGTGTACTTATTACCTTTGTAAAAGAACTTAGCAAAATAAATTAATCCTTTTTCTTTTTTGTTTTATGGAAAATAATGTACCCATTTTTTATAGCCTTAAAGCTAAATTTTTCAGGTACCTCGTCCGGTCCTCCATAAAATAGGCGGTTGCATCTTAAAATTCGAGAAAATCCAAGAAGAAAACCCCGAAAAATTCCAAAACGTTTTACAGCTTCAACCATATAGCTAGAGCAGGTAGGACTATATCTACAATTTTGTCCTAAAAAGGGAGAAATGCAGATTTTATACAAATATACGGGTAGTAAGAAAATAAATCTTAGTACCTTATTGATTATTTTTAAAATATTCATGTAACTCTAAAATAATGTAGGTTATCATAATATTCAACAATAAAAAGATAAAAGTGAATAAATTTACGAAATTAAATGGGTTGAAAGTTGATTTTGTTTGACATTTTCATTATTCTATTGTAAGTTAAATTTCGATTAAGATTTTGAATGGAGGAATAATATATGGCAGGTCCTATTTCTAAGAATGCTCGCCGTGAAGGTGAGAAAGTATTGACAAGCCGCTGGGGCGGTGACATTAAAATGAAATCTGTTTTTGAGAATGGCAAATTGCGCCATGTAGCCTATTGTGAAAAAACTGGCAATACAGCTCGAAAAGTAAAAGATTTGATGTAGTATTATTTAATACTAAATTATAGCCACGTTTTAACGTGGTTTTTTTTTAAGGAATTTTTGTTATTATGATGGAATTATTTCCATTTTTACGGGATGATGACTTTAGTTAAGATTATGTTAATTTTTCGTAAATAGCCAAAAAAAATGATATTTGATAGATTTTTTACAAAAATTATTTATTTTTTTTCAAAATAAGTGTACCATTATAATTGTTGGTATGTTATAGTTAAGTGTAAAGATAAATAAAATAATCGCGATAAAAGGTCGTATGAGGAGGAAACACGTGAAGCGTTTTTCAAAAAGTATTTCATTAGTATTTTTAGTAGTACTTCTTTCCCTTACAATGATTGCATGTAATTCAACTAAGGATGTTGAGGCACCTGTAACAGAAGTAACTGAGGAAGTTAAGGAACCAGCTTCAGTAGAGCCAGTAGTTGAACCTGTTGTGGTTGAACCTGTGGTTGAAGAACCAATTGTGGTTGAGCCTGTTGTAGTTGAACCTGCTGTAGTTGAACCTGCTGTAGTTGAACCTGCTGTAGTTGAACCTGCTGTAGTTGAACCTGCTGTAGTTGAACCTGCAGTAGTTACAGAAAAAGCACTTCCTTATGGTGTAAAAACTATTGTTAAGGATGATAGTGGTAAAACAGAGTTTAATCTTTTTGTAATCCATACAAATGATGTTCATGCAAGAATTGAAGAATCAGATTCTGCAATTGGTTATGCAAAACTTGCTACTTTGATTAAAATGGCAAAAATGTATTCTGATGATGTTTTAGTACTTGATGCTGGTGACACCCTTCATGGAACAAATATTGCTAACTTCTTCAAAGGTGAAACAATTGCTGAATTATTAGATATGATGGGTTACGATGCAATCTGTCCAGGAAACCATGATTTTAATTATGGTTGGAAGGTTCTTAAAGATTATGCAGACCTTGCAGAGAAATATTCTAATTTAAGAGTGCTTTGTGCAAATGTTTTGACAGATGATGGAAAATTAGTTTTCCAGCCTTACCAAATGTATGATTATAATGGATTTAAAGTTGCTGTTATTGGTTTAACAACTCCTGATACAACTGTTAAATCTCATCCAAAAAATACTGAAGGTTTAACTTTCATGTCAGACTTAGTTGTAAAGAATGCACAATATGCTGTTGATATGGCTCATGAGTATGCTGATTTTGTAGTTGTTCTTGGCCATATTGGAATGGATGCAGATGGTCCTAGCGGAGTTACAAGTGATTACATTTGTAAAAACGTTGATGGAATTGATTTATTTGTAGACGGTCATAGTCATACAGTTCTTGAAAATGGTGCTACAGTTAATGGCACTGTAATTGTTCAAACTGGTGAATATTGTGAAAATATTGGATTAGTTCAAATTCATGTTAAAGATGGAGTTGCAACAAGTATTTATCCACTTTTAGTTCATGCAAGTGATGTTAAAGATCCAGCTAATTCTGCATTAGGAAAATTTGCAGGAATAACAAGTATTAATGATGACCCTGAAGTTGCTTCTTATATTGCAGAGAAAAATGAAGAGCTTTCAGGCGTAATGAATCAGGTTATTGCAAATTACCCTCAGGACTTACAAGGTGAGAGAGCTGACGTAAGAGTACGTCCAACTAATCTTTCAAAACTTATTTGTTCTGCAATGATTGAAGAAACTGGTGCTGATGTAGCTATTACAAACGGTGGTGGAATTAGAGCTTCTATTCCTGCTGGTGATGTTACAAAGGGTGAAGTTAATACTGTTCTTCCTTTTGGTAACTTTGTAGTGTTGACTAAGTTAACAGGTGCTCAAATTTATGAAGCATTTGAACATGGTTATTCATTACTTCCTGCAACAAATGGTGCTTTCACACAATCCAATCTAAATGTTGTTTATAATTCAAAAGCAGAAGCTGGAAAGAGAATCTTAAGATTATTCTTAAACGGTAAAGCTATTGATAAAAATGCAACTTACTCAGTAGCTACAAATGACTTTATGGCAGCTGGTGGTGATGGATATAGTATGTTTAGTGGTGAGTTCACACAGTTTGCTGATCTTGATCAAGCCGTGATGACTTATCTTGAAAAGCATTATCCAAGCAAATAGTAAATTATTGATTATCTACAGCCACCTTGATTAATTTGGGTGGCTGTTTTTTGTTTAATTAGGTTGAAAATTATATGAAATTTGGAAAATTATATGTAAACCGAAAATAGATTTTTCCTCCTACCTTAAATATTGTGGGTAAATCTGGTCAATTTTTAGCCGAATTTGGTTGTTTTCGTCACCGATTCCGGTTAAAAACAAGCCATTTACCTTACTATAAGTTGCATAATAGACAAGGTGGAAAGCTTGTACATCATTAATGATCAAGAGGAAGGGTAGGATGTGATGAAAAGCTGCTGGAGGCATCGTGTGAATATCACATACTTTGATTGGGTGTTGTGGTATTCAGGTAACTTAAGATTTAAAGCATAACGAATTACAAACAGCAATGAAACGGATGAATGGCTATTCTGTTGTATTTGAGCTGGGGTGACAATAATGTTTCTCTATTTATTGGAGAAGAGGAAGTCTTTGAGAGTTCCAACATACAAAGAGCTTCAATTTCACCTTCAGGGATTTTCTCCCTAGTCTTACTTTATTAAACCACATTTTCATTCATAAGGGAAAAAATCATTTGAGGAATAAGTGGAAAAAATCTTATTCGAGCTAGTAAA
>JBAYZQ010000100.1:0-8366 GCA_041672385.1 Sphaerochaetaceae bacterium | reverse complement strand
GGCTGGAGATGGAGATATTGTTGTCCCTCAAAGAAATTTAACAATTATTGGTTCTACTCAATGGTTAAGTGATAATCCTGATATAAATATCGTCCCCCCAGAGGATATAGATTTTCTCAATAAATCTGCTATTGATATTTTCCCTTGTTTTAAACACTTAGAATATCATACTGCCTGGGCTGCTGCTAGACCTTTATTTGGCAAGCATAACAGCTTGGAAGGCGTTCGAAATCTAAGTAGAGATTTTGCTATAATAGATCACAAAGTTAATGACAATATAGATAATATGATAAGTATAGTCGGAGGGAAAGCAACAACTCTTAGAGCTATGGGTGAAGTTGCTACAAACATGATTTGTAAGAAATTAGGACTTGAGAATAAATGCGAAACTGCAAATATTATTTTACCTAATTATAGAGAATATTACAGAGGGGGATATCATGGATAAAAAAATTAACAACTATTTAATATCAATCAAAAGAGATAATGGAAAGTTTATGAATTTTAATATTGAAATGGACAGTTCTCTAACTGTAATTGATGCTTTAGATGAAATAAGAGTAAACCTTGATCCAACTATTACTTATAGGCATTCTTGTCATCATGGTTCATGCGGTACTTGTGCTTGCTTAATTAATGCAAAAGAGAGATTAGCTTGTATGACTTTTTTAAATGAATTTAAAGATAATAAGATAACAATTGAACCTTTAAAATCCTTTAAAATAATCTCAGATTTGGTTGTTGACATATCTAGTATGATAAATAATATGGAAGGATCTACTTATCTAAGAGAAAGTGAAATTGGAAAAGATTCCCTAAAACCCGATGGAATTAATAACTGGCAGCGCTTTGAAAACTGTATAGAATGTGGGTCTTGTATAAGTGCTTGTCCTGTAAAGAATGATTTTATAGGCCCTTCTCCTCTTGCTTCAATAAAAAGAGAAATTACAAAACAAGTTGATGAAAAAAATATTGAAAAATTAAAAGAAAAAGCCTTTAAAAAAAATGGTGTTGATTCTTGTGATAAACAGTATTTGTGTAATAAAGCATGTCCAACACAAGTATATCCAGGTAAACAAATAAACGATTTAAGAAAAATAAAATAATAGTTTTAATCTTGTATCCTCTCATAAATTTTCCCTTGGTTGCTACTAACAAGCATGTTAATCTAATTAAGTAAACGCTAACAATAAAAATACTTAACTCTTTAGCTGATGGGAATGGTTTTAAAATTATCCAAGAACTATTGCTTCGTGATTACTGCTTAGGAGGACTAGGTCACTTTTCGTATTTCCATTCGGTCACTTTTTAGATTTTCATTCGGTCACTTTTTAGATTTTATTTCAACAGGATTTGACAAAAAGACGTCTAAATTTTTTATCTTGCTTGCTACTAACAAGTATGTTAATCTAATTAAGTAGATGCTTAATTAAAAGAGGTGAAAGACATTACTAAAACAATAAAAATACTTAGCTCTTTAGCTGATGAGAATCGTTTTATAATTATCAAAGAATTATTACTACGTGATTACTGCGTAGGAGGATTGGCTAGAAAGCTAAACATTACAGAAGCGGCTGTTTCTCAACATCTAAAGATCCTTAAAGAAGTAGGTCTTATTACAGGTGAAAAAAGAGGATATTACAGGCACTATCGAGTAAATAAAGAAATTTTGAAGTATGTAGCCAAAGAAATAGAGGTAATAAGTGAAATTAAAAGAGAAAGCTCTGTGCTTTGCCCTCCTTCCAATAAAAATGATTGTTTATTATGTCGTAAAGGAAGCTAAATAGATTATGAGAGGGGTTTATATCCCACATTACAAGGAGGAAATGTAATGAGAAAAGTAGATGTAGTAGTAATTGGCGGCGGAGCTTCAGGATTGCAATCTGCAATAACAACAAAATCAACTTACCCAGAAAAAGAAGTTGTATTGATTCGTAAAGAGAAAGAGGTTTTAATACCTTGTGGTATCCCTTATATTTTTGGATCATTGACAGATAGTAGCAAAAACATTCTTCCAGATAAACCTTTAACAAGTGTTGGTGTAGAAATAATAATTGATGAAGTTACTAATATTGAAGTAAAAAATCATATGTGTAAAACAGCAAGTGGAGAAATATTTTTCTATGAAAAGTTGATTCTTGCCTTAGGATCTAAACCTACCCTTCCCCCTTGGTTAAAAGGTGCTAATCTTGAAAATGTTTTCACTATCCCAAAAAATAAATTATATTTAGATGACATGTTATCAAAATTGAAAACAGTTAAAAAAATCACCGTAATTGGAGCTGGATTTATTGGTGTTGAAGTTTCAGATGAGTTAAATAAAAAAGGTTATGAAGTAACATTAGTTGAAATTGAAAAAACTATCCTTAGTAAAGCTTTTGATGAAGAGTTTGGTAAGTTAGCTGAAGGCCATCTATGTGAACGGGGATTAAACCTAATTACTGGTAAAGGTGTTGCAGAGATAAAAGGAACTGATGGTAAAGTGGCAAAGGTTATTCTAAACACTGGAGAAGAATTAGAAGCTGATGCTGTAATTTTATCGATGGGTTATGCTCCAAACACTGAAATTGCAGCTAAAGCAGGAATTGAATTGAATCAATTTGGTTTTATCAAAACTTGTGAATATATGAGAGTTCTTCCATGTTCAGATGATATTATTGCTGTTGGAGATTGTGCTGAGAAGAGAGACTTTATTACAAGAAAGTTAGATAGAACTATGTTAGCTTCCACAGCCTGTGCTGAAGCTCGTACTGGCGGTATGAACTTATATACTTTAAGTCCATGTAAACCATTTACTGGAACAATTGCTATATATGCCACTTCAATTGGAAAACATGCATTTGGAACAGCAGGAATTACTGAAGCAAAGGCAATTGTTGAAGACTTTGCAATTATTAGTGGCAGTTTCACAGGTATTGATACCCACCCCGGAAACATGGCTAATACACATGTTCAAACAGTTAAATTGATAGTAGCCGCTGATTGTGGAATGATTTTAGGTGGGGAAGTTTACGGTGGTTTTAGTACTGGAGAACTTACTAATGCAATCGGATTTTTAATTCAAAACAGGGTTACTGTAAAAGCCTTATTAACTATGCAGATTGGTACACAACCATTATTAACAGGCTCTCCTGCTGGCTATCCTCTTATTAAAGCAGCAGAAATTATAGTAAAGAAAATGAGAAAATAAAAACTTTATTTGCTAGAAAATCTGTCTCTTTCAAAAGATTGAGACAGATTTTTTTTAAGTCATTATCGTCTAATACACAAAACCCAATTATAACCTAATAAACGGGCAATAAAAGCAATTTTCCTCCAACAACAAACTCAATAATATAATAAGATGTTGTAAAATTTAAATATGAAATAAACCCCTTCTAAAAGTTATTTTTGCAAAAAAAACTACATCAAAATTGACAAAAATGAAATTTCCTAGAACATTCTTACTGGCCTAATATAACGCAATTCCCATTTATTTTGATAAGTTAATTCGTCCATCACAACATTTGTAGAACTACCTACTTGTTCATATTTAATTGACCAAGCTTGATCCCAACTTAAATCTGTAGAAGACCAATAAGACCTGTTAACCAAAAGATTGCATGCTTCAGGATTTTCAACAAATGCCTCCAAAAGAACGTTTAGCTCACTCAAAGAAGGAAGGAACCATCCTTCCATTCCATGATTATTATTCCAAGCAGCGTAACAAGCATGATTAAATTTGGTCGAATAGTAGTTTCGAACCAAATCGGTATTAGATTTTCCAAACCCAATATTACCATATTCCGAATCTGCTGTATTGAAATATTTGTTATCTGCAAAAGGTTCTACATCAGAAGGCATCCATGTATAAGAATCAGGTAAATCAAATATGGCCGCCTCCAGATATCTCCAAGAATCTTCCTCTTGATAATTAAAATCCCCTAAATAACCTAGATCATTCCATCTTTCGTCATTACGATCAAAAAATACTGTCCCTCCGGTAGGTCCGCTATCACCAACGCTGTACAGCTGATTCCACTTTGCAAATAATTCAACATCAATATGCGATCCAGCTTCTATGGTAAGTTTTAGGTAGTCAAAACCGAAATCAGACGTCGTGTACCAACCACCGAAATAATACCCAGTTCGACTAGGCTCTGCAAAGGTGATTGTTGAGGATTCAATGGTAAATGTTGAAGGATTAGCAACATTATTAGTACCTGTATCAAGATTATACGTTATGTCATACACAGTTGGTGTCCATTTTGCATATAAGTCAACATTTCCATGGGTACCAATTTCTAATTCCTCAATCTCCTCCCCCACGAATTCCGAATTCCTATACCAACCTAAAAAATCATAATAATCACGAGTCGGCATATTGAATTCAAATGTGGTAGTTTCAATCGTATAAGTTTCAGGATTACTGATATTATTTATCCCACTATTCAAATTATAATTTATGTCATACACAATTGGTATCCAATTAGCCCACACTTCTACATCGCCCGTAGATCCCAATTCAATTTGTAAAAATGGAGTATCAAAGGAGCTATCAAGAAACCAGCCAGCAAAAGTATATCCGGTGCGACTTGAATTTTCCAAAGAGAAAGTAGGAGTTTCAATTGTGTAAATTGTTGGATTGGTAGAATCGTTTATCCCACCATTGAGATTATAAGTCAAAGTATAATTTACTAAGTCCCAATCAGCATATAATGTTGTATCACTGCTGATATTCCATCCTTTTGCGCTACTCATACCTGTATTGTAATATTTGTCTCCTTCCCCTTCAGTAGCCGTGAAATATCCAGCAAAATTATAACCAATTTTTGTTGGAGCAACAGCAACCGGCATGGTTGCATTAAAAGTGGCTTCAACTTGGTCAGATCCACTGGTTCCACCTTGTTTATCTAGAGTGACAGTATAAATATTGGGGGTCCATTGGGCATACAACGTGTGATTATTTGGAATTACCAAATGAGTTTCTGCAACAATTAAGGAACCACTACCATCCAATTCCGTATTCCATCCAGAATGGGTATAACCAGTTTTCGAAGTAGAAGCCAATTCTCCATAAGTTTGATCATAGGTCACTATTTTTGTACCTGGTTCAGGCAATGCCCCTCCTTGAGCATTAAAAGTAATAGTGTAATCATTTGGAATCCATTTGGCATACAGAAAATGATTTTCAGCAAAGATTACCGTTGTCCCACTTGAAATTTCAGTTCCTCCACCGTTTGTTTCAGTCCACCAACCTCCAAAGCTATAACCAGATCGTGAAGTAGTTGCAAGATTTCCATAAGTTTGATTAAACGTCACTTGTTTCATTTCGGGATCAGAAGAAGTTCCTCCCTGTTCATTGAAGACTACCGTGTATATTTTCGCAGTCCACGCCGCATATAAGTTCGTGTCTGTGGCAATACTCCATGGTATGGTACTAGTCATATCGGCATTGTAATATTGGATTCCTTCCCCTCCAGTGGCCGTGAAATATCCAGCAAAATTATAACCATTTTTTGTAGGAGCTGAAGCAACCCGCATGTTCGCATCATAAGTAGCCTCAACTTGATTAGAACCTCCTATTCCACCTTGTTTATCAAAGGTGATAGTATAAGATTTGGGTTGCCATTTTGCCCAAAGGGTTTCATCTTTAGCTGACATAGTAATACTTGCTTCCTCTTCGAATGCAACCTCCCCTGTGTTACTAAGTGCCCAACCACTGAATGAATATCCTGTCTTTGTAAATGTGTTTGGTATTAAAGAAACTGTATCATTGAAAGTAATATCCTGATTATCCATATCTCCGATACCACCATTTTTTTCAAAAAAAATTGTATATGTATTTATGGTCCAATTTGCATATAGTGTGGCAGAATTGTCAACATCCCACTTTCTAAGCATTTCCATATTCGGCCCATAATATTGGATCCCTCCTCCATTAGTTTCACTGAAATATCCATTGAAGGTATAACCGATTTTCGTTGGAGGAGAGGCAGCTGGAACAAATTGATCATAGAAAGCAATTACTGAAAGTGTTCCATCTTTACCTCCCTGAAAATCCAATGTCACAGCATATGCTTTTGCTGTCCATTTTGCATAAATTGTTCCATTATAGTCGAAAGTCCATGTATTAGTACTATTCATTTCTTCGTTATAATATTTCTTTCCTTCTCCATTAATAGCACCATAGTAACCATCAAATTTATATCCAGTTTTAGTTGGAGAAGACTTTCCTTCAGGCATAGCATTATAATAAACCACTTCAACTTGGTCAGAGCCTCCTGCCCCACCTTGTTTGTCAAGACTAACAACGTAGGTGTTTACCGTCCACTTTGCAAATAAAATTTTTTCTCCTGTTGAACCAGAGTCTATTTTATTAATCTCTGTGGAAGTTTCTTCATCAATATACCATCCAATAAATGTAAACCCCATTTTTGTTGGATCTTTAAATGTAATTGTTTCCGATTCAATTGTATAAGACATCGGATTTTCCTCATTATTGGTTCCACCGTTAAGATTGTATGTAATACTGTACTCCTCTGCCTCCCATATAGCATACAAAGTATGGTTAAATCCGATTTTTACAATACTTGAGGTATTCAACACTTTCCCTTCTCCAGATTCCAAAGTATTCCAAGTAGAAAATAAATATCCATTTTTTTCAGTGGAAGGCAAATCACCGTAGGAATCATCAAATGTAACAACTTTAGTTGAAGGCTCAGTTTCAGAACCTCCAAGTGAATTGAAAGTAACTGTGTAGGTATTTGCAGTCCAATCTGCATAGAGGTCTATATCGCTGGTACTTCCACTCGCTATTTCAGTGACAGCTATTCCCGTCAAATCAGCGTTAGCAAACCAACCGTTGAATGAATAACCTATTTTTGTAGGATTTTGTAATATTATTGTCGATGTTTCTTCAGTGTATCCATTTGGATTTGAAGCATGATTTTCCGCCCCTTCTAAATTATGATAAACAATCTGAAATAATTGAGGTGGATCAGGACATCCTATTAAAAGGACAATTATCAGAAAAAAAATGAAAATTTTAAATTTATTATTCATGGGGTACTCCTCATACAGCATTAAGGTAATTTTTACCTTAACCAGTGAACTTTTCCTTAAATTCTTAGAAAATATATACACATAACGAATTCAAATCAAAAATTCTTTCTTTTGAATACCTTTGGCCAAAACTTTCAGCTACCGTTTAATGACTTTCTTTAAAAATTACAGAAAACTATTACTGAAATATCTTAATACTTGTTGAAAAAAAGCTACTGAAACAAAAAAAATATCTGTTTTTTAATTGAAACTTTAAACTTTCTTATTTCCTCCATTCTTGTTATGAAACTACCACCCATTTTATAATAAAGCCATTAGGCACTACATGAATTCTATCATCAGAATAACCAAAAATAAAGAGTAGATATCTATTATAAAAGAAAATAAATAATCTAAATATTTATTAAAAGATAAAATTTGAGACAAATATGATGCGACATATAGACTATAAATTAGACATTTCAGTAGTTTTTACTTTGAAACAAAACTCAAATAACCTTAATTGATTTCTTCCCACGTACAGAAATTAAGTTACTTTTGAAGATTAATAATGTTATTTTTAGAATAAAAGCCTTTTACTTTTCTTACCTTCAATTCTATTGGAGCTTGCGTGAAATAGAATCCTTAACTCAATCACCAATCCGAACAGATAGTTCAATTGCACTAGCTAGAGGGTTGTTATAGTCACGTCCAGGTCTAAGTAGCTTGTAGATAATTATATTATCTCCATTAGAAAGAACTTCTCCCGGTATAGTGTCATGGTAGGGACTAGTCATATTTGTACTCGCATACATTCCAACCAGCTCACCTTCCCAAAAGGTTCCTATCCAAGCACCGATTTTACTTGCAGCCCAATCATTGAATTCTATAATAACATCAATATCCTCAGCTTTGGGTATCTGAATGGACTTGCTTGTGGGCTCTAATAGGGTAAAAGTCCATGTTACAGTGGATTCATCAAAGGGCTCTTCTATTGGTACTTCAACACACTCCAAAGGAATTCTATAGCTATATTCAACCTGTATAATTTTTCCCTCTTCATCGGTTGTAACAATGTAGCCCCAACCGTCATCAAAAGATTCTCGTCTTATAAAGTTCCATAATCCATTTCTTTCAAAGCTTGCTTTTTGTCCCCTAGTAAAATCAGATATTTCATCAAGAGCAAGCTCAAAGAGTTCTGCAGATGCATCGTCAGTTAAGAGAAAATCTAATCTTATACTTTGAATAAAAATAGCTGAAGAAAGCAATTCTTCAATTTCATCAAAAATATAGATTTCCCCATTACATACAAAAGGAAAAATCTCATAGTAGGATATACTAGT
>JBAYZQ010000099.1:0-8403 GCA_041672385.1 Sphaerochaetaceae bacterium | reverse complement strand
CCAGTAGGTTTGAGAAGAAAAGTTACCTAGAAAATTACATTCCAAATTGCCATACATACAATTTAACTCCTCTTTTGAAGGCAAAAACCAATCATCATATGTTATCCCGTCTATATCAACTGAATACTCAGCACATACTTTCGCTGCCACTCTTCCATCATTAGATTCAGAGTATGCTGTAGGATTGGTGTAGTAACTCCCGTAAGTATTCAAACTATCATGGTAGTTCACGATATTAGCAGTGTTGGTTTCACCATCACCAACTGCCGTGGCAGTAACTGGTGGATCGTCTAAATAATCATCTATACCCCATTGAATATGCGGATTGTTATCACCTGAATATAATCCTCTAGAATCTGTATCTCCTTTATACCAGCCGTAAGGAGCTGCCTCTAGATACCTCCATCCATTTGTATATTCTCCTTTATCATAGAATATATACCCTCTTGCTTGTCCAAAATCTCCAACTGTTCGTTCCCTCCATTTTGCATATAGAGTCTGAGCAGAGGTGATAAAGACTGTAGTTGCTGATTCAATATGTGTTCCCTTTCCATTATTTTGTGTCCACCAGCCTTCAAATATATAGTTATCTTTTGTTGTAGCAAGAGTTCCGTATAACTCTCCATAGATCACATCCTTAGAGACTGGTTCAGAAGTAGTACCCTCTTGTGCATCAAAAGTCACACTAGGTGTACATACATAGACTTTCACCGTCAGATTGAATACTTTTGTCTCACTTACCTCTCCTTTGCTAATGGTTGCAGTAAGAGTCACCACACCATCGGTAGTGATAGTATCATTTTTTTTACTTTCCCATGAGATGGTAGTCTCATTGTCACCAAAGGTTGATAATGTTACATTCTGAGTCACACTATCTGTGCTATCTCCCTCTAAAAAACCAATTTGTAAAGATTCTTTAAGCCAAGATAACTGCCTCAGTATCAGTTTGGAAAAGATTGCAACCTACAAGATTTACTAGAATTACTGAGGTGAAAATGAACAATGCTAAAAGTCTGTAATTTTTCTGTTTCATGATAATTCTCCTCTGTTTCACATTTTTTAACTAAAAGCTTACCGTGCAATTTCAAGTCAGGCACTTTAATAGTAATTAAACACTATCAGAGGAGATTTTAAAATATTGCGACATTTATCGTGCTATACCCATCTTTTCAATTGGGTAATACCATAATATGTTAATATTTAATGATTGTACCTCATTATCCAAATATTTTCAATTTTTTTTACTAATTTTATTGCCACGGTCGGGAGTGAAGACATTTTCTTAGACTCTACAAGGAGAAGAGAAGGTCTTCATATGAACAGAAAAAAAACAGTCTAATATTATAATTTATCTCGTACTGTTAGAGTTTTAGGCTATTCTTTTCCCTTACTGGAGTTGTCCAGTAAAATATACAAAATCCTCTTTATACGTGGGTTAGCAATTTTATTTTATTTTAGCATAATGAATTTATTACTAACTTTCATATTATTAAGGGATTTGCTAGAAAATAGATTTGTGTTGTCTATACTTTATACACCCAGGGTTTGTATCATGCAATTAAATGCCTGGAGACATATTGCAATGCTTATAGAGGTGTGTTCCTAGGTGCCGAGGTCCATTCGTCCATTGGTATTTCAATTTCTATGATAGTACGTTTTAGGTGCGCATCGGTATTGTCTTCAAAGGTTTGTTAGAAGTCTAAAATTTTATTCTCCAATAATCTTAACTAAAACTCTCTTTTGCCTCTTTCCATCAAACTCACCATAAAATATCTGTTCCCAAGGACCAAAATCTAACTTACCATTGGTAACTGCAATAACAACTTCCCTCCCCATAACTGACCGTTTTAGATGTGCATCGGCATTACCTTCGTATGAATTATGATGATATTGATCATATGGTTTTTCAGGTGCCAATTTCTCTAGCCAATTTTCAAAATCCTGGTGTAATCCTGATTCATTAGCATTGATAAAAACACTGGCAGTAATGTGCATTGCATTTATAAGTAACAAGCCCTCTTTGATATTACTCTCGCCAAGGATAGCTTCTATTTGCGAGGTTATGTTAATGAATTCTCTTCTGTTTTTTGTTTCAAATGCTAATTCTTTACGGTATGATTTCATATTAAATCCTCCTCGTTGTTTAATTTAATTAAAAATCTCTTGGTTATTTTCACATTTAGTTCCTCTACTGTAGTATCTATAATTTTAGAAAGGTTTACAAGAAACGAACTAGCTTTTTTTTATTTATTAGCTAACAAAATACAAATTTTTTGAGTAAACTAGTTTAAATTACTAACCCCTTGAAAAATTGTATAATTAGAAATAGTATAGCTCTTATCTGAGGTACAAAGTGGATAGTATAAAATTTAACGAACTTGCAAAAATCATTCGAAGTTGTGGCCAAGAAGCAAAGGGGCAACAAAATAAAATTCATCGAAATTTTAAACCAGATGGAACTATAATAACAGAAACTGATCTTGCTATTTCCAAAGAAGTTATTAAGGCAATTAATGATATTTTCGGCGAGGATGATAATTATAATATTGTATGCGAAGAAATAGATTTAAAGAACTTTGATAAAAAAAAACCCTATACTTTTGTTCTTGATCCCATAGATGGAACTGATGCTTATAGTCAAGGTTTTCCATCTTGGTGTGTAGCTCTTGGAATTCTTGATGCAAATCGCATACCAAGGGGAGCTATAATTTCTGCACCTCGATTTGGAGTTGGAAGTGAAGAACTTTTTATTACCACCGAACCAGACAGTAATGACATTTTTTTAAATGGAGAACTTTTAGAAATTAATACAAAAGCAAACCCTCCAAGACAAATAACCATTGGATCCAATATTTTAAAGGAAATTGATATTTCAGCTTACAAAGGAAAAATAAGATCTTTTGCCAGTAGTATCATACATATGTTATGTCCAGTCGTGTTTCAAAATATTGATGCTTGCATAAACCCCACCTGCTACGCTTGGGACATTGCAGCAAGTTATGCCTTTATTCTAAAAGCCAATATGGATGTAGAATACATTAACGGAGATAAGTTTATTTTTGATGATAATATTTTGATAAATCGAGAAAAGTATTACAAGCCATTAATTATTGGCAGTGAAGAAGGCCGAACGACCTTAAGAAATTTAATCAAATAACAATTCATAACCTTGAGAAAATGAAAATTCATTTATAAAGTTTTGCCTAATTACAATAATGGCTTCTTCTTTTTTGGAATAATCTAAAAGAGCCAAAAATCCTTCATTAAAGCCTTTTGAATCTAGTTCAATCCTTCCAACTTCATCAAGGACTCCAATTTTTCTATTTACTGATTTTTCCAGTTCTTCTTTTATTCTTAGTTTTAGCTCTTTATTAACTTTTTTGAAAACATTCTCGTCATAGTCAAACCTTGAATATTTTGGAGTAGAAGATTCCCATAAAAGAAGCCAAGTCTCTCCTGTTTCTATATTTTTTACCCAATATTTATTTCTTTCTTCATTACAGAAGGATATAAAACCAAAAAAATTATTCTTCTCCTTTTTCTCAATATAATTTCTTAGTTTAGTAGATTTTCCACTACTTTTATTTCCAGTAATTATTTTAAGCATTTTATAACTTCCAATTGATAGTTTCTTATATTTCTTATATCTTAATTCAGTTACCTTTAAAATTAAAGCCAAAAGATATATATTTATGAAACAAATTGAACTTAGTAAAAAAGAACATGATTTAGCTGATAAACCCTTAAAACCACTTATTATTCAACTTTCAATACCAACAATTATCGGTCAACTTGTAATGTTACTTTACAATGTGATTGATCGTATATACGTAGGGAGAATTCCAGAAACAGGAAGTCTAGCTCTTGCAGGACTTGGTGTCTGTTTTCCAATCCTTATTCTTATAGCAGCTTTTTCATTATTAGTTGGAATAGGAGGAGCTCCTCTTGCAGCAATTGAAATGGGGAAAAAAAGAAAAGGAGAAGCTGAAAATATTCTTAACAATAGTTTCTTAATGTTAATTGTTTTTTCTTTAATACTTATGTTTTTCTTTTTTATTTTTCAAGACCCAATATTAAGACTTTTTGGTGCAACAGATTTAATTTTCTACTATGCAAAAAGTTACCTTTCCATTTATTTAATAGGGACTTTAAGTGTTCAATTAGTCCTTGGCTTGAATGTTTTTATCATTTGCCAAGGATTTACATATATTTCAATGGGAACAACTCTGATAGGTTGTATTTTAAATATAATATTGGATCCAATCTTTATTTATACTTTTAATTTGGGAATAAAAGGAGCAGCACTGGCAACAATTATCAGCCAAAGTATATCAGCTATTTGGATTATTGTGTTTCTTTCAGGAAAAAAAACCAATATTAAATTAAGCTTAAAAAATTTTAAATTTACACCAAAAATTGATCTTAAAATATTAAGTCTTGGAGTTTCAATTTTTATTATGCAAATTACAGCATGCATAATTCAACTACTTTTTAACCGAAGTATGATTCAATTTGGAAATGAATATTACCTTACAATTATGAGTATTATATTTAGTTTCAACCAACTTATTTTCCTTCCTAATCAAGGGTTAGGACAAGGAGTTTCTGCTATTACAAGCTATAACTTTGGTGCAGCCAACTATACAAGGGTTAAAAACACTTTCTCTATTCTTTTAAAATGGTGTTTTCTTTATTCATTTATCAGCACAGCGCTTATTGAAATCTTTCCTAGATTTTTTCTTTCTATTTTTACTCCCTCTCAAAATATTATTGAATTGGGTATAGCTCCAAGTAGAATATTTCTTGCTGGAATGAGTCTAATGGGAATTTTGAATGCTGTTCAACAAACCTTTATTGCCTTAGGACAAGCAAAAAGTTCAATTAAAATTGCTTTATTTAGGAAGCTAGTTTTACTTATTCCACTAGCAATAATCCTTCCTAGAATTGGTATAGGAATTTGGGGGGTCTTCGTTGCCGAAGCCGTTAGCGATGCTGCTAGCTCTGTTTATTCAATTCTTCTTTACAGAAAAGAAAGCAAAAAGATTCTTTCATAGATAAAAAAAGCTGAACCGAAGTCCAGCATTTTTACTATTTAATTCTCTCTTTTCCCTTTTCCAACAACTCTTTAAGCTTTGCGCTTGGATTGTCAAATTTTGATAGGAAAATCATAGCAGCAATTATATAAGGTTTGTAACTGGCCTGTTTATAAAGAGGAACACGATAACGATCAAAGACTGACTGTTCACATTCACCATGTTCACAAGAAACCCCGGTAATATCAGCAGGAAGACAATGAAGATACAAAGCTTTTCCGTCTTTTGTAGTTTTCATTAACTCTTCAGTACATTCCCAGTCCATATATTTCTTGTTATTCTCTAGGCATTTCTTTTCAAGAGCATCAAGCTCATCAAACTTACCTTCACCAACCAATTTTGTTCTTTCTTCCATTACAGCAAAAGGAGCCCATGATTTTGGATAAACAATATCAGCATCTTTAAATGCTTCTTCCATTGAATTTACTTTTGTAAAACTACCGCCAGAAGCCTTAGCATTTTTCTTAGCAACTTCCTCAACCTCTTCCATTACATTATAACCTTCTGGATGAGCAAGTACCACGTCCATTCCAAAACGTGTAAAAAGTCCAATTACTCCTTGTGGTACACTTAATGGTTTACCATAGGAAGGACTATAAGCCCAAGTCATTGCAACTTTCTTTCCTTTAAGATTTTCAACCCCACCAAATTGGTTAATTACATGTAGTAAATCAGCCATAGTTTGAGTTGGATGGTCAATATCACACTGAAGATTTACAAGGGTAGGACGCTGTTCTAAAATACCATCTTCAAAGCCTTCCTGAACTGAAGCAGCAACAGCTTTTTGGTAAGTATGGCCTTTTCCAATGTACATATCATCACGGATACCGATTACATCTGCCATAAAACTAATCATATTAGCAGTTTCACGAACTGTTTCTCCATGAGCAATTTGACTTTTCTTTTCATCTAAATCTTGAACTTCAAGACCAAGAAGGTTACAAGCACTAGCAAAACTGAATCTAGTTCTTGTTGAATTATCACGGAAAATTGAAATTCCTAGGCCACTATCAAATACTTTTGGGGAAATATTATTTTCCCGCAAACCCCGTAAAATCTCGGCAACAACAAAGGTCGCATTGATTTCATCATCAGACTCTTTCCAAGTATGGAAAAAATCATTCAAATACATGTCTTTTGTATCCAAAGCTTCAAGCTCTTGAATAAGTTGTTTTATTGTAGCCTTATCTTTCATCAGATAACCTCCGTAATTTTCCATATAATAGCATAACAGCTTTTTACTGTCTACTTAATAAGTCTTGTTTTTGTTGCAGTTTGTTGCAAAATTTATATTTTTCCAAGTTCTTTAAGAATCTTTTCCCGTGTAAAAGGCCAACTTCTCATCCAAATCCCACAAGCATCAGCTATGGCGCTTCCAATAGCAGGAGCTGCTCCATTAGTTGCAATCTCACTTATACTCTTAGCACCAAATGGTCCATAATCATCATTCACATCAATTAGTTTTGCCTTAAAATCTTCGGGCATTTCGGTAATCATTGGACAACCATAGTCAGTTAGAGTTGGGTTTAAGCAAACACCTTTTGCATCAAGAATCATTCCTTCATAAAGAGTATGACCAATTGCTTTAAGCGCTGCTGCATACATTTGACAAAGAGCAAGCTCTGGATTAATAGGAGTCCCGGCATCTTGAATTGCATAGAACTTTTGAACTTTTACTTCCCCTGTCACTATATTGACCGCCACTTGGGCAAAATGAGCCCCATATGGGATTGAACTTGCATTGGTAACAAAAGAACCTTCAGCTACCAGTTGCCCTCTTCCAGTCCCACTGAGAGCGGTATGAATCAACTCACTAAAGCTTAATTCTTTGCCTGTTTTATTGGAAACAACTTTACTCCAATAGCCCAAATCTAAATCATCTTTATCCTCTTCCATTTGCAGTGAAGCTTCCTCTAAAATTTTATCTTTTAGATTGTTACTTGCAATAAGAGAGGCATTACCGGAAAAGAACGTACCGCTTGATGCATAGGCACCTGTGTCAAAAGCACTACTATCAGTATCACCTGAAACAACAGTAACATTGTACATTGGAACTTTTAAAACTTCACTAGCCATTTTAGCACTAATGGTATCTAGCCCTGTACCAAGATCAGCACCACCGCTATTGAGAATGATAGTTCCATCTGTAGCCATCTTTATTAATGCAGTACTGTGATCAAGTCCTGGTAATCCACTTCCCTGTTGTATTATTGCAAAACCTTTTCCAATTTTCCATTCTGGATCATCACTTTCTTCTTTTTTACCCCAGTCAATCATCTTTGCTCCCTCTTTGAGAGAACTTTTAAGACCACAAGAACCAACAGGCACAACATTACCTTCACGGCCTTCACCAAGACCTTTGAGTATTTCTAGCATATAACCCTGTTCTACAGAATTCTTTTCAACAAGCTTGTAATAATCAAAACCAAGTTCTTTTGCCATTTCACACATACACATATTTAAAGCATAGGCACCTTTTGGAGCTCCATAACCTTGGTAGGCTCCTGTAGGAGCAATATTTGTGTAATAAGTGTAGATATCAAACTTCATGTTATCAACCTTGACCAAAGGAAGAGTCTTCGAACAAGCATTCATAGGAACTGTTAGACAATGGTTTCCATAAGGACCGGTATTTGCTCTAACATCCATATAAATTGCATTAATTCTACCGTCTCTATTTGCACCCATCTTAACTGTAAGTTTCATTGGATGCCTTGTAGAATTTGCGATAAATTCCTGTTCACGTGTATTCATATAATAAACGGGACGCCCTGTAATCCAAGAGGCATACCCAGTTACATCTTCAACTAGGATATCCTGTTTTGATCCATAACCTCCGCCTACTCGTTGCTTAATTACATGAATTTTATTTTCTGGAATTTGACATACCCAAGAAACAATACGTCTTACATGGTAAGGAACTTGGGTTGAGGCATAAACTACCAACCTTCCCGCATCAACTGTTGCATAACAAACATGTGGTTCAAGAGGGGTGCATTGAATTTGATTCGTTCGATAGGTTCTTTCAATAACTACATCACTTTCTTCAAATCCTTTTTCAATGTCTCCAATTTGACCATGAGCAGCACTGGCAACATTATGCCTAACATCTCCATGCAAAGGGAATTGATAAACAACTTTTCCTTCTCTTGGGTCAACTCCTTTATTATATTCTTCAAGATTATCAGGAGCCCCACAACGATATTCGACAAAACTATCATGAACTAAAGGAGCATTCTCTGCCATTGCTTCTTCAACTGTAAAAACAGGTTTTAGTTCTTCGTAATCAACTTTTATTAAATCCCTTGCT
>JBAYZQ010000098.1:0-8428 GCA_041672385.1 Sphaerochaetaceae bacterium | reverse complement strand
GCCCAAGCTTTCTTCGGTAATAAAATTAGAATTTGGAAAATACTTTTTAACAACTTTTTCAACCCTGTCTGAAACGTACAAATCAGCCTCAGTTAATACCGTCCCATCTTTCTTATAACTTCGATGAACCATAGTTTGCAAATCTCTAGCTTTATCACCACAATTTTTTACAGTTTCAATTATATAATCAAAATTTTCATTAAAAAGTACAAAAGAAGATTCCATAAACACTCCTAATTTAAAAACCAAAACTCATTTTACATATTATACTTATTTTCTTAACTTTTAAAAACCATAAATATATTTTCTAAAGTACTATTTTTTTTATTGACTAAAAAAAAGAATAGTGTTAATTTACTCATATCAAGAATTTTTGATTTGAGGGGAAAAGAAATGAAAGAAATTGAAGATGAAATAGTAAGCACATTTAAAGGTTTAACTGATAAAAGGCGTTTAGAAATTCTTTCCATTCTAAGTAAAGGTGAGAAATGCGCATGTCATATATTAGAGCGGACAAATCTTACACAATCTCAACTTTCCTATCATTGTAAAATTTTATGTGAATCGAAATTAGTAAAATGTAGGCCTGAAGGCAAATGGTGTCATTACAGTCTAAATCTTGCCGGAATAGAAAGGGCCAAAGAATTACTTGATACATTTACCAATGATAATAAAGAGAATGAAATTTGTGGAGAATGTAAAAGCAAATAAACTCAAGGCGGTATAAAGCCGCCTAATATTTTAAAACAACATATCAAATTATTTTGATATGAAGAAAATAAATAAAATGAATATTGTAAGAATAAGGAGAAAATCTTATGAAAATTAATCTTTTTGGACAAAAAAAAAGTCCTGAAGTAGCAAAAACAAGCGAAGGAAAGAATGAACATACCTTCACAGTAATGGGATCCGGATGTGCCAAGTGTAACAAGCTCGAACAAAACGTCAGACAAGCATTAACTGAAACGGGTAAAAAGGCAAATGTAGTACACATTACCGATATTTCACAAATGTTAAATCGTGGAATAATGTCAGCCCCAGCACTTTTACTAGATGATCAAGTTGTATCAACAGGAAAATTAGTAACTGTAAAAGAAATAAAAAACATTATTAACTGGTAATATAAGGAGTCCTAAATGAAATTTACACCATCAATTAAAATATTTCTTGAAAAAGAAATGGAAACAAATAAAGGCAACTGTATAGAAATTAGTTTCTCTACTTCTTGCTGTGGAAAATCAATAAATATTAATAGTAGCACTCAAGATAACAGTAAAATCAAATTTTTTGATGATTTACCCATAGTCGTTTCTTGTGAAGACGAAGAAATGTTAGAACCAATTATTTTTGACTATGAAAATGATGAAATAACCATCGAAAGGGCCTGTACCTGTGGAAGCTGCTAATTAGCAGAAAGGAATATTGACAATGTTTATATGGCTAGACAATTTGATAACGCTATTAGTTGAGAATGTTTTTAATCTCGATACTGCAACGAGGCTTGGGGATTCAGTCCATTTCTTTTTTTATGATACTTTAAAAATAATTATCCTTTTAAGTCTCATGATTTTTGCAATATCGTATTTAAGAAGTTACTTTCCCCCCGAAAGAACAAAAAAAATACTGGGGAGATTTTCAGGAGTAAAAGGAAATATAATGGCTTCCCTTCTTGGGATAGTAACACCTTTTTGTTCTTGTTCCTCAGTTCCAATTTTTATTGGCTTTGTAGAAGCAGGGATTCCATTAAGTTTTACCTTTTCTTTTCTGATAACATCTCCAATCGTCAATGAAGCAGCATTCGCTATTTTACTTGCTTCTTTTGGTTGGAAAATAGCCTTGATATACGTTATTACCGGAGTTGTGGTTGGAATAGTAGGTGGAATAATTATTGGTGCATTACATCTTGAAAGCTCCATTGAACAATATGTTCTCGATATTCAAATGAAAGAATTAGAAAGCAAACAATTAAAAATAAAAGATCGTCTTAATTTTGCTAGTAGCAATGTCAAAGATATAGTAAAAAGAGTCTGGATATTTCTTATAATAGGAATCGGACTTGGTGCTGCAATACATGGTTGGGCTCCTTCTGAAGCACTTACTAAATATGCAGGGCCGGACAATCCTTTTGCAGTTCTTGTCTCCGTTCTTTTAGGTATTCCTTTGTATTCTAATGCTTTAGGGACAATTCCAATTGCAGAAGCACTCATAGCCAAAGGAGTTGGAATTGGTACAGCCTTAGCATTTATGATGTCTACCACGGCCTTATCTCTTCCTGAAATGATTCTATTAAGAAAGGTAATTAAACCTAAACTTATTGTTGCTTTTGTTGCCATAACAGGAATTGCAATTATTTTTGTAGGGTACCTCTTTAATTCTCTTGGTCCCTGGATGCTTGGAAACAGTATATTAACAGCTACAAACATTGCAACCCTTGGAGGAAGTTTCTTAGTAGCTATACTAATAATAACAGTACTTAGCATAGTTGAAGCACACAAAAACAAAATACAAAATTAGAGAATTAAAGAATTAAATTATTATGGAAATTTCTTAGTGAAAGCAATTTCATAAGAAATTTCCTTTTTGTGTTATTTTTCTCATTATTACCCCATTCAATAAAACAATAAGATGAGCAAAATAACAGGTAGTTTCACTTTTTGGTAAGTACAAAGTGCTCTAAAGCAATTACTATAGCAAACTCTGGTACATATTTTTATTCCTTCAGGCCCATTTATTCTTATTTAGGGAAAAGGTTTTAAATCTTCATCAAGCCAAGCATGGTCTATTTCCAACGTTCAAATGGAAAATTTCTCTGTAGTTCTTTAAGAATTGTTCTCTCATTTTTACTCAACAATCGACTAAGGAGTGTCGGAGCAGTATTTTTAGTTTAATTATTTGTTTCATTATAATAATATTACAATATTATCCTCTCATAACCAGTAAAATGAGTATTCTCAAATGCTGATTTTATGGTAAACTTTTTTTGTTACTTGGTTATCTATTATTTCTGTTAAACCAATTGTAATAAACTTCCATGAGGTTTTCTTTCTTTTCCCACTTTTAGGCGGACATTTTATTATACTTGTCGAATTGGGAATAATAATATTAAAAAAACTTTACAAGGTTATAATATTATGTTATTATGATGTTGAAAAGTAAAGGAGAAATTTATGAAAAAATTTACTGTATTATTAACTATTTTTCTTGTTTTGGCACTACCAATTTTTGCAGGTGGTGAAAAAGAATCGGGAGATTCTGTTAAAACTGTTCATTATTATTCAATGTGGAATGAAGCTGAACCACAAGGAATGGTTCTAGCAGAAGCAGCAGAAGCATTTGAAGAACAATCAGGAATTCATGTAGAAATTAATTTCAATGGTAGAAACATTAGGAAAACTCTAGAACCTGCAATTCAAGCTGGTGAAACTATAGATATCTTTGATGAAGACATTGAAAGAGTTTCTTTTACCTGGGGACAATTTATACAACCTCTAGATGATTTGGCTGCTAAGGTATATCCAACAACTAACGGAAAACCTTATGAATCACAAATCAATTCAACTCTTGTAAAATTAGCTCGTTCATTTACTGAAGATGGAAGCTTAAGTGTAATACCTTATCAGCCTTTCATGTTTGCTTTTATGTACAATAAAGCCCTATTTGCAAAAGCTGGTATTACTGAAGTACCTAAGACTCAAGAAGAATTTGAAGAAGTATGCCGAAAATTAATGGCAGTTGGAATTACTCCTGTTACTGTTGATGATGGATATATGTGTGACTTTTTCGGTTATAACATAGATCGTATGATTGGAAGTGAAAAGACCATTGAAATGGCAAATAATAACGATTTTTCAGATTCTTCAGTTCTTAAATTTGGCCAAATTTGGGAAGAATTTTCTAAAAAAGGTTATATGAGTGCAAAGGCCGCTTCGAATATTTATCCTGCTTGTCAGGTTCAAGAAATGGCCCCAGAAAAGGTTGCTATGAATCTTAATGGAACATGGCTTCCAAACGAAGTTTCTACAAGTAATCCAAACATAGAGTGGGGTACTTTTGCTTATCCTTCAATAAGTCCAGAAGGTGATGGAATTGAAGCTAATAACATTGGTAGTCAAAGTTTTGCAATAAACAAAGATTCCAAATGTAGAGAAGAAGCATTCCAGTTCATAGTTTTTGTTACTACTGGAGAATATGATCAGAAATTAGCAGATGATTCAAACGGTGCTCCAATGGACATTAATAATACATGGCCTAAAGTACTTTCTGAAGCAGAAGCTGCATTCAATTCAACCACAACAAGATTACCTTGGGCAGTTGGAATGGAAAACCTTGCAGAAGTAAATGCAAAAATTAAAGAAAATTTTTCTAAACTTATTGCAGGTTCAATTAATGCACAAGAATTTTATGAAAATATGAATAAATAAAAAAGTTTTTTTCGGGGAATCTATGATATAAATAGATTCCCTTTATTTTTATTGGAGGAAAAAATGAAACCTAATAGGAAAATGATAATAGTATTTTTAGTCCCTGCACTTCTGTGCTATTTAATAGTATTCTTGTATCCATCAATCAGAACCTTTATTATGAGTTTTTTCAATGTTGCAGGATTATCTGACTCAGTCACAACATGGACTTTTGCCGGATTTGGTAACTATAAAACAATCTTTCATGACCGAATGTTTCAACAATCTATGAAAAATATTTGTAAGATTTGGTTATATGGTGGTTTAGGTGTTATGCTGATTTCTTTGGTATTTGCAGTTGGGCTTACTAGTGGAATGAAAGGTTTTAAATTTTTCCGTTCAGTTATATATCTTCCAAATGTTATTTCCGCTGTTGCTATGGCAACCATGTGGATATATTATGTGTACAATAGTGATTATGGGTTTTTCCATAAATTTTTAGCCTTTTTTGGTTTTACAAAAGCGTCTCAAATCCTTTGGACGGGACCTGCTCATCTATTTAGTTCAATGTTAGTAGCTTATTGCTTTGGAATGGTAGGTTATCATATGTTGATTTTTATAAGTGGAATTGAGCAAATCCCTGTAAGTTACCATGAAGCTGCCAAAATAGAGGGAGCCAATGTAGTACAAAGATTCTTCTATATTACTCTACCTTTCTTAAAAGGAACAGTTAGAACAAATATTGTAATGTGGACTATCTTTACTGTTGGGTATTTTGTTTGGGGCCAAATGTTTTCTCCAGATAATCTTTCTAATCAAACTGTAGCACCAATGAATTATATGTATGAACTTGTATTTGGAGCTTCTTCACCAGCAAGAACAGTAAGAAATAGTGGAGCTGGAGCTGCCATCGGAATTGTAATGATGGTTATGGTATTAATTGCATTCGGGCTTACCAATCTATTGGTAAGAAAAGACGATATTGAACTTTAGGAGGATTAGATGAACAAATTCCATTTTACAATAAAAAAAAATCAAATAAAATTAATTCCTGCATATATTATAGTAATTGCTTGGGTCCTGTTTACATTTATTCTAATTGCATGGGTTGTATTTGCTTCTTTTTCAACTTCAGCTGAAATGTTTAGCGATCATATGTTTGCTTTTAAAACAGGTTTTCATTTTGAAAATTATGCAACTGCTTGGAAAACACAAAAAGTTTCTATTTATTTCATGAATTCAATTATGTATACTCTTGTATCTTGTGCTGCAATTATTTTGATTGCTACACCAGCTTCTTACGTATTATCCAGATTCCGTTTTAAAGGAAATACTCTTGCACAAAATCTGTTTATTTCATCTTTAGGAATTCCTGCTATTATGATAATAATGCCATTATTCAGTGTTGTATCCCAATTGCATTTATTAAACAATCGATGGCTTTTGATATTTTTATACACTTCGATGCAAGTACCTTTTACAATATTCTTTATGTATCCATCTTTCAAAAATTTATCCAAAACTTATGAAGAAGCTGCGGCTATTGATGGATGTTCACCAATAGGAACTTATTGGCGAATAATGTTTCCTTTAATCCAACCAGGACTTATTACCGTAATGATTTTTAATTTCATAGATATTTGGAATGAATATTTTATGTCTTTAGTTTTTGCAAACAAAACAAGTGTAAGGCCTGTTGCTGTAGGACTTTTTAATATGATTGAATCAATGCGTTATACTGGAAACTGGGGAGGAATGTTTGCATCAGTTGTAATAGTTTTCTTACCTACTTTTATTTTATATTTATTTCTTTCTAAAAGAATTATTAACGGTATTACAGCTGGGGCAATTAAAGGTTAATAAAAGCAACTCTAATTTCATAAAAATGGATTGCTACTAAGTCTTTACTTCGACTTTTGATACAGCTCTTAAAAAGTTTGAAAAAATACTCTTTTAAAAAATTAATGATTTTTTTTAAAGGAGTAATTTTTTTTGATTAATATAAATTTAAATTATAAAAAAAATATTTGTTTTGGATATAACAAAACCTTATATGTTAAGTAATTACAATGAATATATTACCTATTATTGTATATATTTTGCATATTTATACTTGTAATGCATAATAAATTTTACTATTATGGTCCTAATTATCATATTTAAGGAGAAAAGATATGAATGGAGTAATAATTTTAATAATCGCTATAGTAGCTTTATTAATGGGGTATGTATTTTATGGAAACCGCCTTGCTAAAAAATGGGGAGTGGATCCATCAAAAAAGACCCCTGCATTTGAACATGAGGATGGTGTTGATTATGTTCCAACTGATTCAAATGTTCTTTTTGGACACCAATTTGCATCAATTGCCGGAGCTGCTCCTATAATTGGACCTATTGTTGCAGCTAGTTATGGTTGGCTTCCTGTATTATTATGGTGCCTTCTTGGCGGAATCTTTTTTGGAGGCGTACAAGATTTTGGATCAATGGTTGCATCTGTAAAGAATGAAGGTCATTCACTTGGATTCATTATTAAGAAATATTTAGGATCAACAGGAAAAACATTATTTCTTTTATTCTGTTGGTTATTTTGTATAGTTGTAATAGCAGCTTTCGCAAACATTGTTGCTGTATCTTTTGGTTCAGTTGCTAACAACCCAGCTTTAACCTTAAGTAATGGTAGTACTGCTACAACATCTTGCTTATTTATTTTATTTGCCGTTGGCTTTGGATTTTATAGTCGTAAATTTAAACCTAATCAAATTCTTCAAACAATTATTGCTATAGTGTTGTTAGTTGTAGCCATATTCATAGGATTAAAAGCACCTATTACATCTTTGAATGTAACTGTATGGACCTATGTTGTATTTGCCTATATTCTAGTTGCATCAATTGTACCAGTTTGGTCTTTGTTGCAACCTCGTGATTATTTAAATAGTTTCTTATTAATCTTTATGATTGCAGCAGCCGTTATTGGTATTATTGTCGCTCATCCTACAATGGATTTACCTGCTTTTACTTCCTTCTCTGTTGGTGGGAAAGGAATGTTCCCTTATTTGTTTGTTACAATCGCTTGTGGTGCCGTTTCAGGTTTCCATGCTTTAGTTAGTTCAAACACTTCAAGTAAACAGATAAAGAATGAAAAAGACATGCTTAAAGTTAGCTATGGTGCAATGCTTGTTGAAACACTTCTAGCTATTATTGCTTTGGTTTGTGTAGGATCTCTTGGAGGAATGCCAAAAGGAGCTTCAGCTCAACAGACATTTGCAATTGCTATCGCTAACTTCTTAGATATTCTTCATGTAAATCATAATTTAAGCTTAACATTGATAAACCTTTCAATAAGTGCTTTTGCTTTAACTTCACTTGATTCTGTTGCCCGTATCGCACGTCTTTCATTTCAAGAATTGTTTATAAATGAAGACCAAGATGCTTCTAAAGTTGGCCCAGTTCAAAAACTTTGTCAGAATTCAGTTTTTGCAACTGTATTAACATTAGTTCTAGGTTATGCTCTCTCAAAGGGTGGATATTTAAATATATGGGCATTATTTGGTAGTTCGAACCAAATGTTATCAGCCTTGGCACTAAGTGCAGTTGCCGTATACTTAAAGAAAGCTGGTAAAACTAGTAAAAATGTTTGGATTCCAATGCTTATTATGATGGCTGTTACCTTTAGTGCTTTAACATTACTAAACATAAGTAACTTCCAAACTATAGGAACTGAAAATTTTGTATTTGCAAAACAGGGATTACAGCTAATCTTTGGAATATTCATTTTTATTATTGGTGTTATGATTTCTTATAATTCAATTAAATCAATATTCTTTGATAATAAAGCTGTTAAAGCAAACTAAAGTTTACTTGCAATAAAAAACCGTCCTTGCATATTGGAGGGACGGTCTTTATATTTTTAAAGGTTCTTCCTTTTTCGACATTCATTCCAAACATTTTCAAACCAAAGATCATCATTAGGTAAAGGTTTTACTTTCTCTAAATAAGATGAGAAGCTTTTACCCCTTTTGGTAGTGATT
>JBAYZQ010000097.1:0-8538 GCA_041672385.1 Sphaerochaetaceae bacterium | reverse complement strand
CCTGCGAACACTGCGAATGCTGCTACTAATAAAACTGCTAAAATTGTTAATGTCTTTTTCATAATGTAATTCCTTAATGTTTATTTGTAAGTTCTTTGTCTTTCCCTTACATTGACTATATTAATAAAACTCTTCTCTTATGTCAATAGTTTTTTATAAAAATTTATATTTTTTTATGTTATTATTTATGCAACATTATCTATTTTGTTTACTTATAATAAATTAAATAATTTTTTTAATTTATTACTTATGACATATACCTATCTTATGACACAACAAATTAAAAATTTAAGATATAATTATATTTTTTTATATCATTTTTTTCTTAACCTATGACATAAATATAAAAATAATTTTTTTACAGTAAATGAAAATAATTGAAAGATTAATTAAGACTTTTATATTTGTTGAATAATAATTATTAAACCAGAAATTCCAACGAAACCTAATACGATTTTTTTCATAATATTAGTTGAAATTTTGTTCATAAAAAAATCACCAGTTATAGTACCAATAAGCATTGCTATAATACTTATTCCTACATAACCCAAATATCCAGCATTTAAGGCCCCTTTTTCAAGTCTTATAGCTAAACTTGTAATTCCAGCAAGAAGAAAATAGAATTGAACTGTTGCTATATAAGGTTGTCTTTCTTGAATAGCTGGTAACATGTATAAGGCTACTGTGGGTCCACCAATTCCAAAAAACCCATTAAATATCCCACTAATAACTCCGGTAATTATTCCTGAAAGATTATTAGCTTTAATATTGAATTTATTTGAAACAAAAAATAAAAATAAAGCTAGAAAGAATAAGAATCCTCCCAATAATATTTTCAATAAGGTTGTATTTAATGCTAAAGAATAATACACACAAAACAGGCCAATCAACAAAGCTGGAACTAGAAAAGGAATTAGAATTTTCCATCTAATTTTAGAGAAATATTTGATTACAATGTAAGAGACTCCAAACAAACCAGTAATTTGACACAATGCCACACTGGTGGAAAAGTCAAACCACTGAACAAGAAAAATCATAGCTACAATAGGAAGACCAAAACCAACACAGGCCTGAACACAAGACCCAGCTAGAATCACTAAAAATAACTTTAAATAAAGGATGTTCATTAATCTTCCTTTGTTAAATCTTCAATTTTCCAAAAATCTTTTCCTTGACGTTTTACCTCATACATCATCATATCAGATTTTTTATAACAATCTTTAAAACTTAAATTTGCTTTGTTGTTAAAAAACACTGCACCTATACTTATATTTTGAAGATAAGATTCTGTTGGACTAATTAACATTGGTTTTGATAAAACTTCTCTGACAGACTTTAATATTTCTTCAAGTTGATTTTTATCTTTCAAGTTGTAAAAAAATGCAGAAAATTCATCTCCACCAATTCTAGAAAGATATACATTGCTTGTTGTAACTGATTCAATGCGATTAGAAACCTCTTTTAATACAAAATCTCCACAATAATGTCCATGAATATCATTAGTTTTCTTAAAATCATCAAGATCCATCATGGCAAAAGCACAATTGGAATCAATATTTAATAGTTTTTCCTCTACTTTTTGTTGAAAAGTCCTATGATTAAGCAAATTGGTTAGTGCATCTTTTTCAGCTAAAATTTTAATTTTACTAAAATCATTTTTTTGTTTTGTAATATCACTTAAATATCCAATAATTTTTTGTACATCTCCAACACTATCTTTAATACTTGAGATCGAAAACTTATACCAATTATAGTTACCTTTTTGGGTTAAAACTTTCCCATCAAACTCTTGAAAATCTATCCCTTGGTTAACTAAAGAAAGAGCTTTTTTAAACTCATTCTTTGACTTAATTTCAATTAGATTAGATTTTAGTAATTTTTTTGAAAAATCCTTTATTACTGAATCAATATCAAATTCATTTGCCAACATATTTGAAAAAATCGCCGTATCGGTTTTCTTATCCCACTCAAATAAAAAGTTTCTTATAAATGGAATTATCATCTTGTAACACTTCTGGTTTACAGTTTCCACATCATTGATTAAACCACTTGAAATCAAAAAAACAAAGGCTACAATTGATTTTACATTTTGTTCTTTGTTAACAATATGCCGAACTTCCATTACTTTTTGTAAATTTCCGTCACGAGAAATAATCCGATATTCAAGAATTCTTATCCCAGAAAATTCACCTTCTTCGAAAACTTTCAAAAATTCTTTTCTATCATTATAATAAACAAATTTTTCAACATCATTTTTAAATTTATCTTTGTATTCCTCTGGAGTATAACCAATTATTTTATAAAAATTGTCACTGGCCAATGATATTTTTTTGTTATCATCAAATCTGACTTTATAAACACCACCTGGAATTTGATTAATTAATCGACAGTTTTCTTGTTCTTCGACCTCTTTATTTTTAAAAATATAAAGCTGCAAATATTCAAAATTGTTGTAAACAAACTTAGACAAAAAGAAAGTACAAAAAATTGACAATCCTTTTTTATCTATAAGTTCTCCTTGAAAAGAAATAAATTCTTTTCTTTCCTCTTCTAGTTTATTAATTTGTAGATCTAAATTCTGTTTAAATTGATCTTTAAATATGAGATTTGATATTTTTTTATATTCATATCTATCTTCCTCTGGATAAGAAAGAAGTTTTAAAAATGCTTTATTTATTAAAATTAGGTTTCCAGTTGTTTTGTTAAAAGTTGCAATACCAAAAGGCATTTCATCATAGGCGAACATTTTATGCATTTGAACTTCAATAGAATTGCAATATTGTGGAATTCCTAAGGTAAGTAAACTTTGGTTTATTTCAAGTCTATTCTCAAAGTCCATTATTTGCAGTGGTCTATCAAGCAGAAACCCTTGCCCAAGAGAACAACCCAAGCCCATTAAGGTTGTTTTATCTTCTTCGGTCTCTATCCCTTCAGCTATTACTTTTAAATCCATACCTCTTGCTAGATTTAAAATAAACTTTAAAATTTGATTTTTCTTTTTTTGATCACTTTTCTTACTTAAAAAAAACATATCCAGTTTAATAATATCAACTGGAACCTGGATAAGCATATTCAAAGACGAATACCCACTTCCAAAATCGTCCATCTCAATTATAAAACCCAAATCTCTAAGTTTGGTCACAACACCAATAAGTCGTTCAGAATCATCCATATAAGCAGATTCAGTTATCTCTAAATGCAAATTTTCAATTTTAATATTGTACTTCTTAATTAGGCCAATTAAAATATTTATTAAATTTGGATTATATATATCGACACGAGAAACATTTACAGAAAAAGAAAATCCTGAAGGAAGCTTATCTTCAAGTCTTTTTAAATCTTGACAAGTTTTTTCCCAAACATAGATATCCAAATTAGTAATAAAACCATTTTTTTCAAAAATTGGAATAAATTGACCTGGATACATTAACCCCTTAGTAGGATGTTCCCATCTTACTAGGGCCTCGGCCCCAAAAAGAGTGTTATCAAAAAGATTATACTTAGGTTGGTAGTAAACTACAAATTGTTCTTTTTCAATTGCAGTTTCCATTTCATTTAGAACCATTTGCTCTTCAAGCATTTTATTTCTAATATACTCATCGTAAAAACAAACTTTATTTTCAAATTTTCCCCGATTCATATCAGCTGCACTTCTAGCATAAGAACACATAACTTCAATTGGGATAGTCGTATCTTCAATTATATAACATCCAATTCTGATATGGATTTTAATCTTATCAGAATATCTATCAATAAAATCTTCAAGCCATTTTCTTAATATGAAAGAAATATTTTCTAACTCAGTAAAAACAACAAATTGATTTCCTACCAGTCTTCCAATTAGATTTATGGTATCAACTTTTACACTTTTTAAGCATTCGGCAAATTCTTTTAAAATCTTATCCCCTGCTTGTATTCCAAATAAATCATTAATCAATTTAAAATTTTCAAAATCAAATAACAATATCTTAAACTTTTTATCTTTATATTTTTGTAGTATTAATTTTGTTCGCTCAACGAATACAATTTTAGAATAAAGACCCGTTAAACTATCAAGCTCTAAAACGGAAACTTTTGATGAGGCTTCTTGAAGAGCAATTAAGCTTCTTAGTCTGTGTAGAATAATTCTCGGATTATAAGGTTTAGTCAGAAAATCAGTTGCACCAAGAGATAGAGCCTCAACTTCTGATTCAACTCCTTCTTTTTGAGTTAGTACTATAATAGGAAGTCTTTTTATTGAAGTGTTTTTTTTATATTCTTCTAAAAACTCATTTCCATTCATAATTGGCATATTAATATCCAAAAGAACTGCTGAAAGTTTGTTTTTATCTTCTTTTAAAAAATCTAATGCAATTTGTCCATTAGCGGCTTCAATTGTTTTATATTCCTTTGAAAGGATTCTTTTTAATATTTCTCTATTAATCTGATTGTCATCCACAATCAAAATATTTCTCATAACCTTTTACCAACTTGAAACAGTATAACACAACTTAATAAATTCACAAAATAATAAAGAAGTAATTAAACTATTATTTAATTTTAATTTTTAGTTACAAATCAATATTGGTATAAGCTAGTAATAAGATTATCAAACAAATTCTCAGGATAATCTGAACTTAAAATTGGCAAAATTAAAACATTCTTTGCACTATCATAAAAAATTTCACCAACTTCTACACCTAATTTAATAGACAATTCTTCTACTTTTTCTTTCAATAAATTTTCATTCATTTTTTCAGAAAAGACAACTGTTAAATCATTATTAAAGAGAGAGAAATGTAAGTTTATATTTTCTACATAAAGCTCAAATTCTAGGGGACTTTCCGTAATTGGTTTTTCGATAGGTCTATTTAATTCTTTCTCTAATTGAAAAATAAACTCATTATTGGAATATTCTGAAGAATAAACAACCTCAACTATCTCATCTGTAATAAACTTCCAATCATTTAGGAAACCTATATTATCATTTAAAAAATTTTGGGTTTCTTCTTTGGAAAAAGGATTAAATAAATAGGCTTTTCCTGCATTAACTGCAAGGTAAATTTCCTCTCCTGAATAAAAAATAGTTTTGAATTCATACAAGGAAAAAGCCTCTAAACTATTTTGTATTGAACTAAAATCTTTACTTTCAAATTCTCTATCAATATCCAAAATAATTTGATTATTTTCTACTTTACAGGATAAATTTTTAAAATCGTAACTCAAAATCTTTTGAGTTACTTTTTCCAAAATAAAAACATCCTTTTCTGTAAATTCTTTAGGATATTCTATAACTACATTGTTTTTACCTTGTACAAGTTCTAGAGGAAAGCCTAGAAAATTATATGAAAAACTTTGGTTTTGATCTTCCGAAATAACCTCGGCTTCTAATTCTTCAACATAATTAAAAGAGAAAATCTTCCCAATTATTTCATATAGCAAATTTTCTACATCTGAATCAGAAGGAAGGTTTATAATTATACTCTCTTTTTCTTCTTCATTAGCTTTATCAAATCCAAGATTCAATGTAGTTAAAAATGACTTAAAAAAATTTTCAAGTTCTTTATCATAATTTATTTGTATCTTAAAACCTTGAGCCCTACCTGTAATATGAAAATCTTCAAGATAAAACTCAAAATCCTGGGTAAATTCTTCAGTAACTCCATTTTGATAAATATTTACATTCTTCTCAATTTCTATGTTTTCTTCTTTCTCAATTGTCACTGGTTGAGAAGAAATTATTTCTTTATCTTCAAAACTTTTCAAGAGATTTGGATTTACTATATTTTGTTCTTTCTCAGTTGTCACTGGTTGAGAAGAATTTATTTCTTTATCTTCAAAAGTTTTCGAGAGATTTGAATTTACTATATTTTCTTCACTTTTCTTTTTACAAGAAATTGTAGTAAAAAGAACTACAAAACATAAAATTATTATGAAAATCTTTTTTTTCATCTAAATATCTTTCCCTTGTTTCTAAAGTACATTATGAAACAATTACCATATTTTAACAATGTATTACCCAATTATTAAACAATTTAACTCTAACTATGTTACAATATTCCACTTTAAGATTTCTTTTTATAATTGTAGTCAATTCCTTAAAAAAAACCCTGAAACACAAAGGAATCAGGGTATGTAATTAATTAAAAAAACTAAAGTAAAAAATCACAGCAAAAAAAGCATCAATTGCTTCATTTGGATCAATATCATCAGAATAAGTTACTATTAGCCGACCTTTTTCAGATTTATCATAAGTGAAATCAGATGTTTTATAAGCAGTCATAGCAGAAGCAATCTTCAAAAGTTGCTCTTTAAAATTTTCCTCAAAGAATTCACTGTCATACTTAAATACAACATCTTTTTCACTAACCATTCCATCTACATGAACATCACCAAGATAAAATTCAAAGTTCTTGTAGTTCTTTACAAATTCATCTTTGACTAACTTAGGAGCAGAAACCGGAGTTTTTACTTCAACATCAAGTGATTTTACATCTGTAATAGGTGCTTTTACCACAACTTCAGTTTCAACCTTTTTCATTGAAGCAAGATAAAGATTAAGACCAGTTCTAAAACCTTCAATAAGATCTTTATCAGCGTAGGATGAAGGGTAAGTTACAACAATTTCTCCTGGCACAGTAAAGTTATAAGCAAAATCAGAAGAATTTACTTTTAAAACGTTTCCAATATATTCAAGGCCTTTAGCTACTTCTTTATTTGAAACATTTTCAGGATATTTTACTGTTGCTTTTCCATTATAAAGAATAGCTAACACCTTAGCTCCCATTAATGTAAATTGATAGGAATTTTCAGTAATTATAGGCTTTGAAACCTTGTCTTCAACAGGAAGCGGTTGGGAAGTAATTTCTAGGCTATCCAAATACTTAGGAATAGAATCATTCAATAAAGCTGCAAATCCATAGATTAATGCATTTTCTTCAATCGTTGAAGGATAAGTAATGGAAACAACTCGGTCAGTGAGAATAGTATAATTAAATCCTGCAGCTTCTGGTTTTGTTTCCATCATGTTTAACAATCCAGTAACTTCTGCTTCTTTAATATTTTTTGGATAAATAACAATTGCCTTACCATCTTTTATTCCTACATAAACTGGCATTCCATATAAATTAAAGTTAAATTTATCATAGTTTGCATAAGGCATATAGTATTCAAGACCAATTTTAAATCCTTCAATCAAATCTTTATCAGAAATAGATTTAGGATAAGTTATCATAACTTCTCCTGGAGAAGAAAAAGCAAAAGAAAAATCTGATGGATTAACATCAAGTATTAATTCAATATATGAAAGCCCACTTCCAATTTCAGCTTTTGTTAGGTTGTTTGAATAATCAATAGTTGCAATTCCATTATTCAAAGTAACTTTAACATTAGCATCCATAAATGAAAAATCATAAGTATTTATTTGACCTAATGAAATTTCAGTTTTTGGTGGTGCAATAGGTTCTTGTTTGTCTTCAACCACCATTTCTTTAACTAAATCTTCATTTAAACTAGTATTTGTTTCAGTTGCTTTTGAATCACTGTTTGTTGTATCTGTGACAACAACATTGTCTGTTTTTGGTGGTACAATAGGTTCTTGTTTGTCTTCAACCACCATTTCATTAACTAAATCTTCATCTAAACTAGTATTTGTTTCAGTTGCTTTTGAATCACTGTTTGTTGTATCTGTGACAACAACATTGTCTGTTTTTGGTGGTACAATAGGTTCTTGTTTGTCTTCAACCACCATTTCTTTAACTAAATCTTCATCTAAACTAGTATTTGTTTCAGTTGCTTTTGAATCACTGTTTGTTGTATCTATGACAACAACATTATCTGTTATATTTTTTACTTCGGTTGGGGCTGTTTTCCCTGTTGTCTCTGTTATTGCTGTTTTTTCGGTTGTTTTTGCTATTTCCTGACTTACTGTGTTATCAGTAATTGCTTTCTCATTTCCTTTCTTACAGGAGATGAAAGTAAATAACACAATAAAACAAAGTAATAAAATTATTGTTTTTTTCTTCATTTATTCCCTTCTTATTCTATCTAATTTTCTGATTGAATATAGCATACTAAAACAATACTTTAAATATATATTTGTTTTTTTTTTCAAAATATAAAAAAACCCTGAAATCATTAAAGAAATCAGGGTTTTTAATCAATTTAAAACTTAAAGTAAAAATATCGCAGCAAAGAAAGCATCAATTGCTTCATTCGGATCAATGTCCTCTGAATAAGTTAATATTAGCTGACCTTTAGATACCTTATAGGTAAAATCAGATGTTTTATAATCAGTCATAGTAGAAGCAATCTTTACAAGTCCTTTTTCAAAATTTTTATCAAAGAATGCACTGTCATATGTAAATACAACATCTTTTTCACTTACCATTCCATCTACATGAACATCATCAAGATAAAATTCAAAGTTCTTGTAGTTCTTTACAAATTCTTCTCTTACTTCTTTTTCTACCTTAGGTTCAACAACAACTGGTGTTGTAGCTACAGCTACTGGAGCTACTACTGGAGCAGCCACTGCTGGTGCTACTGGAGTTGCTGTCA
>JBAYZQ010000096.1:0-8557 GCA_041672385.1 Sphaerochaetaceae bacterium | reverse complement strand
CAATATCTGATGAGGGGATATTTAATCCTTCATCTAATGCTTTACAGGTTATTAAAATATTTGTTTGGCCCATTTTATAAGATTCAAGTGAATACTGTTTTTCTGATTCTTCCATTTTGCTATGATATTGTATGGACTTTAAAAAATTATACCGCTAGTGAAAAAATCTTTTATAGACTAGATATAGAATTAATATAGTAGATTCCACATTGTCGGCATAATTATTTTATCGGTATTAACTTTGTGGTGTGAGAGGTCTGCACCGTGAGGTGTCCGCAGACTCAATTACCTTTCTAATCATTGTAATTTGATGAACATTTAACTTTGTAACGGAAGTTTTTCCTCGTTTTACATCAAAATTTAACCATCTTTTGGTGAGATAACTCTGAGATTGGTACTCTGGAGAACTAGCCTTTATTTTTTATTTAAATTTTAATACATTTTCACCTTATTTTGTTATTCAAAAATACAGCTGAACATTATCGCTTATCACTGAGAGGAGTGTTTTAGTTTTTGAAAAAAAAGATTGACAATTATATGGGTTTATTAGATACTATACTAACTAACAGTAAGTTAGTATAGAGGATAAGAATTAATGCACTATATAAAACTTATACAAACAGCCAATTCAAGTATGCAATATAAAATTAATATGTCTGTGGTCTTCCACTATATTTGGGATAACGGAGAGACTTACAGAAATGAAATTGCATCTACTTTAGGTATGAGTTTGCCTGCAGTTAATAGAGCTGTGATTGCATTAATTGATATGGGATTTGTTGAAATAAGTGAAGTTAGGAGAAATGTAAAGTCAAGAACGGTGCCCTATTATAGGGTTGTTATTGAGGATGTTGTCATTTTAACCATTGATTATCTTAAAGGCCTTATAGGATCCTTTCAGGAAGGGAATTTGGTTTGTGTACAGAAGTTAAGCAGTCTCTCGAACTTTACAATTGAAGCTTTTACAAATGAAATCTCAGATTATGTTTTGAATAAGTTACAAAGAAAAATTACAGATATCAAATCAATTTGCATTGGATTTCCTGGTATCGTAGATGAAGATAAAGGTATGGTGATTACGGCGATTTACCATAGGGATCTTGAAGGTATTTCTATTAAAGAGGTTCTTGAAAAAAAATATAACTGCCAAGTTTTTATTGACAATGTTGTAAATATTGCAGTTTATGCTAATTATTGTGAGTTTAACAAAAAATATAAGAATATTGTTTCTTTTGATCTTGGAATGGAAATGGGAGCAGGTTTATTAATTAATGGACAGACTTATCGAGGAGAAGGGTTTATTGCAGGAGAGACGGGCTTCTTTGTTCATAATTTGGAAGATCCAATTATAAATTACAAAATGACTAATACTTTTCGGTCGTTGTGTGTGGATGCAGAACTAAAATTTCATGGTAAAAAACTTGATGTTTTGAAAATTGAGGAAGATTATTGTAGAGAGATTGTAAATGATTTATTTGTTAAAGCAAATCAAGGAGATTCCGATTGTTTAGAATTAATTGATTCTTACATTGAAAGAATTGTTTTGATGTTGAATAAAGTTGATGTGTTATTAAATCCTAGAATAATTGTGTTAAGTGGAGATGTTTGTCAATTGCCCAATTCAGAGCACTTGTTTTTAGATGTCTTAAATAAGAAATTCAATTGTGTTAGAAAATGCAAAGAAAAGGTTTGTTACTCAAAATTTGGAGCATTAGTGACATTACAAGGTGGAGGAGAGACTGCCTTGGAAAATTATATTAGTAAACAATTTCCCTATAAAATGGGGGAATAAAAAATTTTTGGAGGCTATATATGAAAAAAAAATTATTACTTATGGTTTTTTTAGTGATGATTGTTTCTGCTTTTGCTTTTGCAACTGGAACAACTGAAGAAAAAGATGATTCTAGTAAAAAGTACAATGTTGCACTTTCTGTTGTTTGGGAAGGGAATACTTATGCAATTCAAAGTAGAGAAGAGTTTTATGCTGAGGTTGAAAGACAAAAGAAACTTGGGAAGATAGATAATGTATATTATTTGAATTCCGATTACAATGCTGAGAAACAGGTATCTGATCTTGAGGATTTATATACAAGAGATGTTGATATTTTAATTTTACAGCCTGTAAACCCACCTGCAGTATCTGACATTGTCGAAAAATTCTATGATAATGGAACAGTTGTTATCCCTTGTGTTTCTCCTTTGGTGACAGACAAGTATACAATGAGTTCAGTTTCTGATGATGAGGAATTTGGCCGAGTTGGAGCTCAATTTCTTGCTGATAAATTGAATGGAGAAGGGAATATTATTGCTCTTGATGGTATGGATGGACTAACAGTTGCTATTAATCGTTGGGCTGGTGCAATGGAGGTATTTAACAAATACCCAGACATAAAAATTTTAGGAAAAGTATATGCTGATTGGGATTATGCAAAAGGAAAAGTTGCAACAGAGAATCTTCTTGCAGCATTCCCAGAAATTGATGGTGTTTGGAGTAGTGGTGGAGATATGACTCGTGGAGCTATTGAAGCATTTCAGGAAGCAAAGCGTCCTCTTGTTCCTATGATGGGTGAAGATGCAAATGGATTTTTAAAGGCATGGAAGTCAGTTCAAGGACAAGATAAATTTGATGCTATTGGTTGTTCAATGCCTACATATTTCTTTGCAGATGCTTTAGCAGATGGAATTGCAATTCTTGATGGTACAAAGGAAGTTGGAAAAGATTTAAAGAAAGATAATATACAGCAAGTATATCAAATTCTTGATTCAAATTTAAATGACTTTATTCGTGAGGATCTTTCAGATTCATTCTGGGCAAATACCAAAATGGATGAAGAGACATTGCAGAAAGTATTTGGAAAAAATTAATTTGCTTTTTAGCAGGATTTTAAATTCTTCAAGGGTAAAAACTTGAAGAATTTTATTAAGTGGAAAATTAAATGCGATTAGAATTAAAAGATATTATAAAAAAATTTTATGGTGTGACGGTGTTGAATCAAATAAATATAGAATTCAATCCAGGTGAGGTTCATGCCCTAGTTGGGGAGAATGGAGCTGGGAAATCGACACTTATAAAGATTATAGGAGGAATTTATTCTTTAGATAATGGTAAAATAATTATCAATGGAAAAGAAACGAAAATTTCTTCTGCTAGTGATGCTTCTAAACAAAAAATTAGTATTGTTTTCCAAGAATATAATCTTGTAAAGGGTATGACTGTAATTGATAATGTAATGCTCGGTAAAGAAATAATAAAAAATAATGGAAATATTGATTATATAGCTGAAAAGAAATTTGTTTCAAAAATAGCTGGCCAAAATAATATAAATATTGATTTAGATAAGTATGCAGAGGATTTAAGTTCTGCTGAGGCAAAAATAGTTGAAATCTTGAGAGCTTGTACAAATGAAATGGAATTGTTGATACTAGATGAACCCACGGCAGCTTTAGATGATGAAGATGTTGAAAGCTTATTTAATATAATTTCAAAGCTGAAGAAAAGAGGTATTTCTGTTATATATATTACCCATAGACTTGAAGAAATTTTTCGTATTTGTGATAAAGCTTCCGTTTTAAAGGATGGAAATTTTGTTGGTACTTGGAATATTAAAGAAATTGATAGAGATTTTTTAATAAAAGCTATGGTTGGAAGAGAAATGGAAAAAATATTTCCTACAAGAAATTCAGAATTGATTAGTGATAAGGTTATTCTATCAGTAAATGAATTAGGTGATGGAAAGAATTTTAATAAAATTTCTTTTGAACTTCATGAAGGTGAAATTTTTGGTATTGGGGGAATGGCTGGTCAGGGGCAGCGTGAATTTTTAAGAAGCTTGTTTGGCATTCATAAATTTAAAGAAGGCAGCATCCAAATGAATGGAAAAGATATTGATTTATCTTCTCCGATTAAGGCTATAAAAAATGGGATTGTTTTCCTTTCTGATGATAGACGTAATGAAGGGTTGGCTCAAGAACAGTCGGTTGGTTTTAATATAGCTTTTCCAACATTAAGGAATAGAAGTAATTTTGGTATTGTAAATAAAAAAGAAAACGAAAAAGTAATAAATAATATTATTTCACAACTTAATGTGAAATTGAATTCAATTTCGCAACCTATAAAGGGATTGAGTGGTGGAAATCAACAAAGGATTGTAATAGGTAAATGGTTACCCATGCATCCAAAAATTATACTATTCCATGAACCCACACTTGGTGTTGATGTTGGAGCAAAAATGGAAATATATGAACTATTAAAATTGCTAGTTGCAAAGGGCTTAGGAATAGTTATTGTAACAAGTGATATGTTAGAACTTGTGAATTTGTCTGACAGAATTGGGGTTTTTTATGAAGGAAAGATTATTGATATTTTTGAAGGAAAAAAGGCAACTGAAGAAAAAATAATGATTGCTGCTACCGGAAAATCACAAAGAGGTGAATATGACAATATTTAAGTCATTCAATTTTTTTGCATTTTTATCTAAAAAATTTGAACAAATTTCTAAAAAATCTTCTATAACTATTTGGATTTTGCTTTTGATATTCTTGATTCCGGTTGCGTTTATTGTACCTGAATTCTTTCGATTAAGAAATCTAAATAATGTTCTAATTCAAATGGCTCCACTTGGAATGGTTTCCATTGGTCAAACTTTTGTTATTCTTGGGGGCGGAATAGATATGTCTGTTGGCTCTCAAATAAGTCTTGTTTCTATAGTTGCAAGTACATTGATGACAGATAGTTTGATTTCAATGATTGGAGTTACAGCTTTATGTCTTATTATGGGGGCTTTTTTTGGATATATTAATGGTTTAATTCTTAAGGTTTTTCCGATTCCTCCTTTGATTGCTACATTATGTACGGGTTATTTTTTCCAAGGTGTGGCTTATGCCCTTCATCAAACTTCGGGTGGTTATATTCCTAAAATTTACAAAGATGTTTTTACTGCTTCTTGGGGATTAATTTCTGTTCCTTTCTTTTTGTTTTTGTTATTATTTATTTTTGCCTATGTTCTATTAAGTAAGAAAAAACTTGGAAGATACGTTTATGCTCTTGGGGGGAACGCAGAAGTTCTTGATAATATTGGAGTAAAATCTCCTGAAATTAAAATTAAGACTTATGTAATTTCAGGATTAACAAGTGCTTTGGTTGGTCTATATTTAGTGGCTAAACTAAGGAGTGGTAGTTCCCATTATGGTGATGATTATACTTTACTTTCAATAACTGCGGTAATTGTTGGTGGTACTTCAATGGCGGGAGGAATAGGAACCTTATCTGGTACTTTTGCTGGTGCTATTTTAGTTTCAATGCTTACAAATGTTCTCAATAATGTTGCTTTTCGTTACAATTTGCAATCTGCTTATTATAAAGATATAATTACTGGCTTAATTCTTATAATAGCTATGATATTTTATAGAAAAAGGACAAAAAAATGATTTTTAATAAATCAAATCTGAAAAAATTTAATGTTAAATCATTTCATTTTAAGGGAGTTGTAGGAATTTCTATTGGTTTTGTTTTGCTACAAATTCTTAGTTATATCATTAGTCCTGCTTCTGCAAATTTTGCAGATTTTGCAAATCTTTTGAAACAATCTGCTGGATTGGGTCTTTTGGCTATAGGGCAAACTTATGTTATTATCACCGGTGGTATTGATCTATGCTTAGGTTCTATTGTGACGCTTGTTCATGTGGTTACAATTGGGTTGATGGATGGAAAAGCTGGGAATATTATCCCTGTTTGTATGCTTGGTTTATTAATAGGTGCTGTTGCTGGTTTTTTAAATGGACTTGGTATTACAAAGGCTAAAATTGCACCATTTGTAATGACTTTATGTACTGATTTTATTTTAAGAGGCCTGATTATGGTTTATACTAAAGGACAACCAAAAGGGACTTTAGCTGAGGCTTTTAGAAATGTTGGAAGAGAAAGAGTTTTTGGTAGTATTTCTGTTTCTGTATTTGTATGGCTCTTTTGTTCTTGTCTTTTTATTTTTATTTTGTACAAAACTGTTTTTGGAAAGCATGTCAGAATGGTTGGAGCAAATATGGAATGTGCAAGGTTTTCTGGGGTTAATAATGATAGAGTACTTATTTCGGTTTATACAATTGCTGGTTTTCTTGCGGCTTTAGCTGCTATTATTTTGACTACTGAAATGAGTGCTACTTCCTTGAATCTTGGAGCTGATTATTCTATGGATTCTATTTCTGCTGTTGTTATTGGTGGAACAATGTTCTCCGGAGGTATAGGTGGAGTAGAGGGTACTATTGCTGGGACTTTGGTTATAAGGTTGATTACTTCCCTTCTCCAAAAAGCAAATGTAGTAAACTGGGGTAAATTGATTATACAAAGTGTTTTGATTTTAGGAGTTGTTGCTTCTAATTCAAGAAGAAAAAAATAGAATAAATATTGGAGGAAATGTATGAAAATTTTAGGTGTTGGTATTGTTGGTACTGGCTGGGTTTCTGATGAATATATACGTTCTTTTGGAATGAATGATAATACAGAAATTAGAGCTATTTGTTCTAGAAAAAAGGAAAAAGCTGAAGCAAAGGCGAAGGCGCATGGTTTAAATAATGTTGAATATTATGATGATTATTCTGAAATGCTAAAGAATAAAGATATTGATATTGTTTGTGTTCTTACTCCAAATTTTAAACATGCAGAGCTAGCAATAATGGCTGCCGAAGCAAAAAAGAATATTGTAATTGAAAAACCAATTGCAATAAAATGGAGTGATATGTTGCGAATGCAAGAGGCTGTTCATAGAAATGGTGTCAAAACGATTGTTGGGTTTGTTTTAAGATGGAATCCGCTTTTTGAAACTGCAAAAGATCTTATTAAAAGAGATGTTTTAGGTAATCCTTTTTATGCTGAAATAGATTATATGCATCGAATTAATTCAACATATAATTGCTATGAATGGTCAAAAAAGAAAGAAACTGGTGGTTCAATTCTTCAAGTTGGTGGTTGTCATGCAGTTGATGCTTTAAGATATTTTATACAATCAGAATGTACTGAGGTTGTTGCTTTGTCTGGGAACTATCGTTCAGACTTTGAGCAAGATACCACTATTACTTTGGTGTGTAAATTTAAAAATGGTGCTATGGGAAAAGTTTGTTGTTCATATGATAATATTTCTCCATATATTTTTAATCTTAAATTATTTGGAGATAAAGGTACTTTAATTAATGATAAAGCTTGGCTTCCAGAAATGTGTTCTAATCAAAAAGATTGGATGACTATTCCGGTTCAAACGCCTGATTCTGGAGATGTTTCTCATCATCCTTTCCCACAAGAAGTGAATCATTTTGTTGATTGTATATTGAATAATAAGAAGTGTATTGTAGACCTTGATGATGCTATTAAAACTTTTGAAATTATTGAAGCTGCAGACATCAGTGCTTCAAATGGTGGACAAGCTGTAAAGCTTCCACTAGATCGTTAAGGAGATTCTTATGAAATTTGATCATGTGGGTTATAGAACAGAGCAAAAAAGGGTTGGAGAGTTTTTTTATGCACCTAATAAGGTATGGATTACCGATTCTGATAAAAATCCATATAAAATTGAATGGTTGCGTTATGAGGAAGATTCTCCAGTAAAGGAACCGGTAAAAAGTTCTCCTCATATTGGTTATAAAGTTGATAATCTTAAAGAAGCTATGAAGGGTTTGAAATTACTTCTTGGTCCACTTTCTATTAATGAAAATAAAACTGTTGCTTTCTGTCAAACATCAGATGGTGCTGTGATAGAGCTTATAGAAACAAGAAGATAATAATTAAAGGGTCCTTTAATATATAGTAGCTTGCATCATTTTTTATACAGTATTAAGTTGATATAAATTGAATGCAAGTTATTATGTAGTGCAAAAAAGTTTATTCATTAAATTGTTATTAAGCTGTATCTTTTAACAGTTAGGGTTCTGAAGTCAATAAATTCTAACCTGTAATTTTTTGGCTTTTGAACTTTATATCTAATTTCTCACATAAGTCTGTAACATGACTGGTGAATTTGGATAAATACCACTTATTTTCAATTTTGATGGCTTTTATTTTTCTAAGAGTTGTTATCAAATCATCTAAAGAAATGTTTTTATCTTCACCAATATTAGAAATTTCTTCTATAGCGTTCATACTCATCATCATTCACAAAGGATGTCAACTGTAAGGGAAAATGTTTGTAAACTAAGATTCTAGGTTTTTTGATGTTTGAAATATTTTTTATCGTCAGTTTTTATTTTAGCTTTAGGCTTAACCTTTGATATAATAATAGATGATTTACAAACTTTTGGATTCTTATTTGAAAACTTATGCATTAGAGATTTACAGTTTATAGTATTAGCCTTGGTGTTAGTTTCTCTTATTTTAGAGGCTGATTTTGTTTTACATCTAGATGGTGGAAGATATGCATTGATTGAATTTTAAATTAATTCAATTTTTTTTCTAAAAAGGTTGAGTTTTTTCATGCAATACCAGTAATTTTTTCTATCAATATTTGTTGATTCAGTTCTTTGTTTTTCAATATAGGCTAATGATTCAAGCCAGTCATTTTTAAAAGTTCCTTCT
>JBAYZQ010000095.1:0-8588 GCA_041672385.1 Sphaerochaetaceae bacterium | reverse complement strand
AACCTGCACAGCTAGTTACCTAGCCAATCCAATTGATCCGATAATAATTGAATCAGATACTCTTTTAAGTGATTTAGGATTATCAAATTTATCAACTTCGGGACTGGGTGATGATTATATAACTTTATATGAAGGACAGGAGAGTACTTACTACCAATTTAAACTAGAGTTAACTCAGCCCGTATTTACTTGGGGAAAACTTTCAAAAGCTTTGGACATTTACAATGCAGTGTATGAACTTAAATCCCTTCAAGTTTTGGATTTATTAGAAAAGAATAAAAATGAGTTGAAAACAAGACTTGCAATTTTGTATTTTCTTAAAAAGACAGAAGACGTTCTCAATGAAGAAAAAGAACTCGCTGAAAAGCTTGTTGAAATTACCAGAGATAGTTTTGAAGAAAATGTTGTACTTGAAGTTGATGTAGCTCAAGCTGAGGTTACCGCCAGAGAACTTGATGTAGCTATTGCTCAGTTAGAAGAACAAAAACAAGTTATGCTTGATAATATAAAATCTTTATCAGGTTTAGAAAATCTTCAAATTGAAGATATTTCGTTTGATGAAGATGAAGATTATTCTTCTTATTTAGAATTAGATCAAAAAGAGCTTGAAGAAAGTTCGACAAGTAGTTTTAAGACAACTTTTAGAATCTTAGAAAAATTAAAAGAAATAGCTTTGTTAACTCGTGATGTTAGCAGTGCAAGTGTAAATTGGAAACCTGATTTTGCCTTTGTTGCCAGTTTAGATTATACAGGAGCTAGAATGCCTCTTGCAGAAACTGATTGGTATAGAAAAGATGATTATGGATTAACTTTAACTTTAGCAGTAAAATCTACAGTTTTTGATGGAGGAAAGGCCATAAGGGATGTAAAAAGAAAAAATCTTGATGTTGAAATTTCTACTATTGATAGTAGTAAAGCTAAGCAAGAAATCTTAAGCACACTGAGAGAAAACCTAGCAAAAATGAAACTTGCAAATACGCGTATTAGATATTATGATGCAAAAGAGGAGGTGGCAATAAAAAAAGTTGACCATCAAAAAATTCTGTCAGATTTAGGATCGGGCAGTCAGATGGATTTGATAAAAGCCGAGCTAGAAGTTAAAAATGCCCAGCTTGAAAGGTTAAAAGAACAAATTAACCTTGTTTCTGCTTTTTATATTGTTAATTATTTAACTTAATGAATAAAGAAAAATTTATAGGACTATTAAAAAAAGAGATGGTAATGGCCATGGGATGCACTGAACCTGCAGCTTCAGCTTTAGCTGGAGCCAAGGCAAGAGATTTGCTTGGAGAATCTGAAATTGAAAAGATTGAAATTTATGCAAGTCGTGACATGGTAAAAAATACACTTGGAGTTGGATTACCTGATTGTGATTTGAAAGGGATTCAAGCAGCTGTAACTTTAGGAATTGCAGAAGGAAAAGTTGAACAAGGCTTGGGGATTTTATCTGGAATAACTGAATCGCAGATAAAAAAAGCTCAAAATTATAATGTAGAGCTTAGGCTTGTAAGTAAAGTTCCTGCTTTGTTTATAAGCGTAAAAGTTTACGGACCTCATCATACTTCCCAAGCCACAATTTCTGGAGAACATGAACATTTTGTTGTATTGCTTAAAGATGAACAACCAGTTGCTGAGCCTTTGAGAATTATTTCAAGTAACGAAATAGCGGGAAATGAGGTAATTAGTCAAGAAGAATTATCTAAAATTACCTTGGATGAAATTATTGAAGTTGCAAAGGATCTTAAAGGCGATGAAGGTGATTTTCTAAAAGCTGCTGTAGAGACCAATCTTGAAATTTCTCGATATTCACTTGATCATTGTTATGGTCTTTGTGTAGGTAAAACAGAAATTGAAAATATGAATAAAGAACCTTCAAATTTAGCTGAAGCTTTTCATTATGCTTCTAGCCTAGCTGCTGCAGGAAGTGATGCCAGAATGGCAGGGTGTAGCATGCCAGTTATTATTAATTCAGGAAGTGGAAATCAAGGAATAACAGTTACCGTACCATTGAAGGTGTTGGCGGATTACCTTAAAGTCGATGAAAAGACATATGTTGAAAGCTTGTTTATAGCTCAGATGGTGGGACTTACCTGTACTGCAAGAAAAAATCGTTTAAGTGCCATGTGTGGGGCTTTTACAGCAGCTATTGCAACCAGTTGTGCCTATGTTTACCTTTTAGGAGGAGAAAGGCCTATGATGGACTGTGCTGTGAATACAATGGTGGGAAATCTTACTGGAATAATATGCGATGGGGCTAAGATGACTTGTTCACTTAAAATATACTCCTGCCTTGAAGCTGCTGCTTTAAGTTGTAGGTTGGCTTTCAAAGGACATTCTCCTGGAATTGAAAGTGGAATTGTTGGAAAAGACAGTTTAGAAAGTATTACCTATCTTTCTAGAATTAGCTCTGAAGGTATGAGTCAAACAGATGATACTATCTTAAGCATTATGTTAAATAAGCAAAAATGCTAGAAAAGGTTAGGTGAAATGATAACTGCAATTGATTTTGAAACTGCTGACAGTCACAGTGAAAGTGCCTGTAGTGTTGGTTTAGCTAAATTTGATGAACAAGGACAAATTACAAATACGAAATACTCTTTGATAAAACCTCCTGAGTTTTGTAATTTTAATAGTTGGAATACAAAAATTCATGGAATTCGTAGAAATGATGTTAAGGGTGCTCCTGATTTTAGCTATCTTTGGCCAGATTTAGAATATTTTTTAGGTGAAGATCTTTTGATTGCTCATAATGCACCCTTTGATATGGGGGTTTTGGTTTCTTTGTTAGATTTTTATAATATTGAAGTTCCTCATATTCCCTATCTTTGTACTCTTCAACTTTCAAGAAGGGTTTGGCCAAGGCTTTCAAGCCATGCACTTACTTCTTTAAGTGAATATTTTGACCTTCCTTATAATGCTCACAATGCTTTAGATGATGCGCAAAATTGTGGGAAACTTTTTTCAAAAGCTTGTAATTCTCGAATGAATGATAAGGATGATTTAAAAAGATTTTTGAAGACAAAAAGAATGAATTTTGGATACCTTGACAATTTTGCTGAAGTTAAAAGAGCTAAGAAAATGGCTAACAATAAAACTGTATTTTTTTATTAAATAAAAGTGTTAATCCTTTTTTTTGCTTGAGGCAATCGCTTTGAGCATTTCAATTTTGTTTGGTTTTCCTAAAACTAACATACTAATTCCAGGTGCTAGTTGTTCGTTTGGGCCAGGATTGAAGCGTAACTTTCCTCCTGGATTTTGGATTGCAATTATGATTAATCCTGTTCTTTGTGGAATGGCTGCATCTTTGATTTTTAGTCCTGATAGCTCGGCTTCAGATTCAACGGTGACTTCTCCAAGTTCCAGCAATTCATCATCGAAGCGATTTACTATATCCAAAAAAGACATTACATGAGGTTTAAGCATTAGATATGCCATCCTGACACCTCCAATTTCATTAGGGGAGATGGTTTTGTCTGCACCAGCTCGTTTCAGCTTTTTTGCTGCACCTTTTTCAATTGATTGAGCTACAATGTAGAGCTTTGGATTTAAACCTCTAGCTGTAAGTATTGTGTAGACATTTTGTGCATCGTTATTGAGACAAATTATCATGCCTTTGGCCACTTTAATCCCTGCTTGAGTGAGTATTTCTTCGTTAGTAGCATCGCCACAAATTACCGGAACTCCAGTTTCTTCAAGTTCGGTTGCTCTTATTTCTTGGTTTTCAACTACGATGAATTGTGTTTTCGTAAGGGTTAATTGTTCAATAACACTGGAACCGGTCTGACCAGCACCGCAAACTATTATATGATTAACCATCATAGCAATTTTTTTCTCCATGGTTCTTCTCCTAAATATTTGATTCACTCCACCATCAATTAGAAATGAAACCGTTTGTAATAATGCATAAGAGACAATTCCTAATCCGCTAATTATAATGAAAATGGTGAATATTTTTCCTTCAGGTGATAAATCAACTATCTCACGATATCCTACCGTTGAGATTGTAATAATAGTCATGTATAATCCATCAATCACAGAGGAATTAGTAAGAAGCATATAACCCACAGTGCCTATCACTATAAGTGTGACAACTAGAGTGAGGACAATCCAACCTTTAGAGAGGGGACTTCTTTTCATTAAATCTCCTGTGTCCGTAATTTTGTCGGATTTTTTTTCCGATGAAACCGGACTTTTGATTTTAAAAAGCTTTATCTTAAATTACCAGTAATACTATCATTAATTTATTTGGAAAACAATATTATTTTTTATAAATAGTTTTAAGAGCTTCTAAAGCGTCGTTAGCCTGCTTTAATGGTACAAAAATATGGTCATGATAGAAAGCTGCTACGACATTTGCACTTATTTCTTTCTCAGCTAATTTGCTTGCAACTGCTGCAGTTAATCCAACTGCATTTAAGCTTGAATAAACATTTAAGGTAATTAATTTAAAAACCTGTTCATATTTAAGTTTATTTTCATCAGCTTTAGTTTTGGTAACAATTAAGGTAAGGCCTTCCTTTTCTAGGAAGGAACCTATTGGTTTTAAATTTTTATAGTCTCCATAATTTCCTGTTAATGTAATAAACACATATTCTTCATTTTTTAATTCAGGAGTCATTGTTTTTAATAAAATCTCTAAGTTTTCTTCTCCTGCCATTTTAATTTTCCTTTATTTTTTTCCAGAAATACAAATTCCAAATACTTCATTATTTACTGAATAAGTTTCTACATCACTTTTTTTAAGGATTTCTGCTATTTCTTCTTTTATATAAGATGCATTATAAGAAGATAAAAATCCCGGTCGAATTTCTTTTGGTTTAGTTGATATGTAAATAAGCCATTTAAGAAGTAAATTTGAATTTCTTCTCATATCTGTTATGCAAAAAAAACATCCTGGTTTCAATACTCGGTATATTTCATTAATTGCTTTTAATGGATTTTCCCATTCATGTAAAGATCCGTTTGAAAATACACCATCGAAAGTATCATTTTCAAAGGGTAGATTAGCACAATTTCCTTTTACATATTTTACTCTTTCTTCTAGATGATAATCTTTAGCGTTGTTTGTAGCTAGTTTTATCATATTTTCGCTAATTTCAATACCTGTTAATTTTGCTAAGGGGGATTTTTTTAAAATTTCTAGACCAACATATCCTGGTCCAGGACCTATTTCTAATATTTTTCCTTTGTTTATTCCAAATTGGATAAATTTATCAACATTGTGCCATTCTTTGTCACGCATATGTTTAGCAAAATCATTGTAAATTTCTACTGTAAGTTCGTTTTGTATTCCCTCATTGGTTTCTATAATCCTTTTTTTAATCATTTTTCTCCCCCTAAATAAGAATCTTTATAGCCTCTTCTGCCCACTGTTTTTCAGCTTTAAAATGCAATAAATGATGGTTAAATATTATTTTTGTTTCATTTTGCATTTTTTTTGGTACAAAATTTAGAATTTGATTTTGATGATTTTCAATATTCTTTATTATAAGTTGCAATTTAAGAATATAGGAATTTAGGCTAGTCTTTATTTCTTTTTTATCTAAATATTCTGAGAAGAAAAAAGAGCTATCAGATTCAAAGGAAGGACAATAATCAAAATTTAATGTATCTTTTAATTTACTGTTAAACTCTTCAATTCCCTTATCCGTTATGCTGTAGACGGTTTTTTCAGGTCTACTATCTGTCTTTTTTATATCTGCTTTAAGGAATCCTTTTTTTTGCATCCCTTCTAAATGATAATAAATAGTTGGTAATTTTATTTTTGAGAAATCGGCTAGTTGTTCAGATATGATTTTTTTTATCATATAACCATGTTGGGGGCCATATCTTAATAAAATCCCTAATATATAAATGGGTATCACATTTAAACTCCTTTTTAATACTCAGTACTGACTATAAAATATTACTCAGTACTGACTATTATGTCAAGAATTATTATGTTTTTTTTAAATCTAATTATGAAATTACCAAACTATTATTTGGGTTTCTTGTTTTTCTTCAACATGTCCAACTATCCAAGCTTCACCATTAAGTTTATCAATGTATCTAGTTGCATCTTCTTTTGAAAGAGCTAATAGAAGTCCACCACTTGTTTGGGGATCATAAAGAACATCAATTAAATCTTGATCTATTTTATTGGCGAAAGAAATTCTTCCTTTCAGGTAATCTCTATTATGGTACATTCCTTCTGGGATTAAGCCAAAGAGTGCTAATTCTCTTACTCCATACATTAAAGGAACCTTTTCACTTTCTATTACGATGGAAATATCACCTTTGCCGGTCATTTCATAACTATGTCCAAGTAAAGAGAACCCTGTTACATCTGTTGCACTATGGACCTTTAATCCTTCAGCGGCTTCAAAGGCATTTTTATTAAGTGTCTCCATACTTTTAATGGCTTCTTCAACACTTTTATCTTCTGCCATTTCTGCCTTACTAGCTGTCATTATAATTCCAGTACCAAGTTTTTTACTTAAAACCAAAACATCACCAACTTTAGCTCCTTGGTTTTTCCAAATTTGTTCAATCCTTCCAATACCAGTAACACAAAGTCCATACTTTGGGGTAGGGTCACTAATTGTATGACCACCTCCGATAACTACACCACATTCACTAGCTTTTTCTTGTCCACCAAGTAATATTTCTTCCATTACACTATCATCTAAACAAGAAGGCATACAAACGATGTTTAAAGCTAACACAGGATTGCATCCCATTGCATAGGAATCTGAAAGTGCATTTGCAGCTGCAATATGGCCAAAAACTCTTGGATTGTCTACCATTGGTGGGAAGAAATCAACTGTTTCAATCAAACATCTGCCATCATCAAGGTCATAAACAAGAGCATCTTCGTTTCCGGCAAAACCTTTAATTAGATGGTCATTAGATACAATAGGTAGTTTGGATAAGATTTTTTCCAAACGTGCAGGAGGCAATTTTGCAGCACATCCACTTGTTTTAACCATTGACGTTAATTTTACTGAACATTTTTCATCCATTATTCTTCTACCTTAATATATTTATCATCTTCAAATAAAAAAATTGCTTCATGTTCTATTTCCTTTATTTGATTTAAATTCACGCCTTGTAGTTTTGCACAGGTTCCACAAGACGAGGAAAGACTTCTTGGGATTGGTTGTAATTTGCATAAAGCTCCATCTTTCTCATGAAATTTCTTTTTTGCTATTACAGCATCCAATTGAGTATAAAATGTTACCAAGTAATTCATAAAAGCTCCTATTTCTTGGTAAGATGTAATATAAAATCTTCTCCGTCAGCCCTTGATTGTACTTCATATTTCATTGCTTGAGCATATCGAGTAACATTTTCCAATGCTGCAATATTATCAACAGTTACTGTTGCCTCGTCAGGTTTACTGCTCAAAGCTTTTTTTGTTTTTACTACGGGAATAGGACATGAAAGTCCACGTGCATCTACTTCAATCATACTTTTAACTCCTTTTTTTGTTTATATATTACGATTATTGCAAGAAGAGTACAAAAAATTAATCCAACGATTACTTCAATTTTCCCACTTGCTGTTACAGTTGTAGGACTAGAAGCCATACCAAAATTATGAGAAATTGCTGCACCTACTATCATACCTAAAACAGTAATGGCGCTATCACCATTTCCTTCTCCAGCTAAAATTAATTGTCTTAAAGGACAGCCTCCAAGTAATGCACCACTTAGTCCTACAAGAGCCATAGACAAGATAAACCAAATAGAATTACTTAAAGAAATTGAAAAATGAAAATTTCCAAGAATAATGTTTCCAATTAGAACAACAACAAACAAAGAAAAGGATCCTAAAAATAGATGATTGTCTCTAAATAGAATATAATCTCTTATACCTCCAACCATACAAAATCTACTTCTTTGAGCAATCATTCCACAACCAACTGCTAAAAGTAAACTTAAAAAGAACGGTGCATGTGCTTCTTCCTCAGCTATACCGATTAATCCAAAAAAACACAAAAAGGCTAACAATATGCAAATAATTGGAAATATTGTTCCATTTTCTTTTTTTTGTGTGTAGGATCTTCCAAGTGTAAATCCTTGATTTAGGAAATAACAACCAAAAGCAATTCCTAATGTGAAACCAACAAGAGCAAATATGGCTTTACCATCTCCACCACCTAGACGTAATACCATCCTTAGTGGGCACCCTAAAAAAACTAAGGCTCCACTCATCATTAAAAAGCCTAAGAAAAAACGTATTACTCCTGATGAACCACTAGTGGCTTTAAATTCTTTTTTAAAGCTAGAAATAATAAATGATCCTAGTACAAGTCCAAAAATTTCAGGACGTGCATATTGCAAGCTTGATGCTCGATGCAAATACAAACTTCCCGAAATATCTCGTAAAAAACAAGCAATACAAAATCCCATATTTGTGGGATTTCCAAAAGCAACTAATAACAATGCTGAAATTCCAATGGTTATACCTGTGAGCACAGTCAACCGCGTTGTTTTATCCATTTCATTCTCCTCATCAATTTTACTTATATCACTATCTGGTTATTGATTCAACAAAAAACTGTTGCAATCTATTTTTGTGTGAAGAGTACACCTGCTAATAAAAAT
>JBAYZQ010000094.1:0-8598 GCA_041672385.1 Sphaerochaetaceae bacterium | reverse complement strand
ATCTTACTATTTTTACAAACCTTTGGGATGATATTTATAGAAAGCTAGAGGAAGGAAAAGTTTATGGTTTTAGAGGTGTTTTAAATAAATTTAGAGATGAATTTAGTCTTACAGTAAATCTGTTTTTTGAAAATCCAGATGCTTTATTGACTCAAACTTATAAAAAGTTTGTTATGAAAGTTCTAAAACTGGCTTGTACAGAAAAAAATTTAGAAGAAATTAGTAATGTTTTGCTAGCAAATCAAGGAACTAACGCTGTAGAAATGCTTCTTTGTGAAAGTGAAGATGCTAATGAAGAAAATTTTGAGGAAAACAATGAGAATGAGGTTGCCATTAAGGTGGTAAGGCATTATTTTTTAGGTAGCGAGTTCAATGTAGCATGCAGGGATAAGTTGATAGAAGAGCTTCTTAGCAATGCAGCCGTAATTGATGCTTGGTATGATTAGGAGTTTATATGAGTACACAGGCAAATTCTTTCTTTTCTCTCTTAGCTTCTTTAATTGGTATTTATAATTTTATTATTTTTATAAGAATAATGCTTTCTTGGAGATATTCAGGAAAAGCTTTAGATAATAATAACCCAATTCAAAGAATTTACTTAAGTTTATGCAAATATACCGATCCTTATCTTAATATTTTTAAAAATGTTAAAGGCCTTAAAAGAGGGATGCTTGATTTCTCTCCTGTTTTGGCCCTTGTTTTACTAAGTATACTTCAAAGTATTTTTAAACTTCTTTCTTATCAACAATCAATTAGTTTAAAAAGTATAATTGCAATAATTGTTTCCACTTTATGGACGTCGGTTTTCTCTTGGATATTGCTTATTTTGATAGCGGTTCTTGGAATAAGATTATATTTTGAAAGTAGACCTAGTACAGCAAGTAGTGGATTTGTAAATATGATTGATAAAATGTTTAATGGTATGATGTTTAAAATTTACAAAATCTTTTATAAAGGTAAAATGATTTCAGATCGTAAACTTATACAAACAGCGTTAGTTATTTTTGTAATAATTTATTTATTAAGCAGAATTTTGGTTTCAGTTTTGGTAGGTGCGTTGATGTAATGTTATTAAGAGAAAACAAAGAAGATATTTCTAAACTTATAGGTATTGGTAAAGCTATAAGAGATTCTTATTATAGTCTTGGTGTTTTTACTTTCTCTGATCTTTTAGCTCTTAATCCTCGAGCTTATGAGGATAGATCAAAAATAATTAGAATTGGAGAGCAGGAAAATTCTGGAAATTGTAATACTTTTGTTGAAGTTCAGAGTGTTTCTTTTTTTGGAGCAAAACACATTCTTAAGGTTATAGTTCAGGATATTTACAGTCCTGGAGGCCATAGTTTAAGCCTTCTTTGTTTTAATCGCAATTTCTTGAAAAACCTATTAAGAGTTGGTCGTAAGTTTTATTTCTTTGGGACTGTTAGTTATTCCTATGGTCAATGGCAAAGTAGTCAGTTTGAAGTAATACCCATGAAAGAAGATGGAACACCTCCTCAAGCTTTTGGAAAAATTCTTCCAATTTATTCTCTCACCGGTTCTTTGAATCAACGTATTATCCGAAGAGATGTAAAAGCCGTACTTTCTCAAATAAAACACTTTGATAATGAAATACCAGAATATTTAATGGAAAAATATAAACTTGTTAGTTTGGATAATGCAATACGACAATGGCATTTCCCTTCGAGTCTAGAAGAGCTAAAAAAAGCCCGTCGGACCTTAGCCTATAGCGAACTTTTTTACTTGCAATTAGCTACTAGGAGAAAACTAATTTTTTCAAAATCTGAAAGAAAGGAAAGTGTTATTACTTCTTTAGAGGAAGGATTTATAAAAAGTCTTCCTTTTAATTTAACTCAAGACCAAGAAAAAGTACTTTCTGAGATAAGAGATGATATGGCTTCCTCAAGTAGTATGAACCGGTTGCTTCAAGGTGATGTAGGAAGTGGAAAAACCCTAGTTGCTTGGATTTCTGCTCTTCATGTTATTTTTGAAAAGAAACAAGTGGCTTTTATGGCACCAACAGAGCTTTTGGCCTTACAACACGCAAAAAATGCAAGTGAATTATTTTCCCTTTTTGGAATTCGGATTGCTGTTTTAACAGGTTCTATAAGTTCAAAAGCAAGAAAATTACTTCTAATTGCTTTGAAAAAAGGAGAAATTGATATCCTTATAGGAACCCATGCTCTTTTTTCAAAGAATGTTGTTTTTAAAAATTTGAAATATATAATAATTGATGAACAACAAAGATTTGGTGTTGCCCAAAGACTTGCATTATTTGAAAAAGGTGAAGCTCCAGATGTTCTTTTGATGACTGCTACTCCAATTCCAAGAACGCTTGCTCTAACAGTCTTTGGGAATTTAAACGTTTCTACAATTAATACAATGCCAATTGGAAGACTCCCAATAGTGACTTATCTTGTTTCAAATAGAAAACGTGATGCAATGTATCAATCTGTAGGAGTAGAATTCTCTAGAGGTCATCAAGCCTATTTTGTTTATCCAAGAATTGAAGATGATAAAGACGATGGTTTAAGGGACGTTGTTTCGATGTTTAAATTTCTTAAAAGTAAATTTCCCAATGTCCCTTCTGCTTTAATACATAGTAAGCTTACTGAAGAAGAGAAGATTTCAATACTTGAAGATTTTAGAAAAGGAGAAATCAAATATTTAGTATCCACAAGTGTTGTTGAAGTTGGTATTGATGTAGCAGATGCGACTTGTATGATTGTTGAACATGCTCAATTATTTGGTATGTCCGCTCTTCATCAACTTCGAGGAAGAGTTGGTCGAAGTACAATTCAATCTTGGTGTTTCCTTGTTTTCGATGATAATTTAACAGAAGATGGTAAGAACAGACTAAGAGTTTTGAAAAAATCAAACGATGGTTTTTATATAGCTGAACAGGATTTAGTAATTCGTGGGCCTGGTGAAATAACAGGAGTTAAACAGTCTGGATTTCTTCATCTTCATTATTCTGATTTGAATGAAGATCTTCCAATAATTGAGAAGGCACGAGATGATGTAGATAAAATTCTTTCTTATGATCCAGGTCTTTTATCAGCTGATAATTCAGTTATAAGAAAGGTGCTTCAAAAAGCACCCCCCTTTAATTTGTAGCTAATTTTGTTGAAAGTTTTTTTATTTTAATAAAGAAGCATAGCTATATAGAACTTCGTCGTCTTCACAGCCTTCAAGAACTTTATTTGCAAGCCTTTTTCCAAGTTGAACACCTTCTTGATCAAAGCTATTTAGGTTCCAAACAAAACCTTGAAACATTACCTTGTTTTCAAAATGTGCAAGAAGAGATCCTAGTATTTTTGGAGTAAGCTGTCTTCCAATTATGATGCTAGAGACTCTGTTACCTTCAAAATTTTTATTTTTATCTTTATCTTCCTGCCCTCTTGCAAAGGCAACGATTTGAGCTGCAAGATTTGCATTAAGTTTTGCTTGGCTTGTAGAACCTTTTGTAATAACATCATTTTCAATTTGTGAAAACTTAAATCCAATAAACTGAAGAGGAACTATATCAGTCCCTTGGTGAAGTAATTGGTAAAAAGAATGCTGCCCATTAGTTCCAGGTTCTCCGAATACTACAGGTCCGGTAGAATAGTCTATACTCTTTGCAAATCTATTTACATGCTTACCATTGGATTCCATATCAAGCTGTTGAAGATGTGCTGGAAATCGATTTAAGGCCTGTGAATAGGGTAATACAGCAGTATAAGGATAATTCAAAACGTTTCTTAAATAAATACCAATTAATGCATCCATAAGGGAAGCATTTTCTTTTATAATAGGGTTCAAAGCAGCAATATCAGCTTCGTGAGCACCGTCAAGAATTTCTTTGAAAATTTTAAATCCAAAAGTTAGAGACAAAACTACCCCACCAACGGCACTTGTTGAGCTGTAGCGGCCTCCGATGTAGTCATCAATAAAAAACACATCTAATATATCTGTTGAGCCTGCAAGTGGGCTAGTTTTACTAGTTACTGCAACAAAATGCTTGCTTGGGTCCATACCAGGAATTTTGGCATCTTTAATAGCATCCATAACAATTTGTTTATTTGTTAGAGTTTCAAGAGTTGTTCCACTTTTAGAAACCAAAATAAATAAAGTAGTCTCAAAATTAACGCCAGAGAGAACTTTTGATGCATCATCTGGGTCTACATTAGATATAAATTTTGCTCTTAGTGAGGGATTTGCAATTCTTTCAAGTGCCATGTATAAAGCTTCTGGTCCTAAATCAGACCCACCAATTCCAATTTGAATAACAGTGTCAAAGGGTTTCCCGGTGGAACCTACAATGGCATGGTTTCTCACAGCAAAGGAAAAGGATTGAATTTTTTCAAGTTGTGATTGGTAAAAGCCTTCTTTGTCTTCACCGTCTGCTTCGATTTTAGCTTTGTTTAGAACTTTTCCTCTAGTTAAATGATGAAGAACTTGTCTTTGTTCTCCTGTATTCATTATTTTTCCTAAAAGAATTTCTCGATACTTTTTAATGACATCCTGCTCTTCTGCAAGATCCTGAAGATCTTGTAATATTTTTTCATTAACAGGCATTGCAGCGTAATTATAAACTAAATTTTCAACTATACGTATTTGAAATGAATTGATTCTATCTTTTGTCAACTTTTCTTTTACATTAAAGGGTTTATCCTTTAAAAGCTTTTGAAAAGCTTCTACTTTGGTAAGGTTTAAATATTTCATAAATTTTGACTCCAATTCTTAATAGAATGCAACAAACTTTAATGTTCGTCAAGTTCAAGAAGAATAAAATGAAAAAACCACCAAAAGTAAAGAAAAATAAGAAATATTTTATTGTTTTTTATTCTTCAATTTCAGGAATTCTAGTTTTAAAGCTTTCTAATAAATCTTCTTTGCTCATTCCTTCTCTTAGAATTACAAAAATAGTATCATCTCCGGCCAGAGTACCAAGTATTTCTGGCAGTGAAAGTACATCCAGTGCTATTGCAACACTGTTTGCATGTCCACTTCTTGTCTTAATAACTCCAAAGTTTCCAGAAAATTCTACAGAAACAATTCCTCTTCTTACGTCTTGAATGTAACTTTTCTCAGATTCGGATACCAAATCATTTTCAGGTAAAGCGTAATAATAACCTGACCATCCATCGGAAATCTTTCCGACTTTCAGCATTTTCAAATCTCGTGACAAAGTTGCTTGTGTAACAGAAAAACCTTGTTCTTTTAGCATTTCAAGTAAAGAGTCTTGATTATCAATTCTATTTGATTTAATCAATTCCTTTACAACTCCGAGCCTATTATAGCGTTCGCGCATGCAAACCTCCAATTTGAATATTTATACAATAAACATACGACAGTTATTAGTAAAAAGCAATAAAAAAACACAAAAACAAGAACCTGCTTTTTTAGAACCAGGCTTTGTTTTTTTAATGTTTAATTAATGTCTCAATATTATTTTACAACAAAATTAACCAATTTATCAGGAACAACTATTTCTTTAATAATATTCTTTCCTTCTAAGTATTTTTGAATTTTTTCACTTTCTTTAGCTATTTTAAGTATTTCAGTTTTACCAGTTCCTTTTTGAGTTTCAAATTTATCTCTAACTTTTCCATTCACCATGGCAACTACTGTAACAACTTTTTCTAAAGTTAACTCATTTTTATATTTAGGCCAAGGTTGAGTACTGGCGGTATCATTATGTCCTGCCCTTTGCCAAAGTTCTTCGCTAAGGTGTGGAGCATAAGGTGTTAATAATAAAATCAAAGTTTCCCAAACCTCTTTAGAAACAGTCTCTTCTTTGTAAAGGGTATTTACAAGAATCATCATTTGACTGATTGCTGTATTGAAACTAAGATTTGAGGTATCTTCAGTTATTTTTTTTATGGATTGATGTAAAATCTTTAAAATTTCAGGATTAGTTTTCTCCTCAGTTATCTTCTTTTCGTCTTGAAGTCTCCAAATTCTATCTAAGAATCTCCATATTCCTGATAAACCACTTGTTGACCAAGGCTTTGAAACTTGAAGTGGGCCCATGAACATTTCATACATTCTCATTGAATCTGCACCATATTTTTGAATTATTTCATCAGGATTAATTACATTTTTTAGACTTTTTGACATCTTGGCAACAACCCGTTCTAATTCTTCTCCAGTAGCTTTTTCAATGTAATGTCCATCTCCTTTATCTTCTACAAGATTAACAGGAACAAGAGATTTGTCTTTCTTTTGATAAGCAAAAGAGGTAATCATGCCTTGATTTATAAGCTTTTGAAAGGGTTCTTTTGTTGAGACAAGACCAAGATCAAATAATACTTTATGCCAAAAACGTGCATAAAGAAGATGGAGAACCGCATGTTCAGCACCACCAACATAAAGATCAACAGGCATCCAGTATTGTTCTTTTTCTTTACTACAAAATTCTTTGTCATTATTTGGATCTAAATAACGAAGGTAATACCAGCAAGATCCAGCCCACTGAGGCATGGTATTGGTTTCTCTTTTTGCCTTTCCTCCACAGACAGGACAGGTAGTATTTACCCAACTTTCAATATTAGCAAGTGGACTTTCTCCTGTTCCAGTTGGAGAATATTTTTTTACATCTGGAAGCTTTAAGGGAAGTTGATCTTCACTAATGGCAACAGTTCCACAGTGAGGGCAATGAACCAAAGGAATAGGCTCCCCCCAGTAACGCTGTCTTGAAAAAATCCAATCTCTAAGTTTATAGTTAATAGTTTTTTTACCAGCTTTTTTTTCTTCCAACCACTTTAGCATTTTTTTTATGGCATCTTCTTTTCCTAGACCATTTAAAAAATCACTATTTACATGAAGGCCATCTTCAGTCCAAGCTTGAGTATTTACATCAACTTCACTTTTTAATACTTCAACAATTGGAAGATTGAATTTTTTTGCAAAATCCCAGTCTCTTGTATCATGAGCCGGAACAGCCATTATAGCACCAGTTCCATAGGTTATTAGAACATAGTCAGCAATCCATATTGGGAGTTTTTCACCATTTACGGGATTTATAGCGTAGCTTCCAGAGAATACACCAGTTTTATCTTTTGATAGCTCTGTTCTTTCTAAATCACTCTTTTTTGCTGCTTCTGTGATGTATTGAGCTACCTTTTCTTTATTATCAGAAGTTGTAAGTTTATCGACAAGTGGATGTTCTGGAGAAATAACCATGTAGGTTGCTCCAAATAATGTATCACAACGAGTTGTAAAAACTTCAAGTTCCTCTTTTGAGTTTTCAACAGGGAATTTTACACTGGCTCCTATACTTTTTCCAATCCAATTGGTTTGCATAGCCTTTACGCTTTCCGGCCAATCAAGAGTATCTAAATCTTTTAAAAGTTCTTCAGCATAATCAGTAATCTTAAGAACCCATTGTCTTATGTTCTTTCTAGTTACTTGGGTTCCGCATCTTTCGCATCTTCCATCTTTAACTTCTTCGTTGGCAAGTCCTGTTTTACAATTAGGACACCAATTAATTGGCATTTGAGATTCGTAAGCAAGACCTTTATTAAAAAGTTTTATAAAAATCCACTGTGTCCATTTATAGTATTCACTTTTGTGTGTTTTGATTTCGCGATTCCAGTCATAACTGAAACCCAAACTTTTTATTTGCCTTCTAAAATTATCAATATTATTTTCGGTAGTAACTTTTGGATGTGTGCCAGTTTGAATTGCATAATTTTCTGCAGGAAGTCCAAAAGAATCAAACCCCATTGGGTGAAGAACATTGAAACCATTCATTCTAAGATATCTACAGTAAATATCTGTGGCAGTATAACCTTCAGGATGTCCTACGTGTAGTCCTGCTCCAGAGGGGTAAGGAAACATGTCCAAAACGTATTTTCTCTTTTCTGGACCATAAGAAGGATCTTCAGTTACAGCGAAGGTATTATTATCTTCCCAGTATTTTTGCCATTTTTTTTCTATTTTTTTAAAAGGGTATTTACTCATGGAAAATATTCTAATCTTGCCCTTATTATTAGTCAACAGAGGCTGGATAAAATTTACAACTTTCGAGGCGGTTACCTTTCCTCTTTGTTATCAAAAAGGTCCCATATTCAGTTTCTACTTTTTCATCTAATTTTGGTATATGTCCAGCATTTTCAAGTATATAAGAGGCAACTGTATTAATATTTTCTTCAATCTCATCTTTGATTCCAAATTCATCGAGAAACTGCTGAAAAGAGGTGTCACACAATATAAGATAGGTGTTAGTCTTTAAATTTAAACATGTTATTCTTTCTGAAAGACCTGATTCGTGTTCATCATAAAGTTCTCCCAAAAGCTGTTCGGCAACGTCTTCCATTGTCGCAACACCACTCAAGCCACCGTATTCATCTAGTACTATAGCTATTTGTAGTTTTTTTTGCTTAAACTGAAAAAAGAGTTCATTTACAGAAAGTGTTTCAGGAACAAAAATTGGATCCAAAGCAAATTTTAGCAGTTCTTCATTTTCTCTTTTTTCAAGAATAGCCTTGGAAAGATCACGAACAAGTACAATTCCTTGAATGTTTTCTGGACTATTTCTATATAATGGAATTCTCGAATAACCTTTTTCAATAATTAAAGGGAAAGCTTCTTTTAAAGTAATATTTTCTT
>JBAYZQ010000093.1:0-8685 GCA_041672385.1 Sphaerochaetaceae bacterium | reverse complement strand
TTATGTTTCTGGAATAAGAACAAAATCAAATAGAACAGTTAAGAGAGTTTATACTATATGAGAAACAAAACTTTAAGGACTTTTTTACTTTTCTCTTTAATGTTTTTATCTTTTGGAATATTTTACGTAATAATCCTAGCAATAAGAAGTACTGATGATCAGGTTAATCAATTTTTATTTTTTGCACCTTTTACTCTTCAGATTCTTTCAAATCTAGTTTTAATGTTTTTTCTAAATATAAATTATAGTAACAATGCTAGAATTGAACTTCAAATAGCTCCTTTACTTTTATTTTCAATTACTCTAGAAAATATAAAAGTCCTTAATCTTTACTCTTTAGTTACCTATCAAAGTATAATTAAGGGTAGCATAGTAAATAGAATTTATTTCTTTGCGATTTTATTTTCTGCCTTCACTTTTGTAGGTTTCAGCATTTATCAACAAGAAAAGAGTTATCAAAAAAGCAATCAATATATTATGATTTCTTTGCTATTTACCCTTTTCCTATCTTTTTTTGGGCCAGCCCTTGATAATGTAGAATTCTTTTATACCTTTAATTACTATACTATTATAGTTGTATCTTTATATTTGATTGCTATCTTTAACTTTATTATTTACATTTTCCGAGGTTATACTTTAACAAAACTACTTAAGGAAGTTTTCCTTATCTCACTTACTGTTGGAAACTTCTTGCTAACAATTGTTTCAACGAATCCTTATAATTACACAGGCTTAATTCTATATACAATTGGTCAAATTGGACTACTTATTCTTTTACAAAGAAAAAATGGTGTTGTTCATCTATAAAAAAAGCCACTGATTTTTTTTCAGTGGCTTATTAAAAGAATTAATCAAAAACAACAATTGAAGGATCATACTCTTTAGGTTTGTCATAACCAAGCATTTCAATACAAGTAGCTGAAACACTACTGATTCCAAGACCTTCTTTTAATTTTATTTTATATTCTCCTTTATAGGTTGGATCATATACAATAAATGGTACTGGATTCAAAGAATGACTTGTTTTTGCAGCAGGATTACCATCTGCTTTAATTATCAAGTTTCCTTTCTTATCATGTTCGTACATATCATCTGCATTTCCATGGTCTGCTGTTATAAGAAGAACCCCTCCAACTTTTTCAATTTCTTTTCTTATCCTTTCAATCTGAAGGTCTAAGGCTTCCATTGAACATAAGACTGCTTCGTAAACACCTGTATGTCCTACCATATCCCCGTTAGGAAAATTCATTTTCATATAATCCCATTTACCACTATCAATTTCTTTAATCACTCTATCAGCAATTTCAGCACATTTCATCCATGGTCTTTCTTCAAAGGGAACGATATCGGAAGGTATTTCTACATATTCTTCAAGTTTTTCATCAAACTTTCCACTTTTATTTCCATTAAAGAAGTAGGTGACATGTCCAAATTTCTGAGTTTCACTTATTGAAAATTGTTTTAACCCTGTTGCACACATATATTCAGCCATTGTTTTATCAATAGCAGGAGGGGTAACTAGAAACTGTGTAGGGATATGAAGATCTCCATCATATTCCATCATTCCTGCATACTGAATATCTGGAACTCTTTTTCTATCAAATTCTTTAAGGTCTTTTTGTTCAAAAGCCTTTGAAATCTCAATAGCTCTATCTCCTCTGAAATTAAAGAGAATTACACTATCTTTATCCTCTATTGTTCCAACGGGTTTGCCATTTTCTGCAATTACAAAAGGAGGAAGGTCCTGATCTATTGCCCCTGTTTCTTTTCTTAAAGTTTCTATTGCATCATGAGCATTTTCAAATTTTCTACCTTCTCCTAGAACATGAGTTTCCCAACCTTTTTTTACCATATCCCAATTCGCATTATATCGATCCATGGTGATTTTCATTCTTCCACCACCGGAAGCAATTTTAGCATCAAAACCATCGATTGAAAGTTCTTTCAGAAAAGCGGCAAAAGGATCAAAATAATCCAAAGCAGAAGTTTCTCCAACATCTCTTCCATCAAGAAGGGCATGTACTCTTATTTTTTTTATACCTTCTTCTTTTGCTTCAATAATCATATCTTTCAAATTTTGAATATTTGAATGAACATTTCCGTCACTTAAAAGACCTAAAAAATGAAGAGTTGAATTATTATTCTTCACATTTTCAACAAGTTTAAGCCAAGTTTTTCCCTGATACATTTTTTTTGTTTCAATTGAAGAAATTACTAGTTTCGCACCTTGGTCAAAAACTCTTCCTGCACCCATTGCATTATGTCCTACTTCACTGTTTCCCATATCATCATCACTTGGAAGACCAACAGCAACTCCATGAGCTTTTAGTTTTGTCCAAGGACAAGTTTTATAAAGATTGTTTAAATTTGCAGTATAGGCATTTTTTACGGCATCTCCATCACTATATTTTCCAAAACCAACTCCATCCATTATCACAAGGACTACTGGACCTTTACGAGTTATTTTTCCATTTTTCTTTAATTTATCAACCATTTTCTTCTCCTATAATTTACTATTTTTTAATAAAGGTTTTGTTGCCTTCAAAAGAAATTTTCTTCCATCTTCAGTTACTTTTTCTTTTAAGGAATCAAGTACCCATGAATGATAATCATTTATTTGCTTGATTTCTTCTTCTGATAGAAGGTTTATATCAATAAGATCTCGTTCATAAGGGATTAAAGTCAAATCTGAAAATTCATAAAATTGACCAAATTCGGTTTTTTCTGCCTTTTTAACATAAATGAGATTCTCAATTCTTATTCCATGTCTGTTTTCTTTATATAATCCTGGTTCATCACTGATAACAACTCCTTCCTTCATTGGATACAAAGCTGTTTTACCAATTGTAATATAAGCGGGGCCTTCATGAACACAAAGGTGAAAACCAACACCATGTCCTGTTCCATGAGTAAAAGTCATCCCTTCCTTCCATAAAAACTGTCTTGCTAAAACATCAAGTTGCATTCCTGTTGTTCCTTCTGGAAAATGAATTCTTGAAAGTGCAAGATGCCCCTTTAAAACAAGAGTGTAATCTTTCTTTTCTTCTTCACTAGCTTTTCCAAACAACAACGTTCGAGTTAAGTCAGTCATTCCACAGTCATACTGTCCACCAGTATCAAGAACAAGAAGCCCATCCCCTTCAATTTTGGAATTTGATTCTTGTGTTGCACTGTAGTGACACATAGGACCATGATCAGAAAAGGCTGAAATTGGACCAAAAGAAGGGCCAAGGTATTTTAAGAAAGGCTGTTTTGCCCTTTCCTCAGCAAAAAGATTTTGAACATCTATTTCAGAAAGATTTTTCATCTTTTCAAGTTTTGACCTAAAAGCTGCATAAGCGATACCATCAGCTATGTGAGCTTTCTTCATTCCTTCAATTTCTACAGAATTTTTACTTGTTTTTAACTCCGCTGTGATATCCATCATATCAAAAAACTCTGTGTCTTTTGGAAAACTCTTGAAATTTAGCATATTTGTTTTTTTCTCATTCAAGATAACTTTTAAATTATTTGGTAGATTTGATAAATATTCACTTATTTTTGAGTAAGGTAAGATTGTTAAAAAACTTGCTAAATAATCATAATCATCATCGTTAAATCGAACTTTATCAGCAAACAAGATTGTTTTATCCTCAAGAAGAAGAAGATAAGAAAGGAATACTGGATTGTAATCAATATCGCTTCCTCTAAAATTCAATGTCCAAGCAATATCATCGAGAGAAGAAATTAAATAATTATCAACGCCTTTTTCCTTACAAATTTTTCTTATTTGTTCAAGTTTTTCTTTTGCAGAAAATCCACAAATACTGTCATCCATCCTTTTAACAGGTTTATTAGGGACTTTTTCGCGATCTTCCCAAATTTCATCAAGATAGTCTCTTGTTGGAACAATATTAATCCCATTCTCTGTTAAATCCGTATAGACAGCTTTCATCAAGGTATCACCACTGGTTCCCACTTTTTTAATATACTTGTTTGTCTTTAAATAAGTAACATAATCAAGCACTGAGGGTTGTCCCATTTTCATTAACTTATATTCGGTTCCACTTAGCTGTTTTGCTGCCTGAATAAAATACCTAGAATCAGTCCAAAGTAATGCTTCTTTTTCAGTAATAACTACAGTTCCTGCACTTCCCGAAAAACCTGAAACAAAATTTCTAGTTCTCCATCTTGGGCATACATATTCACTGTTGTGTGGATCTGAACCATATATTATCCACGCATTTAGTCCATCATCTTTCATAAAACTTCGAATTTTTTCAATTTTTTTATTTATTTCCATAATGCTTCCTTCCCGTAAGTATAATTAATAATAAGCCTGCAATAATCATTAGAGTACAAAGAATCTGTCCCATTGAAATATTCTTTAGTGAGAAAAACAAAGCTAAAGGTTCTGTCTGCCCTGAAGAAAAAATAAATCCCATCTGAGGATCTGGTTCCCTATAATACTCAATAATAAATCTAAAAACTCCATAACCTATAAGATAAGAGCCAGTAATAAGACCTGGTTTTCTTTTTGCACTTAAAGGTTTTATAATAAACCAAAGAATTAAAAATAGTACAATTCCTTCAAAAAAAGCTTCAAAGAGCTGAGAAGGATATCTTGGAAGATTAATATATTCACCAAGAGTATAGTTTAGATTAATCTTGTCAGCTATATTTCTTACCCATTCAAATTTTGTAGAAAATTGTTCTGCATTTGGAAAAATCATTCCAACTGAAGACGTTGTAACTCTTCCCCAAAGTTCTCCATTAAAGAAATTACCAAGCCTTCCAAAGGTATAACCCAACGGAACTCCAACTAAAAGCTTATCAGAAATATCGAAAAAGCTAAGATGTTTGGACTTTTCTTTCTTTTTTAATTTTTTATTACTTTGACTCTTATTATATTTATGTACAAAAATGAAAATTCCACAAACAACGCCGACAACACCTCCGTGATAGCTCATTCCAGGCAAACCTACAAGTCTTCCGTTTTCAAAGGGCCAAAACATCATCCATGGCCGCGTAAGGAAATAGAGTCTATTATCATCATATATAAGACAAGAAAAAACTCTAGCACCTATTAAAAGAAAACAAATAATAATTAAAAAAAGATCTGAAGTGTCATCCTCAGTAAAATTCCATTTTTCTTTCTTGTTCTGCCAAGAAAAGAGAAAATAAACCGTCGCAAAAGCAAAAAGATACATCACTGAATACCATCTAATTGGAAGACTGTTTATTACATAAGGATCAATCCATTTTGGGAAATCAACAAATAAATACATATTTAAATATTAATGTCCAATTTAATATGGGTCAATAGAATTAAAACGTTTAATGCATCTTATATTATTTCCATTTGGTAAAAAATATTGTATATTCTTAATATGAAGAAATTTTATATCATATTAATTCTATTTTTAATTCCATTTTGCCTATTTTCCGAAGGAGAAAAAGAGACTCAGCAGGTTATCAACTCAATTCTACCAGGACTAGTAAGTAGCGAAACTGGAAATACAGATGAAATAAGTATTGATATGGCAAAACTTGAAAGACTTTATCGATTTGTAGATAAATATTACCTATATGATATTGATAAAGAAAAGGTTTATGAAGCAATGGCTTCTGCTCTTTTTGAGAGTCTGGATGATCCTTATACCTACTATGTAGCAAAAGAGGCAAAAGACGATTATGTTGAAGCTGCTCTTGGAACCTACGCTGGACTTGGAATTCAATTCACAAAAACGAGACTTGAATACAAAGATCCTGATGACATAAAAACAAATTATTGCCTTATTGATACAATATTTCCAGGAACTCCAAGTGAAAAAGCTGGCTTAAGAACTGGAGATTATATTACAGAAATTGAAGGCGAAGCCGTAGATGATATGGAAGCAACAGCTTGTGCTCAAAAAATGAAAGGTGAGTCAGGAACTGAGGTTACAATAACAGTATTAAGAGGTGAAAAAACTTTTAATATGACCTTAGAAAGGGAAATTGTAAAAGTTCCAACTGTAAAATTCACTGTAATTGACAATAAATATGGGTATATACAAATTGCAGAATTTACAGATACTACAACAGAGAAAGTAAAAGATGCTATTGATAATTTCAATAAAAATAATATTGATAAAATTATAATCGACTTAAGAAATAATGGGGGTGGCGATATTTCAGTTGCCCTTCAAATTGCAGATTTTTTCATTGATAGTAAAAAGCTTCTTACAATTAATTATAAAGAGGGAACAGAAGAAGATAACATATTCTATGCAACAGCACAAACACTTGTTCCAAAAGACACAAACTGTGTTGTTTTGGTAAATTCTTCAAGTGCAAGCTCTTCAGAAATTCTTACAGGAGCTTTAAAAGATGACGATAGGGCAGTAATTATTGGAGAAAAAACTTTCGGAAAAGGCTGTATGCAAATTGTAACACCTTTTGCTGAAGGTTATATTTCTTTAACTAGAGCACGCTTTCTTCCCCCTTCAATGGAACCTATTCACGATGTTGGAATTGAACCAGATATCGAAGAGCTTTCTTTGGAAATGACAGATGAAGAATTTGAAATTTATCAAAAACTATTTGATGAAAAACTTTTTTCAAAATATGTAGATGCTAACCCAGATTTTACAAAAGAAAATATTGAAGCCTTTAAAATTCCAGAAGAAGAAGGAACCGTTAGAGATCAAGTTCTTAAAGTATTAATTAGGAATGAATATCTTTCTAGACTTCCTTCAGAAGAAAGACTAATACCAGATCCAGAATATGATAAAGTCCTAAAAAGGGCAATCACATACTTTGAAACGGGGAAATAATGAGGCTTTTTCTACTTGATGAAAATTTTACAGGAAATGAATTTCTAACTCTTGAAGGCAAGAATTTTAGGTATCTAACGAAAGTCTTGCGTTTAAAAAAAGGACAAAAAATAACCGGAAGAGACAAAATAGGAAATCTTTTTTTATTAGAACTAAAAGAAGTCTTTAAAGATAGCTGTGTTCTAAAAGCAACCGCTATCGAAAAACCTGTTGAAACCACAGATAACCTTCCAAAAAACTCAAAACCACTACCGTCTATTTATCTTTTTCAAGCAATTACTAAACAAAAAAAATTTGAACAGATTATTCGACAATCAACTGAATTAGGAGTTAAAGCAATTATTCCTGTTAATTCAAAATTTTCCACGAAAGAAAAAATGAGAGAAGAACGTTGCCAATCAATGATTAAAGAAGCCATTCAACAAAGTGGATCACTAGTTCCAACTACGCTTGAAAAAGCAATTTCAATAATTGATATTCCCACTTATTGGAAAGACCGCGGACCTTTACTATTCTTTCATCAAAACCCTCTTGAAAACCAAGAAAATTTATCTTCAATTCTATCAACCAAAAATAAATATGAACATCTCGGTCTTTTGATTGGATCTGAAGGTGGATTTAACGAGGAAGAGTGTAATTTCTTAAGAAAATCTGGGTTCCATCAACTTCTCTTACAAACAAATATTTTGCGTGCAGAAACTGCCGCAATTTGCGCTTGTAGTATTTGCCAGTTTCTATTGACTGAGCCTAAATCAAATTAACAAGAAAAAACTATTTTTTATTGTAATTTGTTATTAACTATAAACAACTAACAACTTGTGGATAACTTGTGGGGAAATATTAAAAACTGAGGGTTTTTATAATTATTTAAAATAGTTTTTTAGATTTTTTTATATAACTATAATATAACTATTGCATAGATTTGATAGATATTTTAGAGCTTAAATGCTTTTATAATAAGAAATTACTTGTTTTTATTATTATTTTTCTAACACTTTTCCCTATTTCCTTATGTATTAAGGAGGTGTTGTGTTAAAATTGAACAACTTGTTAATAACTTGTGGATAACTTTTTAATTTCTTGGAAATTTAATTAAAATCAATGATTGAGCACATTGGGAAGGAGATTATACTCTTTTAATTTGAACACCAATGTTTTCTAATTTTTCGCATATATTTTCATACCCTCTTTCTATCTGATAGATATTCTGAATTTTTGATTTTCCTTCAGCACAAATAGAAGCAATAAGAAGGGCCATCCCGGCTCTTACATCAGGACTTGTTAAATCTGCACACTTAAGCAAACTTGGCCCGTGCACAACGACTCTGTGAGGATCACATTGGATTATATCAGCACCCATTCTTATTAACCAGTCCACAAAATACAAGCGAGACTCAAACATTTTTTCATGGATTAAAACAGTACCCTTCATTTGTGTCGCAACAACAATCAATATACTTAAAAGGTCTGTCGGAAAACCCGGCCAAGGTGCATCATCAATTTTAATAGTTTTCTGATCAAGAGTTTTCTCAATAAAACAAGTTTGCTGTTTCCCTACAAAAATAGAGTTTTCATTTTTTTTTGTTATTTCAATGCCTAATTTTTTAAAACCACTTCTAATAACTTCAATATCTTTAATATTAACATTCTCAAGAAGAAGTTCTCCCTTTGAAGCTGCAGCTAACCCAATAAAAGAACCAGCTTCCATATAATCTGGCCCAATTGTATAAGTACAACCAGAAAGTTTCGTTTTACCTTCTATCTTTAGTAAATTTGAACCAATTCCAGAAATATTTGAACCCATAGCATTTAGCATTTTACATAAATCCTGAATATGAGGTTCACAAGCTATATTATAAAGCTCAGTAGTACCTTCGGCAAAAACTGC
>JBAYZQ010000092.1:0-8689 GCA_041672385.1 Sphaerochaetaceae bacterium | reverse complement strand
AAACGCATTGCAAAGACCAGTTGCATCAGGGGACAAATTACAAATAGCGGTATCGATATCCCCAAAACCGCAAGCCCCATACAAAGATAGTCCACCCACGTGTTTTGATAAACTGCTGCTAGCATCCCCGCCGACATACCAAAAACCACCGCCAATAACATGGCAATTAGTCCCAGTATCATCGAATTTGGAAGTGAATTAAAAATAAAGTAATTCACATCATGGTCTTTATATTTATATGAAGGCCCCAAGTCACCTTGAAGAACCCCTAAAAGATAACGCCCATATTGTTTAAGCAACGGTTCATCAAGATGATATTTTGCCTCGATATTCCTTTTAACCACTTCCGGAAGTTTTTTTTCTCCATCAAAAGGCCCTCCTGGGGCAATCCTAACAATAAAAAAACTTAGGGTTATGATAATTAGAATAGTTGGTATCATGCTTAACGCTCTTCTTATTACGTATTTAGCCATTTTCCATCCTCATTAAAAGTCAAAATTAATTGTATAATAAAATGAAAATTTATGCAAGTTTTGTATTATTAATTTTTAAATGCCGTTTTTTTTGTTTTATCAAACTTAAGTTTACTATATCAAACTATTTTCACCTATTAATTAATAACTTTATACGTCTTTTAAGAATAAAAATACATTTGCTATTCATTTTACTTGAAAGTGAATAAAATGTATGCTAAAAATAGATTATATATATATGGAGGAGAATATGAAGAAAATATCAATTTTATTATTATTGCTCGTTATTGCAACTAGCTTTGCCTTTGCTCAAGGTGAAGGTGAATTGGCTGTAGCTAATGTCAAAGGTTCATCTGTATTTAAAATTTCAAACGGAGCTGAACCTGAATCTCTTGACCCTCATCAGATTCAAGGTGTTCCTGAACACAGAATTTTCCAGGCCCTTTTTGAAGGTCTTGTAGCAACTGACCCTAAAACAGGTGATGCTATTCCTGGAGTTGCTAAAAGCTGGACAATTTCTGCTGATGGAACTCAATACACATTTAAACTAAGAGATTGTAACTGGTCAGATGGTACACCTGTTACAGCTCAGGACGTTGTTTATTCTTGGACAAGAGGCCTTGATCCAATGACAGCTAGTCCTTATGCTTGGTTCCCTTGTATGTTCCTTAAAGGTGCAAATGAATTCAATTCCGGCGAAGCTGGACCTGAAGCTCTTGGAATTCGTGCAATTGACGCTCACACTTTCCAGATGGACTTAATCGGACCTTTACCATATGTACTTGGCGCTTTATGTCACTACAGTTTCGGTATTGTTCCAGAGCAGGCTATTGAAGAATATGGTGCAGAATGGATTCTTCCAGAAAATTTTGTTGGAAACGGACCTTATACTTTAGCTGAATGGCTACCACAACAGTACATTAAAGTTGTTCCAAATGATAAATACTGGGATAAAGACAATGTAAACCTTGACGAAGTATATTTCTTCGCTTCAGATGATGATAACACAATGTATAACATGTATCTTAAGGGTGAACTGGATTGGATTACAACAGTTCCTCAAGATCAGTTAGAATCAGCTCAATTGAGAAATGATTATCAAGTTGCTCCACAGCTTTCAACTTATTACTACATTTTCCAGACAGAAGTAGAACCTGTAAATAATCCTGACGTAAGAAAAGCTCTTGCTCGTTCTATTGATAGAACAGCTCTTGTAGAACAAATCACACGTGCCGGTCAGATTCCTGCATGGGGTATTGTTCCTGAAATGGCTGGATATGAAGCTCTTGCTTTCCCTGATGATTATAATGTAGAAGCTGCAAAACAATATTTGAGTAAAGCTGGTTACCCTGATGGTGCTGGTTTCCCAACTATTGAAATTCTTTATAACACTAGTGAAGGACATAAAGCAATTGCATCCTTTATTCAACAACAGTGGAAAGAAAACCTTAATATCAAAGTTGAATTGGTTAACCAAGAATGGGCTACTTACCTTTCAAGCAGAAATGCTGGTGACTTCACAGTTTCTAGAGCTGGTTGGGTTGGAGACTATCAAGATCCAAACACATTCTTAGATATGTTCATTACAGGTGCTGGAATGAATGGTGGAAAATATTCATCTGCAACTTATGATAAAGATATCAATGATGCCGCTAGAATGAAAGCAGGTGCAGAAAGAATGGATATACTTTCAGCTGCTGAAAATCAAATGGTTAATATTGATCAATCAATCATGCCTTTGTACTACTATGTTTCTGTAAACATGGTTGATACAGATGTTTGGGGTGGTTGGTACTCAAATACCATGGATTATCATCCAGTCAAGAATATTTACAAAAAGTAAATAAATCTTGATGAAATATAAAGGGTTCCCAAAATAAAATTGGGAACCTTTTTTAATGAATAAGATAAATTAATATTGTGAATTTTTTAAAACAAGAGTAAAATTAGCCCATGAATAAAACAATACATAAAGCCTGTGTAAAAGGCTCGATTTTAATTCCTTCCTCAAAAAGTCAAACCATCAGAGCTTTGTTGGTAGCAACTTTTTCCAAAGGAAAATCAATAGTAAGAAACCCTCTTTTTTCTGCTGACATTTCTTCTTGCGTGGATATTTGCACTTCTTTAGGGGCAATTATCAAAACGGATGAAAATGACAATTTCCTTGTTGATGCTACTAATGTTGGAACAGAAAAATCACCAATTACGCTAGACTGTAAAAATTCTGGAACCTCGATGTATTTAGCAACCTCAATGGCTGCAAGTTTGAACAGAGAAATTACTTTCACTGGTGACAAACAATTACAAAAACGTCCGGTAGAAAACCTTCTAAACAGCTTAAGAGATTTAGGAGTCAAAGTAAAAAATGAAACAGGATTTCCCCCTTATACTATCAAAGGACCTATTAAAGGTGGTAAAACAACAATCCTTTGCCACACAAGCCAATACCTTAGTTCATTACTTTTAGGCTGTCCACTGGCCAAAGGAAAGTGTAATGTTCAAGTCCCCTTGCTCTACGAAAAGCCCTATGTTAAAATTACTGAAAATTATCTAACCGACCAAAAAATAAGATATTCTAAACACCAAGATCTTCAATTTTTTTCTTTTGAAGGTAATCAAAAATATAAAGGTTTAGATTTAACAATTGCAGGTGATTTCAGTAGTGCCTCTTTTTTCTTTGGAGCAGCAGCAATAACTAACAGTAGCATTACCGTAACTGGATTGAACCAAGACGATCCTCAAGGAGATAAAGGAATTCTAAGAATCCTTTATTCCATGGGTTGTGATATACAATGGAATGATGATGCTGTTACTGTAACTGGCCCGAAAATCCTTAAAGGCGGAGTCTTTGACTTAAATTCAATGCCCGATGCTCTTCCAATTTTGGCTTGTGTCAGTGCTTTTTCTAGTCAACCAGTAAGACTTGTTAACGTTTCTCAGGCTAGGATAAAAGAAACAGACAGAATTTCAGCCATGTATCAAGCTTTAAGGAAGCTAGGAGCCAATGTAACTGAATTTCACGATGGACTTTCTTTCCAACCGGTAAAAGAAATAAATGGAGGAAATGTTTCGGGATGTGAAGATCACAGAATAATTATGGCTCTTGCAATTATTGGGCTTAGATGTAAAGAAGATTTAATAATTGATGATATTGATGCTGTTAATGTTACCTTCCCTTCTTTCTTTAAATTGCTTGATAAAGTAACAAAAAAGGAAATATAAAAAATGAAATATTATGATCTAAGAAGTGACACGATTACAAAACCTAGTCTTAAAATGAGAAAAGCCATGTATCAAGCCGAAGTTGGAGATGATGTATACAATGAAGACCCGACAGTCAATCGACTTCAAGAAATGGCAGCTTCAATAACTGGAAAAGAAAAAGCTTTGTTTATTTCCAGTGGAAGTATGGGAAATTTAATTAGCCTTTATTTAAACTGTGGACGTCAAAATGAAGTCCTTTGTTCAAGTTTAGCCCATATAATTCATCATGAAATTGCCTCCTGCGCTGCAATAGCTGGAGTACTTCCCATTGGTATTGAATGCAAAAATGGAATTCTTCATGTTTCTGATTTTAAAGATAAAATAAAACCCAATTGTTATGATATGGCCCAAACCACAATGATTGAAGTTGAAAACACCATTGGTGGTTATCCTTACTCTTTAGAAAACACAAAGGCAATTTATGCTTTTGCAAAAGAAAACAATCTTAAAGTTCATATGGATGGAGCTAGAATCTTCAATGCAAGTCTTGCAGAAAATGTAAGTGTTTCAGAATATGGAAAATGTACTGATAGTTTAACCTTTTGTCTTTCAAAAGGTTTAGGAGCTCCAGTCGGTTCAATGCTTTGTGGGGACAATCAATTCATAGAAAAAGCAAAAACCATAAGAAAACTGCTTGGTGGAGGCTTAAGGCAATCAGGAATTATTGCAGCTGCTGGAATTTACGCCCTTGAGAACAACATTGAACGCCTTCAAGATGATCATGAAAACGCTCAAAAGATTGCTTCAGCTTTAGCTGAAAATCCTTTTGTTAAAATTGAAATGGAAAATGTTAAAACAAATATTGTATTCTTTACAGTCCCTGGATTTAACAATTCTTTAATAATAGAGAAACTTAAACAAGTTGGAATTCTTTGCAACGAAGATTCATCTCAAATTAGGCTTGTAACGAATTTGGATCTTTCAAATGAAGATATTCCTGCCATTGAGGATATTTTGATTAATTTTAAGTTAAAATAATTAAGGAGCTTTGTATGGAAAATAATTCTAAAAAGACCATTGTTTGCTTTTCTGGAACTGGAAACAGTTTTTACGTAGCGAATAAACTAAAAAGAGCTCTAAACTATGATGAAGTACTTTTAATGCCTGATGTGGTTGAGAATCCTTCTTTATATAATAATCCTAAAGAATTAGGAATTATCTTTCCAACCTATTTTTTTAAGCCTGTTTCTTATTTTAAAACTTTTGTTGAGGAAATTCTTTCAGATCCAAAAATGAACAACTTGGAATATCTTTTTATAATCACTACTTACGGTGGTATTGTTTCAAAATCTCTTAATATTGCTGAAAGATTACTTGGTTATAACAACTGCTATGTTTCTTATTGTAATAAAGTAAAAATGGTTGATTCCTATGTTCCACTTAAAGCCATTCCGAATTCAGAAAAAACACAATTAATCTATGAAAAAGCAGATGAAAAAATAGAACTAATTGCTCAAGATATTAAAAATGATAAAGTAAAAATACCACCTTTCAAATTGGGACTTGGTCACTCTTTTAAAAACTATTTAAATAGAGCTGAAAACACCCATACCTCCCCTTTTATTGTAGGACCAGAATGTACAAAATGTGGTATCTGTATTGAGGGATGTCCAGGAAACGCTATTACCTTAAAAGAAGACAAAGTCGTTTTTATTGAAGGTTGCCAAGATTGCTGGGGCTGTTATCATAGATGCCCAGTTCATGCTATAAAATATGAAGAACTAAAAAATCCGACTTACTATAAAAATGAAAGATCAGATTTTAAACCAGTTTATAAAAGAGGAAATAATGAACTACGTGGATAGAACAGGTACTAATTGTGTTAAGTACTCAAAAAAAGCCATTAAAAGCATATGTTCAAATGAGGATGCAATGCCTTTTTGGGTTGCAGATATGGATTTTCAGATTTCTGAAAAAACTTTAGACCAATTTAAAAGTCTTACAGACAAAGGAGTTTTCGGTTATCCAGTATTTGATAATCCTAAGAAAATTATCAAAAAATGGCTCTTAACTCGTCATAATTATGACTTAGAAGAAGATTGTTTTGCAATCAGTCCTGGTGTGCTTACTTCTATTTCAATTATACTTGAACAAATGCCAGGGACGGTAATTGTCCCTCGACCAGCTTATAAACCCTTTGTGGATATTCCATTAAACTTTGATCGTAAAATTGTAGATTGGCCTTTAAACTATGATGAAAAAACAAACCGTTTCTCTCTTAATTTTGAAACTCTAGAAAAACTCTGTAAAAAAGAAGAGAATAAAATCTTAATTTTTTGTTCTCCTCACAATCCAACAAGTCTTGTTTTCTCCGAAAAAGAACTTGAAAGAATTACTTCTATTTGTAAAAAAAATGATGTAAAGATTTTATGTGATGAAATCCATGCAGATCTTGCTTATCCTAATTTCAAACATACCACTATTAATATTGCAGCAAAGAAATGTGGAGCAGATAGTATTGTCTTTATGGCTCCTTCCAAGACTTTTAATATAGCTGGTGAACATTTTAGCATTACACTTTTCAATTCAAAAGAAGAGTGCCAAGCTTTTGAAAAACGTCTTAATCAACTTCATTTAAGTTATCCTGCTCTATCTGGAGGTCTTCTTGCTCTTTACTCTTATGAATATGGAAAACCTTGGCTAGATGATTTAATTTCAACTTTACAAGCCAATGCTTCCTTTATTGATAAGTATTTCAAGAACCATATTCCTGAAATGAAGTTTATTTACCCTGAAGCTTCTTTTATTACTTTCATAGATTGTTCTGCATTAATGCCTTTGGTGAAAAAGGATGCAGAGGATAATAAAGATCTTTATGACCCTGAAATAAGTCCGCAAGGTTCCCTTCTTTCAAGGTTTTTTGGAATAAGAGCCAATGTAGCCATGAATGCTGGTCCTTGGTTTGGTAAAGATTATGAAGATTTTGTAAGATTTAACTTTGGAACAAGCAAACAACAAATTGAAATAGCTCTTAAGAGAATGGAAGAAGCTGTTAATCAATTGAAAAAGAAATATCAGGATCTCTAAGATAAAAAAGAATGCAGCTTATTTCTTTCTTAACTTTCTTACTTATTGCATCTTTGTATAACTCAATTTGTCTTTGATGTTTTTCTTGACTCCAGAGCTTGTCAGTTTTGTAGTCAAGAATGAGTATTTTATTTTCATTTTCAGCTAAAAGGTCAATTTTTCCTTCTATAACAATATCCGTTGGGCAGTAAAAGAATCCAACCTCAGTTTGTTTTTTCCAACTCCTTATTTCTTCAAAAATACTACTCTTTAGAAAATTATTAACAAGAACTTTTGCACTGTTTAAAACTATTTTCTTTTCTTTTGCAGTAAAACTATTAAAATTATTTGAATCTTCCAGAACTTGCATAAAATCAACATCATTATTTTCTTCTTGAATAATTAACTCCAAAAGTCTATGAACATAGGTTCCAAATTCGGCCTCTTTATTATAAGTGGCAATTATTTCATCAACCTCTAGATTACAGAGTTCTAAACTATTAGACTCTTTTTGATTTTGCTCAATATAATTAGTGGCAGCAATATGGTTTTCTTGATAATTAAAAACCAAACTCTCTGGGTTTTTATATAAAGGTAAACTTTCTCTTTGAAGCTCTTCACTTGATTTTTCCATTTTGAGGTAAGCTTCTTTTCTATCAATATTATCAATTTTTTCAATTCTAATTTCTCCTGATCTAGAAAAATTAAGTCCTAAGGGTCTGTCTTTATCAAGTTTCAAGAATCCACCTGAGGCTAAGGCTTCATCAAAGGCACTTTCACTTTGGTCTATATCCAAGTTTAAAGAAGAAGCTAGCATACCCAAAAGCTGGGTATCTTTTGATTTTTCCATTTTAAGTTTTAAAGGTACACAGCCTGTCACCACAAGATGGTTTTCAACTCTGGTCATTGCTACATACAATAGTCTTTTTAGTTCGGCTTTTTCTTTTTTTGCCTCTTCATCTTTTTTTAAATAAAACAAAAGATTCTTTGTCCCTTTTTCCCCTTTAGTTTGATTTGGAAGAACAATCGGACCATTAATGCTATCAAAACTTTCAAGTAATGGAGGTTTTGAAGCTGACCCACTCCCAGTATTGGCAACAATTACAATTGGAAATTCAAGTCCCTTTGCTTTATGAATAGTCATTATTTGAACACCTTCGTTGTTTTCACGAAGAATTTCAGTATCTTTCATTTTATCTGAACTCCCTAGAAGAGGTCTTAAATAGGTTAAGAATTCCGCCAGAGTTTTATTTTGATCATCAAACTGTTTTGCTAAATTATAAAAATAATCAAACTGAGAAAGAAAGATTTGACTGGTTTTTTTTGTCATCAGAAAATAACGATAGCCCCAATCTTTCCAAATAAAAGCTAGCAATTCAGTTAACTGTACTTTACCAGTCATTTTCTTTAATTCATTAAATTTGGAAGAAGAAAGCTTAAATTTTTCAAAATTAGTACAATCTAAAAGACCTTCAGCTTTTTCAGTGTCAAAAACTTCAAAATCCAAAACTAGGTGTATACTTTCTTCATCTAGATTACACAGTGGAGAACGTAAAAAAGCAAGATAACTAAGCCTATCATCTGGAAAAAGCAAAAGCTGTAAAACATTATAAAAATCATTTGCAACCGCATCCGAAAATAAGGCCCTAGTCTCTTGAAGACAATAAGGCAAATTCCTTATTTGTAAAGCTTTCTCAAAGGAACTTTGAACTCTAAGTTTTCTTAAAAGAATTGCAATATCGCTGTACTTTGGTCTTCTAGTTTTACCGTCATTATCAGGTATTAAAAACTCATCGGTATTTACCATTCTTTCAATCAAAGAAGCAACAAAATAAGCCTCTGCATCTTCTTTGATTGCCTCATCTTCATCTTTTTCTGAATCTTTATCTGGTTTAGGTTTTATGCATAAAGTAAAAGAAGGCTTAAGCTTTTCATTTTCTTTTCTG
>JBAYZQ010000091.1:0-8764 GCA_041672385.1 Sphaerochaetaceae bacterium | reverse complement strand
CCATCAATTGTTCCAGCCTCAATTATATCTTTAGGGACAGCCTCAAAAAACCTCATAAGAATAACTAAATAGTAAACATTTACACTCGTAATTAAAATTACAGACCATCTTGATCCCATTAAACCAATGTCTTTAACAACAAGATATTCAGGAATTAAACCAGGGTCGAAAAGCATCATAATTATTAGAAAAACCATTAAAGGCCTTTTGAGAGTAAGATTAGGCCTTGTTAAAGCATAGGCAGCAAGACAAGTAAATGACACATTTATTAGTGTTCCAATAATTGTTACATATAGAGAGTTAATTATTGATTTTACCAATACCGGATGATTAAAAACTATCTTAAAATTTATTAAATCTATATTTTTAGGTATAATTCTTAATCCACTCATTGCAGCAGAGGCTTTAGGATCAGATAATGACTTTGCAAATATATTTAATAATGGAACTAACATAGAAATAGATAATATTATTAGAAAAATGGAAAGAATAATTTGTGGTAATACTTTATAGTGTTTTTTCATTCTACCACACTCCCTTTCCTGTTAATTTTTTGGAAGTAAAATGTGTACCAAGTACAAGTAATACTCCAACTACACCTTTTATTAAACTGACTGCTGTTGCTAAGGAGTACTGACCCCCTTGAATACCAATTCTATAAATATAAGTATCAAGAATATCTATTGAGGAAAGAACAGCATTATTTGAAAAATTTAAAACTTGGTCAAATCCTGCATTTAGGAAAAACCCTAAATTAAGAATAAACATCGTAACCATTGGTATAATAAGAGCTGGAAGTATTATATTCTTTATGAGTTGCCAACGATTTGCCCCATCGATTTCTGCTGCTTCATATAGCGAAGGATTTATTGTTAGAATAGCTGTAAAATAAATGATAGAGTCCCAACCTAGCGATCTCCAACCTTCACAGAAAAATAATACCCATTTTATGTATCTATTTTCTGTCATAAAGCTAATTGGTTTTATTCCAAACCAACCAATTATTTGGTTAAAACCTCCTCCATCAATTGATAAAGTGGAAATCCAAATTCCAGCAATAACAATCCAAGAAAGGAAATGGGGTAAATAGGAAATAATCTGAACGCTATTTTTAAGGCCTTTCCATCTTACTTCATTTAGCATTATGGCAAATATTGGAAAAGCAGGAAATAAAAGTACATATTTCATAAAACTAATTGTAAGAGTATTTTTTAGTATTTGTCTAAAGTCGGGAGACTTAAATATCATTCTAAAATATTTCAATCCAACAAAAGTCCAACTTTCACGAGAACTATATTTAAAGAATGCAAGTCTCATATTGTATATAGGAAAAACTCTGAATACCAAAAAATAAATAATGGTTGGTAATATCATAAAATATAGCACTTTTTCTGCTTTTATTTTTTTCCAAAAAGTTTGTCTTTGATTAGGTAATTTCATTTCAACCATATTAAATCCTTTATTCCACTTCTAAATCAAACAATGGAGATTGTTGTTGTGCTCCATAAACATCTCTATCAAAGCATCCACCGCTTGCTATCTTACGGTTATAGGTTACTTTGATTCCCAAGGCCTTCTCAAAAAAAACTATGCAACATATATTTTTCCTTTCAAGATGATAAAGTTTCATTATTGTTTCCTCATTTATTACATCTGCTTTTACAACCCGGTCATAGGCTTCTTTATTATCAAATAAAATATCCAAAGTAATTTGGAAAGGTCCACTATTTTTACTTCTTAATACTTTTGCAAGATCTACAAGTTTTTCGCTCATTATTTTATCTCCCATTTTTCAATCGGAAAAAATTCACACGGATCATCGATTTCCATGAGATGATAAACTGAAAATTCATATACAGGTCCGAATTCAACATCACTTGGAGCAAATGGAAAAGCAAGATTTCCTGCTGTAGATTTTCGTCCTTCATATCCATAATGAAGAAAAGTTGATCTTGTTGATGCACAGATAGCTGAAGCGGTTTCCTGAGTCTTTGCCAAAACCTCAAACATGATTCCAAGTTCATATCCTGGCTTATTTATGGGCTCTATCTCTCCCATCACTCCATTTTTTCCATAGTTATAAAAAGAAATAGTGTAAGATTCAGGTTCAATTTCTTTATACTGTTTTTTAACACTTTCTTTCACAAGTTCTTCAACTTCTTCAATTTGTCCAATAAGAAGAGGATCCCTTACTCCAGCAATTACAAAGGTCCTAAAAGCCGATTGTTTTGCACCTTCAAGTTTTATGCAATAAGGGTTGGTAGCTGTTAATTTACTTCCGGTTACTCTAACTTTCCTTTCGTTAATCTGAGTAAATTCACATTGACTCAAATCCTGAATAATACCAGGTCCATGAAGCAAATAAGGATGGTCCTTCTCATAAAAAGTATGAGCTGCTACACTGACTTTAGTACATTTTCTTATTGGATTTGGACTATAAACTTCAAAATAGTCTTCAAAAAGTTCTCCTATCATACAATCTTTGGTGGTTCCTGGTTCACAGCATAGGGCTCCACATTCTAGAATCTTTCCCATGTGATAGGCCAAAGCCGGAGAAAATCCTGCTTTTATTCCCACTGCAGCAAAAGGTGATGGATCATATGCTCTCCCACAGACGATAATCTGAGCTCCAGTTTCAAGTGCTTTAAGTATTGGTTCCACTCCCATCTGGGCAACAACACCATTAGTTTCATCAAGGGTTTTGGGGGTAAGAACCGGGGCAGTCTTTCCAAGTGGTTCAACTTTGCCTTCCTTCATTTTCTTAAGTATTGCTTTCTTAGGGATATCAGCCCATATTAAAGAAACTTTAGTTCTTTCAGCTTTAATTTCTTTTAATATTTCATTTAGAATTTCCATAGTCCACAAAACATGTTTTTTTGCACCACTTCCCCCTGCAGATCCAATTAAAAGAGGAATATTTAAACTAATAGAACCTTTTACAAGATAAGATAGATCTTTCTTGGCAGCTCGACGGCTAACTATTGCAACTCCTGCTCCAAGTTTGTGTGGCCCTGCATCAGTAGATCCAGCATCAACAACTATAGCATCTGGTTTTTCCTCAATTCCTTTTAAAAAGGAATCTATTGGAAATCCATAACCTAGTATTCCACAAGGTGATAATATTTTAAATGATTTATTCATTACACTTTACTCCTAAATAGATTTAGATGATTCTCTAATTATCAGATTTACAGGAAGTTTATTATTCTGTATGACTTCTTCACCTTTAATTACGGAAATAATTGTTTCAGCGGCAACTTTTCCAAGCAGGTGTTTCGGCTTCTCCAGTGTAGTTAATTTTGGATTTATCATTGAGGCTAAGGGAATATCATCAACACCAATAACAGATATATCCTCTGGAATTCGAATTTTTCTTCTTACTGCTTCATTAATAAAGCCTGCTGCAAATAAATCGTTTGCTGCAATAATTGCAGTTGGAGGATTTTGCATTTTAGAAATCTTAACTGCAAGTTCTTCTCCGTCTTTTAAATTTGGCTGACAGCAGAAAAAATATTCTTCTTTAAATTCCATTTTATGACTTTCTAGAAAATCACTATAAGAATTTACTCTATTTGACACTTTAGAGAGAGCTGAATCCTTATTAGAAGGAGAAACCATTGCTATTTTTCGGTGCCCATTATCATAAAGATATTCTAAGGCTCTCTTAATTCCTTCATAGGAATCAGAACTAACTCTTGGAAATCTTGAGGTTGAGTTAGCATTCCCAATTAACACAAAAGGAAGTCCTGTGTTTTGGATTTCATCAAGCAAGGTATCATTTGTATTAATCAAAATTCCGTCTACTTTATTTCTTTGTGCCATTTTCAAGTACTTTAGTTGTTTGTTATTATCACCGTCAGAATTGGCAAGAATTAGGCTATAACCCATTTTATCAAAATAATCCTGTGCTCCACGTGCTACTTCTGCCCAGAAATTATTGGAAACATCTGGAATAATCAAAAGAATGGTTTTTGTTTGATTGGTTCTTAATGAACTTGCAAGATAGTTTTTAACATATCCTATGTCTTCTGCAGCTTTTTCAACTTTAATCTTTGTTTCTTCACTTACCCCGTAATTGTTTCCAGAGAGGACTCTACTTACGGTGCTTTTTGAAACTTTTGCAACTTTTGCTACATCAAGTATTGATGACATTTTACTTTCCTTTACCTTTTTTATTATTGGGAACGTTCCCTAAACTAATTAAAAAAATATTGGGAACGTTCCCGACTTATTGTTAGTCTATCATCAATTTAAAAAAAAGCAAGAAAAAAATATTTATTTTTTACAATCTATAACCGGTAGGTCTAAGTGATAGGCGATAATATTCAAGTGTGTGAAAATCAATTTTGCAAACAAGTGGTTTTGAATAATAGACTTTTGTAGAATTTATCTAAATTTAAAAAAGAAATAGAGGCTACTCCCCATTTCCAACAATCAAAAGAAATTACCTAAAAAAGTCACTTTAAATATAAATTCTTATTTTCTATTTTGAAACTCACAGTTGCAATACTTTTTTCAGGTATATCAATATTTAAGATTTTTTTTGCACAGCGAATATTACAGTTTTGTTTTTCTAAATTACGATTCAAAATAACAACAAATATTGTTGATTCCTTTTTAAAAGATACAACTTCAAGCTTATCAGTATATGAAGAAGATCCAATTATTACAGCATCGGTAATAAACCTACTGAAGTGCATTAAGTAATAGTATTCTTCACTAAGATTTATTCTACTAAAATCTTTATCTGTCATGATAGGTGAAACACAATAATTTCCAACATAATTTGGTCCACCTGAAGCATCTAAAAGAAGATTCCAATCAAGAAAGATATTTAATCCAGCTTTTAAATCTCCAATTATTTCATGAGCATAACGTTGTCCATTTTGGCAATGGCTTGTATCAGTCTTAAGCAATTCAACACAAGACTCTGTTGAAATAAGCATTAGCTCGGGAAACATTTTTTTAATCATTGAAAGGGCCATAAAATGATCACCACTGTACCAGTGGAAACCTATAGCATTAATATATTTCTCTGCTAAAGGATTTGTTAACAGTTCACAAGTTCTTTCAAAAACTCGATCCTTATTGTGATCCCATCCAATAATAATTACATCATTTAATCCACTTCTACTTAATTCAGGACCCAAAAATTCTCCAATAAAACAGGCTTCATCTTCTGATGAATAACAACAAGAATCCCATTTCTGCACTGCATTCGGCTCATTCTGAGAAGAAATTGCAAAAACAGTAAAGCCTTTTTCATTATATTTTTTTAAATATGAAACTAGGTATTCAGCCCATGCTGGATAATATTCTTTTTTTAATTTTCCTCCTCCTATCCTTTTTATATTGTCTTTCATAAAGGCAGGAGGTGACCAAGGTGAAAATATTAACTTTAAACTTCCTTTAAACTCATTCACCTTGGTGATAAAAGGAATAATATATTTTTCCGCTCTTTCAAGTGAAAAGCTTTTTATTTGTTCTAAAGATTGGATCTCACTATATTCCCCTAAAGAAAAGTCACAACTATCAATTGGGATTCTTCCAAATTGATAATCAAGACCTTCTTTCCCGAAATAAAGATTTATAATTTCATCCTGAAAAGATTTAGACAATCTTGAAAAAACAAACCCGGAAGACTCGGTGAAAGCTCCTCCAAACCCCTTGAATTTTTGAAATTCAATTTCTGGATGAATATCAATAATTTTGTCTTCCTTTTCACTATCATCTTGAACTATTTCTTTCTCCATTTCATATACACAAAAAGAATTCTTAAAGGTTGAAGTATAAATTATATTTGCTTTTGCTTTTTCCATATTAAACGAAATTCTGTCTAAAAATAATCTTCCCTTTTGACAATAAATTTGAATAAGATCAACTTCTTCTGAAACATAAATTTGAAATTTATCTTCAATAATTTTTAGAGAATCAAAATTTCGTATTACCTTAGAACCCTTCCATTTAAACTCAATAGAACCACAACCTTTCAATTTCAAAGAAATAGTATTTTGTCCTTTCTTTAAGTGTATTCGATATTCAAGCCACTCTTTTTCGGTAAGTCTTACAATTATGTTATCACTTTTTTTCTGAGGTTCACCGTTCATTTTTTGATAGTCTGGTTTACCTTTATGACCATCTTCAAAAGAAAATGAAATTCCTGTATCATTTCTAAAACTTACATCACTACAATAATTATCTTTAATATAAAAATTATCAAATCCTTCACAAGGAATTGATAGCGGGGCTTCTCTGTTAAGAGAATTAAAAACTTCCTGGTTTATTTTGACCTTTTGAAGATTTCTTAAGAGAGAATCAAAAATACTTCTAAAATCGACAGCTTGTTTTTCCTCTTTGTTTTCTAAATACAAAAGGACTTTCTTCCACTCCCGTGGGGAAAAAAAGGAGACAGGAGAATTAGAGTTTTCCATCTTTTTATAAGTCCAAAAATTCCAATGAATACCAAGCTTTTCGTACATAGGAAAAGCAAGGGTATACCAATCTAAATTATTCTCCCCTCCCTCTCCCATTAGTAAAGGTGTTTCTAGAAGATTTGAAATTTTAATGTATTCTTTCAAACTTTCTTCATCAGGATTATTCCAGTACTTATGAAACTGTAACATTATTCGATTATCTTTGACTTCTTTTTTGGTCAAAGGTTCAAAAATAGAAAAATCAGAAGCCCAATGAACTCCTTCTAGAATAATTATGTGATTAACATCAACTTCCCTGATAATAGATATTACCTTTTTATAAAGAGGTAAAACCATTGAATTGTATTGATTAAAAAAATTGGGAAGAGGTTCATTAAGAAGATCATAACCAACAATAAATTCTTCATTTGAATAATGTAATGCTAAAAGACGCCAACATTTGCAAAGTTGATCTCTAAAAACAGAATTACAAAACAAATCAGGACTATCAGCAAGGCTGTCATCAATATTTTGTCCAGTCTGGCCTCCTGGAGCTCCGTGCATATCCAAAATAACATAAACACCATAATTCTTACACCAAGTAATACAACGATCAAGAAAGACAAGAATTGTTTTATTAAACGATATTTCTTGGGATTCCAGATTAAATAAAGTTCTAGAGTTAATTGGTATTCTAACACAGTTGAAACCCTGTTCAGCAATAAGTTTTATATCAAACTCACTTATATACTTATCATAATATTGATCCCAGAAATATTTGGAATACTCTTGACCACAAGTTTCTTCAACAAGCTTTTCAATACGTCTAGGACGATCACAGGAAGTAAAGAATTTAAGCATATAACCTTCTGGAATAAGCCATCCACCAAGCCCAAAACCTCTAAGAAAGATTTCTTTATTTTCGACTTTTAATTTTTTATTTTTAATTTGAATAAATCCCATAATTAACCCTTCAAGGCACCATCAGAAATGCCTTTTAGTATTTCTTTTTGAAAAATTGAATAAAATATAACAACAGGGATTGCTGCTAATATTAAAGCACTTAGTATTGCAGTCCAATCACTACTATATTGTCCAAATAAAGTATTTGTAGAAAGAAGAAGTGTATATTTCTTATTATCTGAAATAACAATTAAAGGCAGTAAGAAATCATTCCAAATCCATAATAAGTTTGTTATACATACAGTTACCGTTATTGGCTTCAAAAGAGGAAAAACAATACGACTAAACACCTTAAAATCATTGCATCCATCAATAATACCGGCCTCCTCAAGTTCAACAGGAATTCCTTTTACAAAACCTTCATAAAGGAAGATTGCCATACTAACCCCTAGTCCAGCATAAACGGTTCCAAACCCAACAAGGGAGTTTTTAATCTTTAGTGTTAATACAATTTTATAAAGAGGAATCATTATTGAGTTAAAAGGTATTAACATTGAAAAAATAAATGCAGCAAATAAAAAAGATGATAAACGCGTCTTTGTCCTACATAACTTCCAGCCCGCCATTGATGAAAAAACCACAATTAAAGTTACACCAATTGTTGAAATTATAGTAATATTTAGCAAACTTCTAAAATAGTGCATTTTTTTAAAAGTTCTTAAATAATTGTCAAAATTTGGGTTTTTAGGAAAAGAAATTACATTTGTAAGCAATTCTCCATTTGTCTTCAAAGAATTTATTAAAGCCATAATAAGAGGAAAAACCCAAAATATAGCTAAAAGGGAAAGAAAGCCCCAAAGCAAAATCTGGCCAATTTTGGTTTTATTAATCATAATTCAAGCTCCCTTTTTTTCATAAATTTAATTTGTATCAACGTTATAACAAGAACTATTATAAAAAGAGTTGTAGATTTTGCAGTTGCATAACCAAATCTAATATTATTTTTGAAAGCTTCTTCATAAATATTCATAGAAACTGATTGAGTCGCTCTTCCTGGTCCTCCACCAGTAAGTGAAAAAATTACATCAAAGACTTGAAATCCAGCATTTAGTGTCCAGAAAACACAAATTGTTAAAGCATGTCTTATCATAGGAAGGATAATTTTAAAAAAGCAAGTCCACGTGCCAGCTCCATCAAGATATGCAGATTCTTTTATTTGAGAAGGAATTCCTTGAAGTGCCGCAATATAAATTATCATTAAATACCCAACCATGGCCCATGAAGAAACTATAACAATTGCTATAAAACTCCATTTTGGATTCCCAATCCAAGAATGATCAAGAAATTTCATTCCATAATTATCGGCAAAATAGTAGAGAACTTTAGTGAAAATAAACATCCACATATATCCTCCAATAATCATGCTAATCATATTGGGCATATAAAAA